>JBJOKY010000367.1:0-4658 GCA_046045865.1 Pseudomonadota bacterium | reverse complement strand
CTGCATGAACCTGCTGCGCGCTGCCTCCATCGTCTCGCTGCTGACCCTGGCGTCGCGCGTGACCGGGCTGGTGCGCGAGCAGCTCGTCGCCGCGGCTTTCGGTGCCGGAGTGGTGACCGACGCCTTCCAGGTCGCCTTCCGTATCCCCAACCTGCTGCGCCGGCTGTTTGCCGAGGGCGCGTTCTCGCAGGCCTTCGTGCCCATCCTGGCCGCCAGCCGCACGCGCGACGGTGACGCCGCCACGCGCACCCTGATCGACGCCGTGGCCAGCGTGCTGCTGTGGGTGCTGCTGCTCACTGCCGCGGTGGGGGTGCTGGCCGCGCCGCTGCTGGTGTGGCTGATGGCGGCCGGCCTGCCGGCGCGCGGCGCCGAACTGGCCACCGTCATGACGCGGCTGATGTTTCCCTACATCCTGTGCATGTCGCTGGTGGCGCTGTCGGCCGGCATCCTCAACACCTGGAAGCGCTTCGCCGTGCCGGCCGCCACGCCGGTGCTGCTCAACCTGAGCGTGATCGGCGCGGCCTGGTGGCTCACGCCGGTGTTCGAGGCGCGCGGCGTCGAGCCGGTCTACGCTCTGGCGGCGGGCGTGATGGGCGGCGGCGTGCTGCAACTGCTGGTGCAGATCCCGGCGCTGGCACGCGTGGGCATGCTGCCGCACATCGCCGCCACGCCGGCGCGCTTCATGGCCGCCTGGCGCCACGAGGGCGTGCGCCACATCCTGCGCCAGATGGCGCCGGCGGTGCTGGGCGTGTCGGTGGCGCAGCTCTCGCTGCTCATCAACACGCAGATCGGCTCGCACCTGCAGGCGGGCTCGGTCTCGTGGCTGACCTATGCCGACCGGCTGATGGAATTCCCGACCGCGCTGCTGGGCGTGGCGCTCGGCGTGGTGCTGCTGCCGCAGCTGTCGGCTGCCAGCGCGGCCAGGGATGACGCGCGCTACTCCGCCTTGCTCGACTGGGGCCTGCGCCTGGTGCTGTTGCTGGCCCTGCCCTGCGCCGTGGCCCTGCTGGTGTTCGCCGAGCCGCTGGTGGCGGTGGTCTTCCACTACGGCAGGTTCAGCGCGCGCGACGTGACGCAGACCGTGCTGGCCCTCACCGGCTACGGCGCCGGGCTGATGGGCCTGATCGGCGTGAAGGTGCTGGCGCCGGGCTACTACGCGCAGATGGACATCCGCACGCCGGTGCGCATCGCCGTCACCGTGCTGGTGCTGACCCAGCTGCTCAACCTGGCCTTCGTGCCCTGGCTGGCACATGCCGGCCTGGCGCTGTCGATCGGCCTGGCCGCGATGGTCAATGCCGGCTGGCTGCTCACCGGCCTGCGCCGGCGCGGCAGCTACACCCCTGCGCCGGGCTGGTGGGGCTACGGCCTGCGCGTGGTGGCGGCCTGCACGGTGATGGGCGCCTGGCTGGTGGCCAACGCCCACTATGTCGACTGGCTCGCGCTGCAGGCCCGGCCGCTGGCGCGGGCCCTCCTGCTGGCCGGCGTGCTGGCGGCCGCGGCGGTCATCTATTTCTCGATGCTGGGGCTGGCCGGCGTGTCGCTGCGCCAGTTCGCGCGTCGCCAGATCGGCCAGGCCGCGCCCGCCAAGTCCGGCACGGCGCCCTAAACTCGTCACATGGACTGGACGGCCCCGACCCCGCTCGACTACTTCAGCGCGCTGGTGGCGCAGGACAGCGGCTTCGCGCTCACCGAGGCCGCGGTCGCGCTGGCCCACTACGAGACGCCCGAGCTGGACGTGCAGGGCGTGCTGGACCAGATCGACGCCATGGCCCACCGCCTCTCGCCGCGCCTGGCACCCGACGCCGGTGCCCTGACCCGGCTGCGCCAGCTGCACCACTTCTTCTACGAGGAACTGGGTTTTGCCGGCAACGTGAACGACTACTACAGCCCGGCCAACAGCCTGCTGCACGAGGTGCTGCGCACGCGCCGCGGCATCCCGATCTCGCTGGCCGTGCTCTACCTCGAACTGGCCGGCCAGATCGGTCTGAAGGCGCATGGGGTCTCGTTTCCCGGCCACTTCCTCATCAAGCTGGAGCTGCCGCGCGGCGAGGTCGTGATCGACCCGATGAGCGGCCATTCGCTCTCGCGCGAAGCGCTGGAGGAGCGCATCGAGAGCTATCTGCGCGGCGACGCGCGCAGCCGCGCCGCGACGCTGGCGCGCTTCCTGCGCCCGGCCACGCCGCGCGAGATCATCGCGCGCATGCTGCGCAACCTCGAGGCCATCCACCGCGAGATGGAGGACTGGCCGCGCCTGCTGGCCGTGCTGCAGCGCATGGTCGTGCTGCTGCCCGACGAGTGCGAATGGCGGCGCGACCGTGGTCTGGCGCTGGAGCATCTGGGCGACGACCAGGCCGCCATCGCCGACCTGGCGCACTACCTCAGCCAGGCCGGCCCGACCGCCGTCGACCGCACCAGCATCGGCCTGCGCCTGGCGCGCCTGCGCGATGCCGGCCCGACGCGCTGGCACTGACGCCCGCGCACCTGCCCGAAATCCGATCACCCCATGACCCTGTCCCCCGCCGGCAAGCTGCTCCTGTCCTGGTGTGCTCTGCTGGCGGCTGCCTTTTTGCTGGCGTGGTGGCTGGCGCCAGTGGTCGCGCCCTTCGTCGCCGCTGCCGTGCTGGCCTATGCGCTGGAGCCGGCGGTGGCGCGTCTGGCCCGCCCGCGCGGACGGCTGCCGCGCGTCGTCGCCATCGCGCTGACCGAGACCTTGCTGATGCTGGCCGTGGTGGGCGTGCTGGCACTGCTGGTGCCCATCCTGTCGCGCGAGCTGCCGCTGCTCAAGGAGCAGATCCCGCTGCAGACGCAGCGCCTGGTCGAGCAGATCAATGTCTGGCTGGCGCAGCTGGGCCTGGCCTACCGGCTGGACTTCGCCAGCCTCAAGCTCGCGCTGATGGACTACGCCAAGCTCAACCTCGACGACGGCCTGAAGACGCTGCTGAGCTCGGCCCTGTCGGGTGGCAACCTGCTCATCACCCTGGTGACCTGGCTGCTGCTGGTGCCGGTGATCGCCTTCTACCTGCTGATGGACTGGCCGGCCCTGCTGGCCGGCCTGCACCGATTCGTGCCCGAGCGCCACGCGCCCGCGGTGCTCGACCTGTTCGGCGAATGCGATCAGGTGCTGGGCCAGTACCTGCGCGGCCAGCTGCTGGTGATGCTGCTGCTGGCGGTGTACTACAGCCTGGCGCTGGCGCTGGCGGGCTTCGAGCTGGCCGTGCCGGTGGGCGTGTTCACGGGGCTGGCGGTGTGCATCCCCTACCTCGGCTTCGGCCTGGGCGCGCTGCTGGCGCTGCTGGCCGGCACGCTGCAGTTCCTCAGCATCTACGGCCTGGTCGCGGTGGCGGTGGTCTACGGCGCGGGGCAGGTGATCGAGGGCTTCTTCCTCACGCCGCGCCTGGTGGGCCAGCGCATCGGCCTGCACCCGGTGGCCGTGCTGCTGGCGCTGTTCGTGTTCGGCCACCTGTTCGGCTTCGTCGGCGTGCTGCTGGCCCTGCCTGCGGGGGCGGTGCTGCAGGTCGTGCTGCGGCGCCTGGCCGCGCGCTACTTCGCCAGCCGGCTGTACACAGGATGAGCCCCGGATGAGCACCGCCCTGACCCGCCAGGTGCCGCTGGACCTGGTGCCCGAACCGGCCTGGCGGCTGGACAACTTCCTGCCCGGCGACAACTCCGCCTGGCCCCAGGTGCACGAGGCGCTGCGCGAGCCCAGCCCCGGCGTGCCGGTCTACCTGTGGGGGCCGGCCGGTGCGGGCAAGACCCACCTGCTGCGTGCCGCGGCGGCGCTGGCACAGGCGCGCGGCCTGCGTGTGGCAGCATTCGGCCCCGGCCAGCCCCTGCCCTGGGAGCTGGCCGACGACGTCGCCCTGCTGCTGCTGGACGACTGCCAGGCCTACGACGCGCGCCAGCAGCACGCCGCCTTCACCGCCTTCGTGGAGGCCACCAGCCTGGGCGTGGCGGTGCTGGCCGCCGGCAGCCTGCCGCCGGTCGACCTGCCGCTGCGCGACGACCTGCGCACCCGGCTGGCCTGGGGCCTGGTCTACCAGCTCATGCCGCCCACCGAGGACCAGGTGCGCGCCCTGCTGCGCCGCGAAGCCGACCGGCGCGGCATTCTCTTGACCGATGACGTGATGGACTATCTGCTCAAACGCTGCGCCCGCGACCTCAGCCACCTGATGCGTCTGCTCGACCGCCTGGACGGTTATTCGCTCGCCGCCAAGCGCGGCGTGAGTGTGCCGCTGCTGCGCCAGATGCTGGCCGAGGACGGCGCCGCGCCGCAGGGAGCCGGCGTATGAGCGTGTTGACTGCTGCGGCCGGCGCCCGCCACCTGTGCCTGTTCGACCTGGACGGCACACTCATCCCGATCGACTCCGACCACGCCTTCGGCGGCTACATGGTCGACATCGGCTGGGCCGACGGCGAGCAGTTCCGCTGCCGCAACGACGAGTTCTACGCCAGCTACCAGGCCGGCACGCTCGACCTGGCGGCCTATGTCGACTTCGCCACCTCGGTGTGGCGCAACCGCCCCGTGGCCGAGGCCTATGCGGCGCGCGAGCGCTTCATGACCGAGGTGATGCGCCCGCAGATCGGCGCCGCCGCGCGCGAGCTGGTGCAGTTCCACCAGCGGCGCGGCGACCTGGTCGCCATCGTCACCGCCACCAACG
>JBJOKY010000366.1:0-4684 GCA_046045865.1 Pseudomonadota bacterium | reverse complement strand
ACGCTGCCTGCAGATGGCCTTGGCGGCTTCGCGGGCGGGCTTGAGCCATTCACGCGCGTCGAACTTGTCCGGGTTCTCGGCCATGAACTTGCGCACCGCACCGGTCATGGCCAGGCGGATGTCGGTGTCGATGTTGATCTTGCGCACGCCGTACTTGATGGCTTCCTGGATCTCCTCGACCGGCACGCCGTAAGTCTCCTTCATCTTGCCGCCGTACTGGTTGATGATGGCCAGCAGATCCTGCGGCACCGACGACGAGCCGTGCATCACCAGGTGGGTGTTGGGAATGCGCGCGTTGATCTCCTTGACGCGGCTGATCGCCAGGATATCGCCGGTGGGCTTGCGGCTGAACTTGTAGGCGCCGTGGCTGGTGCCGATGGCAATGGCCAGGGCGTCGAGCTGGGTGGCCTTGACGAACTGGGCGGCTTCCTCCGGGTCGGTGAGCATCTGGGCGTGGCTGAGCTTGCCCTCGGCGCCGATGCCGTCTTCCTCGCCGGCGTCGCCGGTTTCCAGGTTGCCCAGGCAACCGAGTTCACCTTCCACGGTGACACCGACCTTGTGCGCCAGCGCGACCACCTGGCGGGTGACGTCGACGTTGTAGTCGAACGAGGCCGGCGTCTTGCCGTCGGCCTGCAGCGAGCCGTCCATCATGACCGAGCCGAAGCCCAGGTCGATGGCGCCCTGGCAGATCGTCGGCGTCTGGCCGTGATCCTGGTGCATGACCAGGGGGATGTGCGGGTAGGCCTCGACCGCGGCCTGGATCAGGTGCTTGATGAAGCTCTCGCCGGCGTACTTGCGCGCACCGGCGCTGGCCTGCAGGATGACCGGGGCGTTCACCTCGGCGGCGGCGGCCATGACGGCCTGCACCTGTTCGAGGTTGTTGACGTTGAACGCCGGGATGCCGTAGCCGTTTTCGGCGGCGTGGTCGAGCAGTTGGCGCATGGAGACGAGTGGCATGGTGGAACCTCGAGGTGGATGGAAACCGGGGCCGCCGTCCGAGCCGGCGTAGGGCGATGTAATCGCCCTGAAACCTCGGAATTCTAAGGTTCCACCACCTTGCCGGAGCTGACCCTGAGAGCCTCAGGGCGCGTCAGATCACGCGTTCGTCAGGTCGCCTGGGTTGCACCCCCACCCAGGCGCGGGGTGGGCCACCGGCCCGCGTCAGCCGACGCGGCAGATCTTGAGCATGTTGGTGCCACCCGGGTAGCCCATGGGCTCGCCGCAGGTGATGGCATAGGTGTCGCCGGGCTTGAGTTCACCCTTGTCGACCAGGATGCGTTCGGCCTGGGTCAGCGCGGTGTCGCGGTCGTCGAACTTGGGCATCATGAGCGGACGCACGTTGCGGTACAGCGCCATCTTGCGCTGCGACAGCTCCTGCGTCGTCAGGGCGTAGATGGGCACGGCGCTCTTGTAACGGCTCATCCACAGCGGCGTGGAGCCCGATTCGGTCAGCGCGATGATGGCCTTGCAGCCCAGGTGATGCGCCGTGAACAGCGCGCCCATGGCGATCGACTGGTCGATGCGGCCGAAGTGCTTGTTGGTGAAGTCGGTGTCCAGCGTGCTGCCTTCGGCCGATTCGGCGGCCAGGGCGATGGCGGCCATCTGCTCGATCGTTTCCACCGGGAACTTGCCGGCGGCGGTCTCGGCGCTGAGCATGACGGCGTCGGTGCCGTCCAGCACGGCGTTGGCCACGTCGCTCACCTCGGCGCGGGTGGGCACCGGGTTCTGGATCATCGATTCCATCATCTGCGTGGCGGTGATGGTCAGCTTGTCCAGCGCCAGCGCCATGCGGATCATCTTCTTCTGCAGCGCCGGCACGGCGGCATTGCCCACCTCGATGGCCAGGTCGCCGCGGGCGACCATGATGCCGTCACTGGCCTTGAGGATGCCCTCGAGCTGCGGAATTGCCTCGCTGCGCTCGATCTTGGCGATCAGCCCGGGCTTGTGGCGCCAGGGTTCACCGGCCACGTTGGCAAGCTGGCGCGCCATTTCCATGTCGGTCGCGTTCTTCGGGAAGCTCACCGCCAGGTATTCGCACTGGAAGGACATCGCCGTCTTGATGTCGTCCATGTCCTTGGCGGTCAGGGCCGGCGCGGTCAGGCCGCCGCCCTGCTTGTTGATGCCCTTGTTGTTGGACAGCTCGCCGCCCACCTTGACGAGGGTGTGCACCTCCTCGCCGCGCACCTGCTCGACCGTCAGCACGATCAGGCCGTCGTTGAGCAGCAGGGTGTCGCCGGGGCGCACATCGCGCGGCAGCTCCTTGTAGTCCAGGCCGACACCGGTGTTGTCACCCAGCGCGCTGCGCGCCGCGTCGAGCACGAAGGGCTGGCCGTTCTCCAGCATCACACGGCCGTCGGCGAACTTGCCGACGCGGATCTTGGGGCCCTGCAGGTCGGCCATGATGGCCACCGGCTTGCCCACCCGCAGCGCGGTCGAGCGCACCAGCGCGGCACGGTCGATGTGGTCCTGCGCCTTGCCGTGGCTGAAGTTGAGCCGCACCACGTCGACGCCGGCGCGGATCATGCGCTCCAGCACCTCCGGGTCAGACGAAGCCGGGCCCAGGGTGGCGACGATCTTGGTGTGGCGGCGCATCGGGTATGTCCTTGAGGCAATGAGGGAGAGGTCGGGCGCGGCAGGGCCGTCACGGCCGCACGGGCCCGCGCCCAGGGATGGGGCGACGGATTATCGGCCGCCCCTGCGGCGCGCGACGGAACAAGCGAGTTACCGCTGGCCGGGCGCCAGCCAGCTCAGCGCCCGCTCACAGCCGGCGCTGGGCGCCGGTGGCGGCGGCGTCGGCCACCGCCAGCGCCGTCATGTTGACGACCCGTCGCATGGTCGACGAGGGCGTGAGGATGTGCACCGGTGCGGCCGCGCCGAGCAGGATGGGCCCCACCGTCACGCCGTGGCCCGAGGTCACCTTGAGCACGTTGAACAGGATGTTGGCCGCGTCCAGGTTGGGCGCCACGAGCAGGTTGGCCGCGCCGGTCAGGGTCGAATCCGGCAGCATGTCGTGGCGGATCTTCTCGGACAGGGCAGCGTCGCCCTGCATCTCGCCGTCGCACTCGATGCCGGGCGCCATGGCGACGAACAGGTCGCGCGCCTGGCGCATGCGCCGCGCCGCCGGCCGGTTCGACGTGCCGAACATGGAATGCGACAGGAAGGCCACCTTGGGCGGGATGCCGAAGCGCTTCATCTCCTCGGCCGCCATCAGGGCGATGTCGGCCAGCTCCTCTGCGCCGGGCTCCTCGTTGATGAAGGTGTCGGTGATGAACAGGTTCTGCGTGTCGAGCATGAGCGCGTTCATGGCCGCCATCACCTTGGTGCCCGGACGCGCGCCGATGACCTTGCGCACGTAGTCGTAGTGCGCCTCGTAGCGCCCTTGCAGGCCGCACAGCATGGCGTCGGCGTCGCCGCGCTTGAGCAGCAGGGCCGAGATCAGCGTGGTCGAGCGCCGCACCGCCGCCTTGGCCGCCTCGACCGAGACGCCGTCGCGGCCCATGATGCGGTGGTAGTCCTCCCAGCAGGCACGGAAGCGCGGGTCGTCCTCGGGATTCACCACCTCGAAGTCGCTGCCCGCCTTCAGGCGCAGGCCGGCGCGGTCGATGCGCATCTGTATCACCGCCGGACGCCCGACCAGGATGGGCGTGGCCATGCCTTCGGCCATGGCCACCTGCACGGCGCGCAGCACGCGTTCGTCCTCGCCCTCGGCGTAGACCACACGCTTGGGCGCGCGCTTGGCCGCGCCGAACACCGGGCGCATGAACATGCCGGTCTGGTAGACATGGCGGGTGAGCGATTCGCGGTAGGCCGCGATGTCGGCGATCGGCCGGCTGGCCACGCCTGACTCGGCCGCCGCCTGCGCCACCGCCGGCGCGATGCGCAGGATGAGCCGCACGTCGAAGGGCTTGGGGATGAGGTACTCGGGCCCGAACTTGAGCTCCTGGCCGGCGTAGGCAGCGGCGACCTCGTCGCTGGTCTCCGCCTTGGCCAGGGCGGCGATCTCGCGCACGCAGGCCAGCTTCATGGCCTCGTTGATGGTGGTGGCGCCGCAGTCCAGCGCGCCGCGGAAGATGTAGGGGAAACACAGGACGTTGTTGACCTGGTTCGGGTAGTCCGAGCGCCCGGTGGCGACGATGCAGTCCGGCCGCGCCTGGCGCGCCAGCTCGGGCCGGATCTCGGGCTCGGGGTTGGCCAGCGCCAGGATGATGGGCCGCTCGGCCATGCTGGCCACCATCTCGCCGGTCAGCACGCCGGCGGCCGAGCAGCCCAGGAAGACATCGGCGCCGCGGATCACCTCGGCCAGCGTGGCCAGCTCGGTCCTCTGGCAGTAGCGCAGCTTGGATTCGTCGAGCTTGCCGTCCTTGAAATCCTGCCGGGTGTTGCGGATCACGCCGCGGGAGTCGACCACCCAGACGTTGGCCACCTTCACGCCCAGGCCGACCATCAGGTCCAGGCAGGCGATGGAGGCCGCACCGGCGCCCGACACCACCAGCTTGATCTCGCCGATGGGCTTGCCCACCAGCTCCAGGCCGTTGAGCAGCGCCGCGCCCGAGATGATGGCCGTGCCGTGCTGGTCGTCGTGGAAGACCGGGATCTTCATGCGCTCGCGCAGCTTCTTCTCGATGTAGAAGCACTCGGGCGCCTTGATGTCCTCGAGGTTGACGCCGCCCAGCGTGGGCTCCAG
>JBJOKY010000365.1:0-4690 GCA_046045865.1 Pseudomonadota bacterium | reverse complement strand
GCAGCGCCGATCCACGTTACGGCCTGACGCCGGGTACGGCCGGTTTCTGCAACGTGCTGGATGATCTGCTGCGTCATGCAGACGTCTGGCTGCACGGCCACCTGCACTGCCCGAGCGACTACGTGATCGATACCGGCCAGCGGCGCTGCCGGGTGCTGGCCAACCCGCGGGGTTATGCGTCGAAGGGGGAGCAGGCGCAGTTTCGCGACTGCTGCTTCGATATCTGAGCCGCATGCGTGCGACGGACTTGCCGGCACAGGCGCGCAGTCGCTCTCTTGATGTGGGTCAACCTTGCTGATCGTCGGTCGCGGACACTTGCTGGACAAGACGAGGAGATCTGGCCATGAAGATACTGATAGCGGTGGACGGCAGCGAATTCACCCGGCGCATGCTGGCGTGGTGGGCTGCTCACGAGGAGTTTCTCGGCAACGACCACAACTACACCGTGCTGACTGTCGTGCCGCAGATTCCGCCCTATGCGGCTTCTGCGGTGAATCGGGAACTGCTGCTGTCCTTTTACAGCGACGAAGGCGAGAAGATATTCAAGCCCATCCGTGCATTCCTCGACCAGCAGCCCAAGCGCGTCACTTTCCTGAGCAAGGCGGGTATTGTTCCCGAGGTGATCGCGCACATGGCACAGGCGGATGGTTACGACCTGGTGCTCATGGGGTCGCATGGTCACGGCACGGTCGCAAACCTCGTCATGGGATCCACTGCTACCCGCGTGCTGGCGATGTGCAAGACACCGGTGCTGCTGATCCGCTGAGCGCTGGGAATTCCCCTGCCATGCCGGTCCTGGACGCGGGGTGGCCCTTGACCACTGGTTATCTGCGCTTGTTCAGCGCCCGGCCCGGTTGAAGCTGAGGCCGGATCTGGCGCGTGCCCGCGTCTGCACCTGTACCGGTGGCGCAATATCCTCCTGTGCCATGCTCAATTCCAGACCGAAGGCCGTGCCGTGGTCGGCAAAATCCGGGGTTCTGGTGCGCTGGCGCCGATGCGGCCCGCTAATCAGACGCATCAGATAGGCCCAAGTGCTCTTCGTGGTCATTGCCTGCCTCCATGGCACCTTGGTGCCTGACTCCCTGGTCTTGCCCGCGACCCGCGCCTGTTCGGGTTCGCTCGGGTGCAAGAACATGGATCTGTACGTCACAGTGTAGATGTCGGGAGTAATTTTGTTCGGGCCGATTGCACTGGTGTCAGGGTTTTGTTCAGCTTGATGCAGGATGAATCCCGAATATTGTTACCTCGGTCACATGTCTGATGCATCCGGTGCTTGCGCCGGCACGTTTTCCGTGTGTGCCAGTCGTGCTGAATTGAGCTGTTGCAGGATGGCCAGGCCGAGTTGTCCGCAATCGTCAAGCTGGCGTTACGTGATGAAACAATTCGTGCCTGCCTCGCCAGGCTGGGTGCGTTAGTCCGCGGACCAGGCTGGAATCAGGTCGGTCTGGCGATCGTCTGGTTCGACGCAAGCGCGGCTGTTTTCATCCAGGTTCCGGATGCGCAAGCAGTTCGTATCACATTTGGCGTGAAGTAATCACGCGCGTGCATCCTCCTTCGTGGGGATGGTGGCCCCCCATGGGGCTGGATACATTCACGGCTGTCGGCTGTCACGCGGGTCCTGAACTGAAGAACACGGCGCACGCCAGGAACATCTGGTTGCAATCAAAAAGAACACGGCAACCAGCCCTGATCGATGTCGCCCGGCATGGTGCATCAGCACTCTTGAAAGCCACCCATCAACCCGGGTGGCTTTTTTTATGGGTCGCGCGTTGGTCGGCCTGTCAGGGCGCGCGCGGCACGCGTCCAGGCCAGCGGTCACAATCGTGCGCGGCATCTGCCCGGTCCGCGGTCCGTCCGCGGTCTGCAGGACCGGGCGGTCCCTGCACCGGGTCCGCCCCCTACAAGCCACGGAGACCACGATGGGTACACCCCTTCCCCATGTTTCGACCGACACGGTCGGCCACTACATCAACGGCGAGCGCCACGTGCCGGCTGCCGCCCGGCGCCAGCCCGTCTTCCATCCGGCCACCGGTCGTGCCGCGCGCGAACTGGCCCTGGCCGACGTGGCCGACGTGAACGCCGCCATCGCGGCCGCCAGCGCAGCGTTTCCTGCCTGGGCCGACACGCCGCCGATCCGCCGTGCGCGTGTGCTCAACAACTTCCTGGCCCTGATGAACCAGCGCAAGGACGAGCTGGCCGCCATCATCAACGCCGAACACGGCAAGGTGTTCAGCGACGCCCAGGGCGAGGTCATGCGCGGCATCGACATCGTCGAGTTCGCCTGCGGCGTGCCGCAGCTGCTCAAGGGCGACTACACCGACCAGGTCAGCACCGGCATCGACAACTGGACGCTGCGCCAGCCCCTGGGCGTGGTGGCGGGTGTCACGCCCTTCAACTTTCCCTGCATGGTGCCGTGCTGGATGTTCCCGGTGGCCATCGCCTGCGGCAACACCTTCGTGTTGAAGCCCAGCGAGCGCGACCCCTCGGCCGCCCTGCTGATGGCCGAGATGCTCACCCAGGCCGGCCTGCCGCCCGGCGTGTTCAACGTCGTGCAGGGCGACAAGCTGGCGGTCGACACGCTGCTGTCGCACCCGGACGTGAAGGCGCTCAGCTTCGTCGGTTCCACCCCCATCGCGCAATACATCTACGAGACCGGCGCCCACCACGGCAAGCGTGTGCAGGCCCTGGGCGGCGCCAAGAACCACATGGTCGTCATGCCCGACGCCGACATCGAGCAGGCGGTCGATGCCCTCATCGGCGCGGCCTACGGCTCGGCCGGCGAGCGCTGCATGGCCATCTCGGTGGCGGTGCTGGTGGGCGACGTGGCCGACAGGATCGTGCCGCTGCTGGCCGAACGCGCCCGTGCCCTCAAGATCGGCGACGGCATGCGCCCCGAGGTCGAGATGGGCCCCATCGTGACGCGCCAGGCGCTCGAGCGCATCGAGGGCTACATCGGTATCGGTGTCGAGGAAGGCGCGCAGCTGGTGGTCGACGGCCGCGGCTACAAGGTGGCGGGCCTGGAGGACGGTTTTTTCACCGGCGGCAGCCTGTTCGACCATGTCACGCCCGACATGCGCATCTACAGGGAAGAGATCTTCGGCCCCGTGCTGGCCTGCGTGCGCGTGCCCGACTTCGCCGCCGCGCTGGCCCTGGTCAACGCGCACGAGTTCGGCAACGGCGTGGCCTGCTTCACCAGCGACGGCAACGTGGCGCGCGAGTTCTCGCGCCGCGTGCAGGTCGGCATGGTGGGCATCAACGTGCCCATCCCGGTGCCCATGGCCTGGCACGGATTCGGTGGCTGGAAGAAGAGCCTGTTCGGCGACATGCACGCCTACGGCGAGGAAGGCGTGCGCTTCTACACCAAGCAGAAGAGCGTGATGCAGCGATGGCCGGCCAGCATCGCCAAGGGCGCCGAGTTCGCCATGCCGACGGCCAGGTAGTCCTGACCGGCCCGGCGCTCAGAGCGCCGGGCGGCCGGCGTAGCCGGTCAGCTCCAGATAGCCCAGGCCGACACGTCGCCCGCTGGCCGGGTCGAGCAGCTCGGCCAGGCCTTCCCAGTAGATGGTGGCGCTGCTGCCGCGCGCGTCGAGCTCCTGCGCGTCGAGCAGCGCACGCAGCTCGAAGCTGCCCGCCGGGCAGCCCAGCCGCCACGCCACGGGGTAGCTGGCACCGGTCGCGCCGCTGCGCCAGCTGCGCAGCGCCTGCATGCCGACCTCGGCTGGCGCGAAGCTGCGCGTGTGCCCCTGGCTGTCGCGCCAGGAGCCCCCGGCCCACAGCGCCGCCGCATCGCCGTCACCACCCACCACGCCTGCCGCGCCCTGGCGCCTGAGCCTGAACAGCGTCAGCGTCGAGCCGTCGAACAGGTTGATGCCCAGCCAGTCCCAGCCTGCGGCGTCGGCGGGCAGGATGGTGTCGCTCCATTCGTGGTCCAGCCAGGCCTGCCCGGCCACCGCCAGGCTGCGCCCGCCCACGGCCAGCGTGCCCGCGGCGCCGAGCTGCGGCTCGCTCACGTAGAAGCTGGCCTGCTGCGGCCCCGGCCCCTTGCGCGACCAGCCTGCCTCGCCCTGCAGCAGCGGCGCCTGGGTGGCGACCAGATCCAGTGCCAGCCGCGCCGCCCGGCCCCGGGTGGACGATGCCGCGGCGCGGTCGGCCACCTGGTCCAGGCCGAACTCGGCGCGGTAGCTCGACCGCCCGCCCGCGCCCGCGCTGCGGCGCAGGCGCCAGGCGGCGTCACCCGCGCCCAGGCGCACGTCGGTGTCGCCCGTCGCCGCCAGGTTGCCCGCCACGCCGGCACGCGCCAGGCGCTGGTCGTGGCTGAGCCGCCCCGGCGCCAGCCCCAGCGCGGCAGGGGCGCCAGCCGGCAGCACCGTCAGCGCCGCGTGCGCCAACAGCACCTGGAGTGCGGCGAAGCGGCTGGTGTGCCCGGCCGGCGCCGGCCCGCGTGTGCGGAAGAAGGTGAGCTGGAAGCCCAGGGCCGGCTCGTGCGCACCCGCCCGGCCCGCCTCGGCCAGCCAGCCGGTCAGGTACCACCACTCTCTGCCGGTGTCCGGGTGGGCGCCGTGGTCGGACGGGAACTGCAGCGCGCGGCGCTGCAGCGTGGCGGTGGAGCCCGCGATGGTGCCGGCGCTGGCCAGTGCGGCCGCACCGGCCAGCCGGTCCCAGCCCGCCGGCGCCAGGCCGGCCAGCGCCA
>JBJOKY010000364.1:0-4706 GCA_046045865.1 Pseudomonadota bacterium | reverse complement strand
TGAAATTTCCTGGCGCCAGGGTGGCCACCCTGTGCGGCGGCTGCGGCCAGGGCGATGATGGGCGCCCCGCGCCCCGCGCCCCGCGCCCACGTCCGCACGAAGCCGCCAGCCATGCCCAGCCCCCGCCCGCGCCAGGTCTATGTCTACGCCACCTGCGTCATCGACCTGATGGCGCCCGGCGCCGGGGTGGACGCGATCGCGCTCATCCGCGCCGCCGGCATCCGGGTGGACTTTCCGGCTGCGCAGAGCTGCTGCGGCCAGCCGGCCATGAGCAGCGGCTACACCGACGAGGCGCGCCGCGTCGCGCGCGCCCAGCTCGAGCTGTTTCCCGAACCCTGGCCCATCGTCGTGCCCTCGGGCTCGTGCGCCGGCATGATGGTCCATCAGTGGCCGCAGCTCTTTGCGGCCGACCCGGCGCTGGCCGCGCGGGCGCGCGACATCGCCGCGCGCGTGGTCGAGTGGAGCGCCTTTGCGCGCGACGTGCTGGGCCTGGGCGAGCTGCCTGCCGCGTCCACGACCGTCAGCCCGGCTGGGTCCCGGCCGGTCAAGGTCGCGCTGCACACCTCCTGCGCCGCACGGCGCGAGATGGGCACCCACCTGCCCGGCGAGGCGCTGCTGCGCGCCCTGCCCGGCGTCGAGATCGTGCAGCAGGCGCGCGTGGTCGAGTGCTGCGGCTTTGGCGGCACCTTCTCGGCGCGCCACCCGGCCATCTCGGGCGCCATGGTCAACGACAAGCTCGACGCCGTGCGCGACGCCGGCGCCGAGGTGCTGGTCAGCGCCGACTGCGGCTGCCTGCTCAACCTGCACCACGCCGCCGAGCACCGCCGCGCCGCCGGCGACCTGAACCTGCCGCGCTGCGTGCACCTGGCCAGCTTCGTGCGCGAGCGCCAGGGCGCGCCTGACGCGGCGCAGCAGGTGACGGATTGAGCGCCGTGTGCGGCCGACCGACCGCCTGACCGCCCGACGCCCACCGCTCGCCGCTCGCGATCCCCCGCCCCGCCTTGTCTCGTGCCGGAGCCCTGCCCATGACCACGTCCTTGCCTGACACCTGCAACGCACGCGCAGCCATCCTCGGCGCGCTGCGCAGCCAGGCGCCCGCCACGCCGCTGCCGCGGCCGGATCTGCAGCCCTTCCTGCACGGCCCGTTCGGCCGCGGCGTGCCGGCTGGAGACGGCAGCGCCGCCCCGCCCTCGACCGCCGAGCTGGTCAGCGCGTTCGAGACCGCCGCACGTGGCTGGCGTGCCGAGGTCGTGCACGCGGCGCCGGGCGACTGGCCGCAGGCGCTGCGCGCCGCGCTTGATCGCCACGGCTGCCGGCGCATCGCCATCGGCGCGGCCAGCCCGCTGCAGCCGCTGCTGGACGAGGCCCTGGCCGGCCTGGCCGTGCGCCGGTTCGACCAGCCCATCGAGGCCTGGAAGACCGAGCTGTTCGACACCATCGACGCCGGCGTCACCGCGGTCGATGCCGCCGTCGCCCACACCGGCACGTTGCTGCTGCGCCCGGGTGCGCACGAGCCGCGCACCCTGTCGCTGGTGCCGCCGGTGCATGTGGCCGTGCTGCACACCCGCCAGCTGCGGCCCGGCCTGCCCGCCGCGCTGCAGGCGCTGGGCGTGCCGGCCGCACCCGGCACCGGCACCGGCACCGGCACCGACCTGCCGACCAACCTGGTGCTGATCACCGGCCCGTCCAAGACCTCGGACATCCAGCAGACCCTGGCCTACGGTGCGCACGGCCCCAAGGTGCTGGTCATCGTGCTGGTGCATGACGACGACGGTGCCGCCGCCGCTGCATCAGGCAAAAGAGAAGAAGGGAGCGCCGCATGAGCGCCGCCAGCCACGCTGCATCTGAAAAATCCGCCGGCCACTCGACCGGCGCCACCGCGACGCTGCACTTCGTCGACCCGCGCCAGTTCAAGGCCAACACGCGCGTGGCGGTGGACGACGCGCACCTGCGCAGGAGCTTCCGCGGTGCGATGGACTTCCTGCAGACGCGCCGCGCGGCGCACTTCGGCGCCACCGGCGGCGTGGCGGGCGCCGACACCACGGACTTCGAGCAGCTGCGCGACGTCGGCCGCGCCATCCGCCAGTACAGCCTGTCGCGCCTGCCCGAGCTGCTGGAGCAGCTGGAGGCCAACCTCGTCGCCCGCGGCGTGTTGGTGCACTGGGCGGCCACGCCGGCCGAGGCCAACGCCCTGTTCCTGGCCATCGCGCAGCGCCATCAGGCGAGCGGGATGATCAAGGGCAAGTCGATGGTGAGCGAGGAGATCGAGCTCAACCACCACATGGCCGGCCACGGCATCCGCTGCCTGGAATCGGACATGGGCGAATACATCGTGCAGCTGGCCGGTGAACGCCCCAGCCACATCATCATGCCGGCGATCCACAAGACGAAACAGCAGATCGCCGCGCTGTTCGAGGCGAAGCTGGCCGACACGCCCCACCACGTCCCATATACCGAGGACGTCGACGAACTCATCGCCATCGGCCGGCGCGTGCTGCGCAACGAGTTCCGCGACGCCAAGGTCGGCGTCTCGGGCGTGAACTTCATGGTCGCCGAGACCGGCACCCTGGCCCTGGTCGAGAACGAAGGCAACGGCCGCATGTGCACGACGGTGCCCGAGGTGCACATCGCCATCACCGGCATCGAGAAGGTGGTGGAAAAGCTGGAGCATCTGGCGCCGCTGTACGCGCTGCTCACCCGCTCGGCGACCGGGCAGGCCATCACCACGTATTTCAACCTCATCACCGGCCCGCGCCGCGCGGGCGAGCTGGACGGGCCGAAGGAGCTGCACCTCATCTTGCTCGACAACGGCCGCAGCCAGGCCTACCGCGACGCCGACTTCCGCCCCACGCTGCAGTGCATCCGCTGCGGCGCGTGCATGAACCACTGCCCCGTCTACGCCCGCATCGGCGGCCTGGCCTACGGCACCACCTACCCCGGGCCCATCGGCGCCATCATCTCGCCCCACCTGCTGGGCCTGGAGCCGACGCAGGACCTGCCCACCGCCAGCAGCCTGTGCGGCGCCTGCAGCGAGGTCTGCCCGGTCGGCATCCCCATCCCCGACCTGCTGATGCAGCTGCGCCGCGCCGCCCGCCACGACCCCGAACCCGGCCACGCCCCCCTGGCCGGCCAGGCCAGCGCCAAGAGCTGGCCCGAGGCCCTGGCCTGGCAGGCCTGGGCCTGGCTCAACACCCACCCGCGGCTGTACCGGCTGGGCGTGGCGATCGGCCGCAAGCTGCGCGTCTTCACCCCCGGCCGGCAGGCGGGGTGGACGGTGCATCGCACGCCGATGCGGTTGGCGAAGAGGGGGTTGAGGGAGAGGTTGGGGGAAGATGAGGTGTGAGGGAGGGGCTGATGGTGGTGGGCGGGCGAGCAAGGCTGCAGGCAAGCCCGAGCCCACTCGCCCCACAATGGATGCATACAGGGCGCTGCACGGCCGTAGGCCAACGGCTTCGACCCATGGCAGCCTGCCACCCACATTGCCTTCCGGTCCATCGCCAACGGACGTTCCTCCCCCAATGCCTTCATCCAAGTTCACCAACGACCAGCCGTCAGGAGTGCCGAGCCCCGTCGTCAAGGAAGAGCACATCGAGTATGGTTTCATCGGCACGCTGCAGAACCTTAAATACGAATACCGCGAAGACATCCGCGATCGGGCCGCGCTGGAAAGGAACTTCCGCGAGAAGTTCAATGCCCTCAACCGGGTCAAGCTGACCGACTCCGAGTTCGCCCGGCTGCTCGATGAAATCGTCACCCCGGATGTCTATACCGCGGCGAAGACCCTGCGCAGCGTCAATGCCTTCACCCGCGACGACGGCACGCCCCTGAATTTCACGCTGGTGAACATCAGGGACTGGTGCAAGAACCACTTCGAGGTCATCCACCAGCTGCGCATCAACACCGACAACAGCCACCACCGTTACGACGTCATCCTGCTGATCAATGGCGTGCCCTGCGTGCAGATCGAGCTGAAAACCCTGGGCGTGAATCCACGCCGGGCCATGGAGCAGATCGTCGACTACAAGCTCGACCCGGGCAATGGCTACACCAGGACGCTGCTGTGCTTCATGCAGCTGTTTGTTGTCAGCAACCGCAATCAGACCTATTACTTCGCCAACAACAACGCCCGGCACTTCGCGTTCAATGCCGACGAGCGCTTTCTGCCGATCTATGAATTCGCGGACGAAGGCAACCGCAAGATCACCCAGCTGGACGAGTTTGCCGAGCATTTCCTGAAGAAGTGCGACCTGGGCCGCACCATCAGCCGCTACATGGTGCCGCTGGCCGGTGAGCAGAAGCTCATGGTCATGCGGCCCTATCAGGTCTACGCCGTGCAGCACATCATGAGCTGCATCGCCGAAGACCGCGGCAACGGCTACATCTGGCACACCACCGGCAGCGGCAAGACGCTCACCTCCTTCAAGGCTTCCACGCTGTTGAAGGAAAACGAACACATCCACAAATGTGTGTTCGTGGTGGACCGCAAGGATCTCGACCGCCAGACGCGAGAGGAATTCAACCGGTTCCAGGAAGGCTGTGTTGAAGAAAACACCAACACCGCCGCGCTGGTGCGGCGCCTGCTGTCAGACGATTACGCCGACAAGGTGATCGTCACCACCATCCAGAAGCTGGGCCTGGCGCTGGATGAAAACAGCAAGCGGAACAAACAGCGCAGCAAGGCCGGCCAGGCCACCTACAAGCAACAG
>JBJOKY010000363.1:0-6883 GCA_046045865.1 Pseudomonadota bacterium | reverse complement strand
GTGCGACAACGAAAAGAATGTCTCCGAGTTGCTGGCTATCGTCGAGACCACCCAGCCCAACATGTCGCAGCACCTGGCCACTCTGTACCGCAGCGGGGTGATGGCCAGGCGGCGCGAAGGTGCACTGGTCTACTATCGGCTCAAGAGCGAGTACGTGGCCACGCTGTGCCGGTCGGTATGCACCCAGATGGCGATCGACCTGGACGGCGAGGTTGGCGCCGTCCAGGTCGAGGGGATGACATCCGGCATTCCGGCTCGCTGACAACCGCCACAGTCAGCTGGACTGACATCAAGAACCGGCGCCTGACGCGCCAAGTGCGTCGCCCCTTGCCGAGGCTCAGGCCATGCCTGGCCTCAACCCATGCGTCAGAAGCGCGCGGTGTACATCAGTTGCAGGCTGTTCTGCCTGTGCGATACCGCTACACCATCCGCATTGGTGACCGTCACCTTGGGGGCCATGGCGTACGAGAAGTTCACCTCATGTTGGGAGGCAATCGCGTAGCCCAGGCCCATGGTGTAGTGATTCTTCACCGTGGCGGGGAAGAGCGGGTTCACATACGCATCTGGAATGGGGTTGTCCGCCAGATTGGCGCCTGCCCGGATCGTCAATTGCGAGTTGACTGACCAGGCCACACCCAGATTGGTGACGGTCTGGTCCTGCCAGTTCTGTGGCAGCGCAAAACTGACTGCCCCGCCCATGCCGGCGCTGTCATAGCGCATCCTGAAGCTCTTCATCACCTCGGCCCAGCCGATGTGCTTCACGTCGGCGGCCAGCAGCACGCCAGGTGCAGCTTGCCAGGCTGCGCCGATGGCCGTCATGGCTGGCCATTGGAAGTCCTCGACGGTCAGGCGGCCGCTGTCGGCAAAGCCGCCTGTGGCCGTGAGCGAGGCGCTGGTGCTGCCGGTCTTCATGTCGGCCAGCGAGGTCTTGGCCTGGTAGGAACCGCCCAGGGTGAACGAGGGGGCAGCCTTCCAGACAAAGCCGAGCTTGCCTGCCCAGCCAGTGGCCTTGGCGGAGCCCGAGAAGTCGCTGTTGTCCGAGAAATCCACACGGGCCCAGGGTGCGCCACCCAGCGCAGGAAGGGCGGCACCAAGGTTGCCCGACGCGCCGGTCACCATGCCCCCCAGTTGTGCACCGGTCGCCGCCAGGCGCAGGTCCAGCGTCGCCCATACGTAGTCAAGCGTGGCGCCGATGGTCAGGTCGTTGGTCGCCTGCCAGGCCACCGGGATGAGCAGGCGTCCCACGCCGAGCTCGGAGCGCACTGGTTGGCCCGAGCCTGCAGCCAGGAAGGTGTCAGCGGCGTATTCGGTCCCCATGCCTCCCTGGGCAAACACGCCCACGCCCCACGTGAGCTTGCCGCTGCGGCGCGCGTAACCTAGCGCCGGCATCACGTAGGACGTACCGCTCGAATCGGCCGAGAAGGGCCCGACCGAGCTCGTCACCTTCGGGCCGAGCTGACCCATGGCCAGGTCCAGGCGCATGTCTGTGCTCATCAGGCCCAGCGTGGCAGGGTTCTGGGCCATCGCCGCCGTACCATGGTCAATGGCCTGCGAGGCACCGCCCATGCCGGTGCTGACCGGCCCGTAGCCCTCCATGTTCATGCCGTTGGTGGCCATGGCGCTGCCGGCACACGCCAGTAGGGCTGCTGCGGCCACCGGTTGCAGCAGGGGGCGGATCAATCGTGCGGTCATGGGTTCATCTCCTCAGTTGTCGTTGATGGGTCAGGAAGGCACCGGCATCCAACCGGACACCGATGCGAAATGGCAGGTCGGATTACCAGCGCGCCTGCAGCCGGCCGGCCTCGATCTGCGCGCTCCAGCGCCTGAGCGGGCTGCGCCCCTTGCGGATACACGCGCCGCTGCCGATGTCGAAGGCCCATTCGTGCTTGGGACAGGTCAGCGTGCGGCCCTCAAGCGCCAGGTGCGGGATGTCGGTGGTCTGGTGCGGGCAGCGGCTGTCGTAGACCCGAAAGCCGCTGTCATCGTCCGCTTCGTCGGCATCTTCACCGGCGCCCAGGCGCAGCACGAAGACCGAACGGCCGTCGGCATCCAGACGCCGCACTTCACCGGGGCTCCAACCCTCGGCTGGCGCGAGGTCGTGCCAGGCCTGCTCGCCACGCAGGGCCTCGGGGCTGAACTCGGGCAGGTTCATGGCCAGGATCACGTCGGTCGCCCACACGATCTTGGCCAGGCCCAGGGTCGGGAAAGCCATCAGCAGCGCGTCGATGATCTCCAGCGGCGTGCAGCCCTCGCGCAGGGCGCGGCCGAGGTACTGCTTGAGACCGCGCTCGGTCTGCGCGTCGACCTTGGTGATGACGCTGATGAGGTTGCGCGTCTTGGGGTCGAGGTGCTTGCCGGCGTCCTTGAGGAAGGCAAAGTAGTGGCCCAGCGCATCGCCGCGGGCCTTGACCAGGTAGTTGAGGGCGTCACTCATGTCTTGCTGCGTCCTTGAAATCCGTCGTCCGTCGTGGCGGCTCCGTCCGGTCCGCTCACCGCGTCCGATTCCACCACCACCAGTACCGGTGAAGCCGCCAGGCCGATGATCTTCTGCGCTGCTCCGCCGAGCCAGGCGCGCGCCAGTCCTTGAAGGCCGCCCAGTGGCTGCGGGCCGTGGCGGCCGATCACCAGCAGGTCGGCCCCGCCTTCGGCAGCAGCCTGGAGCACGGCCTCGTGCACACGGCCGACCCGCACCTGCAGGTGGGTTTGCGCACCCTGTGCCTCGGCGCGCTCTTGGGCGCCCAGCAGCACGGCCTCGGCAGCCTCGCGCTGCGTGTCCGCAGCCACGACCGCCACCAGGTCGAGCGGCAGGCCGCAGGTGGCAGCTACCCGTGCGGCCTGATCGACCGCCGACATCGCAGGCGCGGCCGGATCGACGGCACAGCACACGCGCTGCGACCACATGGTCGCCTGCGTCGGCACGAGCAGTACGCTGCAGGGCGCATGCGCCACGACGCGGCTGACCATCTCGCCCACCAGCAGCCGGGCCAGCACACCGCGCTGGCCACGGCGGCGCGTCAGGATGAGGTCGCAGTGCAGGCTGCAGGCCGTTTCGACGATGGCTTCGTGCAGCTCGGTCGCGCGGCGCACGTGGATCTCGCAGGCCACGCCGGCCTTGCCGGCCAGCGCTTGCAGTGCCTGGCGGCGCTGTGCGGCCTGGGCATCGGCGTGGGCAGCCAGCTCGGGTGCGACCGATTCGAATTCGGCATTCAGCGCCAGCGGCAGCACCGCCTGCAGCGGCAGGCCGCAGCGCTGTGCCATGGCCAGAGCGACGCGTTCGGCGCCGGCGTCCTGCTCGCTGTGCTCGGTGGCCAGCAGCAGGCGGGTGTAGGGGGGTCCGACATGCGTCATGGCCGGACTGTGCCTCATCCGTGCCCGCCCGCCAGCACGCCCGAGGCGGCCAGCAGCACCACCGCCACCTCGGCCGCACACAGCAGGGCGAAGACCCGGTCACCGCGGCGAGCGTAGATCACCATCAGCGCCAGCAGTGGCGGCAGCGAGCACCCCGCCAGCAAGGCGATGCCGAACAGCGGCACGATGTCGCCATGGCGCAGCAGCGCCAGCCAGCCCCAGCCACCGGGCGTATGAGTCTCGGCCAGGAAACGCCCGGCCGGCAGGTGCCAGAGCTGGGGCAGACGCTGCACATCCACGTGCGGCGTCAGCACGCCCGTCAGGTAGGCCAGCATCGCCAGCACCAGCAGCACCAGGCCGATGCGTGCGCCGCCGTCGAGCAGGCGGGCATAGAGTAGCGGCTCGGACGCCTGCGCGGGCGCCAAGGCGCTGCGCGCCGCAGCCGTGGCGTCCCGGGTTGGCGTGGCCGGGGTGGCGAGTGGGCGCTTCATGGCCATACCCCGGCGCCCTTGAGCAGGGCACGCAGTCCGGCGAAGAGCAGCACCCCGATGACCAGCTTGCGGATCACCGCCGCGTCCAGGCGCGAGAGCAGGCTGGCACCGATGCGCGCCCCCAGCATCATGCCGATCACCGAGGGTGCAGCCACCACCGCCAGCACCGCGCCGCGGTGCAGGTAGACCCAGGCTGCGGCCGAATCGACCAGGGACAGCACCAGGCTGGAGGTGCCCGCCGCCACCTTGATGGGTGCGCCCATGAGCAGGTTGAGCGCGGGCACGTTGGCCCAGCCGGCGCCGATGCCGAACAGCCCGGCCAGCACGCCGATGCCCAGGAAGACCAGCAGCCCCGGCACGGTGCGGTGCACCTGCCAGTCCACCGTGCGGCCGCTCGCACCGTCGACGAAGATGCCGTGCAGTTGCAGCGCACGCGCCAGCGCATCAGGCTCGTGCACCTCGGGGAATTCCGAGCGTTTGGCGGTGAACATCAGCACCACGATGGCCAGCACCACGCCACCCAGCAGCATCTGCACCACCTGGGGCGACAGGGCCAGGCCGATCAGCGCGCCGACGATGGACGAGGCCGAGGCCAGCACCGCCAAGGGCAGGGCCAGGCGCAGGCTGGCCAGGCCGCCGCGCAGCAGCACCGGCCCGGCCGCGAGCGCACTGGCCAGTGCGACGAGCAGGCCCGCGCCGCGCACGAAATCGAGATGGAAGCCGCAGGCACCGCCACCACACCCATCAGGAAGCAGGCCACGAAGAGGGCAACCGGCCACACCCACCAGGGCAGGGCCGAGCTTGCCGCGCCAGCGGTGGCGGCACCGGCCTGCGCCGCACCGTTCGCCGGCGCAGGTGTTGCGTCGACGGCCCAGGCCAGCTCGGCGGGCCCCAGCGCCAGCAGGGCCGCTGCGCCGAGCAGCGTGAGCCCAGCGAGGATGCGGCGCGAACGGAAGGCTACCAGGGTCATGGACGCAGCTGTTCAGGCCACGGCCTGGTAATACAGGTTCTGGGGATGGCGGGCCTGCGCGAAGAAGAACCAGCGCTCGGCCAGCAGCCCGAGGTACTGCACCAGGAACAGGGCCAGCCACAGGCCGCCGCCGCTGCCCGGCGCCACGCCGTCGCCCATCAGCAGCGCGGCCAGCACGAGCACCGGCAGCACGAAGGCCAGCAGCAGGAAGACCCACTTCACCTGCCGCAGCAGGGGTAGACCCTTGCCGTGGAAGAACTCGCGGGTGTTGAAGGAACCGCCCATGAAGCCCTGGGTGGTCTGGCGGATACGTGGATGGCGCAGGCCGATGGCCGTCTGCAGCGTGGACTTGGGCTTGATCCGGGCATTGCGGCGCAGCGAGAGGGCGCGCGAGACCCCGCCCGCCAGCGTAGACAGCAAGGCCCAGAGGGCCACCGCGCGAGGCAGGCGCTCGTCCACCGCAAGCAGGGCCGGCGAGGCAGTGAGTTCCGCCGCCGGCAGGCCCTGGGCCAGCGCGGCCAGCGCCAGCGCCAGGGTGGCGCCCGAGGCCAGACCCAGCAGGGTGTAGTTCACCAGCGTGTAGGCGCTGGCCCATTCCTGCAGGAATCGCAGCGAGGCATAGATCATCGCGGTGCAGACGAAGAGCAGTACCGCCATGGCCAGGGCCGCTGCGGCCAGCAGCGGGGTGGCCGCGCGCAGCACCGGCAGGTCGACCGCATGACCGAGGACCCAGAGCGCCGTGGCACCCATGAAGGCGGGCAGCACGATCACCTCGCGCGAGAGCCAGGAGGTGCGCCACATGGCCGCGGCGCGCCAGGCCCGCTCGGGATGACCGAGGTGGAAGAAGGACGCCAGCAGGCCGGCCGCAGCCAGCAGCACCGCCACGGCACCGCTGGAGGCGAGAAAGCCGTGTCCGGCCATGCCGGTCCACTCGGCCACCACCAGCACCGCAAGCAGGCCCTGGGCCGCACCGATGAGGGTGGTGAGGAAGATGACGGAGAAGGCGGGATTCATGCGATCGGCCCGGGCTGTGGCTTGGACGGTGGCTGTGGCGGCGGCAGCGTCATGTCGCGTAGTCCTCGCGACCGGCCCCGTGCTGCGGCCGATCCGGCTCGGCGCCGTCGAGCTTGAGCGGGTTGTCCACCCGCAGCAGGTCTTCGGCATGCAGCGTCATCTCGGTGCGGCGGCGCGGCAGATAGTGGTTGGCCGGGCGGGTGTCCCACTCGGGCATCAGCGTGTAGCCACCGCGGTCGCGGATGGCGCGCGACACCACCGAGTCGGGGTCGTGCACGTCACCGAAGAGGCGCGCCTCGGCTGGGCAGGCCAGCACGCAGGCGGGCTTGCGACGGTCTTCGGGCAGGCTCGGGTCGTGGATGCGGTCCACGCACAGGGTGCACTTGCTCATGACCTGGCGCTCCTCGTCGAGCTCGCGCGCGCCGTAGGGGCAGGCCCAGCTGCAGTACTTGCAGCCGATGCACTTGTCGTAGTCGACCAGGACGATGCCGTCCTCCTTGCGCTTGTAGCTCGCGCCGGTGGGGCACACGGGCACGCAGGGCGGCTCCTCGCAGTGCAGGCAGCTCTTGGGGAAATGCACGGTCTGCGTGTGCGGAAACTCGCCCACCTCGAAGGTCTGCACCCGGTTGAAGAAGGTGCCGGTGGGCTCCTTGCCGTAGGGCCGCTCGTCCACCAGCGGGCCGGCGGCGCCCGAGGTATTCCACTGCTTGCACGAGGTGACGCAGGCATGGCAGCCCACGCACACGTTGAGGTCGATGACCAGGGCGAGCTGGGTCATGTCTTCTTCTCCTTGCGCCCGATGACCGCCCCCAGGCCCAGGCCGGCCATCCAGGCGCGCCGGCGCGGCGCTGCCTGCACGCCGGGCGGCCGCGGCAGCGTGGCCACCTGGGGCCAGGACTCGGCCGGCTCGTCGGCCGCCGCGGGGCGGATGCGCACCCGCACGTCGTACCAGGCCGCCTGCCCGGTGATGGGGTCGCTGTTGCTGACGGGCTTGCCGCCCGGGCCGGGCAGTTCCTCGTGGATCAGGTGGTTGAGCAGGAAGCCGCGGCGCGCCTCGTCG
>JBJOKY010000362.1:0-4733 GCA_046045865.1 Pseudomonadota bacterium | reverse complement strand
CCTGCGCGACGTGGTGCGCGAGATCCTGGACAGCCTGACGCCGCGCGAGGCCAAGGTGCTGCGCATGCGTTTCGGCATCGAGATGACCAGCGACCACACGCTGGAGGAAGTCGGCAAGCAGTTCGACGTCACGCGTGAACGCATCCGCCAGATCGAGGCCAAGGCCATCCGCAAGCTCAAGCACCCGAGCCGCTCGGACAAGCTGCGCACCTATCTGGACAATCTCTGATCCAACTCCCCCGAGGCAGGGAATGGTCGACTGGCACTTTGCCGGATTTGCAGCCCTGCTTCACGCATTCACGTGGCGGATGTCACGCCGGGCCAAGCTAAACTCATAGGCATGACGCAGTCGGTCACGTGCACTGTTCTTTTTGCCGATTTGCGCGGCAGCACATCCCTCTATGAAAGCCTCGGCAACGCCGAGGCTGCGTCCGTTGTCACCAACAGCGTGGCAGTCGTGGCCAAGGTGGTGGAGAACAACGGCGGCAAGGTCATCAAGACCCTGGGCGACGGCCTGATGGCCGTCTTCCGCTTGCCACAACCCGCAGTCCAGAGCGCCGAGGAGGTGCACGACGCGCTGGAGCGCATGCTCGGCGGCCCGGGCGTGAACCGCGGTCCGGTGCTGCGCGTGCAACTGGCCATGGCGCACGGCGAGGTGATCGAGGTCGGCGGCGACTGCTTCGGCGACGCGGTCAACGTCGCGGCCCGGTTGCTCGACCACGCTGGCGACAATGAGACCCTCGTCACCGCCCAGACCCTGGTGCCGCTGCCGTCGGACGTGCGTCAGCGTTTCCGCCGGCTCGAGCGCCTGCACCTGCGTGGCCGCATGGAGCCGGTCGAGGTCTGGCGGCTCGAGGCCAAGCGCGGCTTCGACTCCATGTCGACCATGTTCGGCGAGGCCGCGCCGGTGGCCGCGCCCGAAGGCATCCGACTGTCAGCCGACGGCGTGTCGCGCATCCACACGGCGCGCAACCTGCCGGTCATCCTGGGGCGCAGCCACGAGGCCTCGTACTGCATCGACGACAGCCGCGTGTCGCGCATGCACTGCCGCATCGAGTGGCACGGCGGCACCTTCCAGCTCACCGACCTGAGCTCCAACGGCACCTTCGTGCGTTACGGCCGCCAGGCCGAGATCGTCACCCTGCGCCGCGGCAGCTGCACCCTGCACGGCCGCGGCGTGATCTGCCTGGGCATCAACCCCAGCGTGTCGGACGCGCCCACCGTCGGCTTCGAGGTGCTGCGCTTCGACGACACCGACCCGCCGCCGCTGATCTGATTCTCGACCTGACCGCCAATCGCGCACCCTGCTGCTCGAGTCGCGGCCAGAGTTGTCCTTCGTTTCCAGACGCCTACCGCCGCCTGTGCGGCCGGGCCAGACCGGCAGCCCCAAGGCACCGGCCGCCACCCCTTCCAGGAGCACGCTCATGAAGCCGATCGGCACCCCCCTGTCCCCCCACGCCCTGCGTGTCATGCTGCTGGGCAGTGGCGAGCTCGGCAAGGAAGTGCTGATGGCCCTGCAGCGCCTGGGCGTGGAGACCATCGCGGTCGACCGCTACGCCGACGCGCCCGGCCACCAGGTCGCCCACCGCGCCCACGTCATCACCATGAGCGACGCCGCCCAGCTGCGTCAGCTCATCGAGACCGAACAGCCCGACCTGGTCGTGCCCGAGATCGAGGCCATCGCCACCGCCGAGCTGCAGGCGCTGGAAGCCGAAGGCAAGGTGCGAGTCATCCCGAACGCCCGTGCCGCCCGCCTCACGATGGACCGCGAGGGCATACGCCGCCTGGCCGCCGAGACGCTCGGCCTGCCCACCAGCCCCTACGTCTTCTGCGACACCCTGGCCGAGCTGCAGGCCGCCATCGACGGCACCGGTGGTGACGCGGGGAGCCAGCCGGCCATCGGCTACCCCTGTGTCGTCAAGCCGGTGATGTCCAGCTCGGGCAAGGGCCAGAGCAAGATCGACGGCCCGGACGGCGTCAAGAAGGCGTGGGACTACGCCATGGCCGGTGGCCGCGTCAGCCACGGCCGCGTCATCGTCGAGGGCTTCATAGCCTTCGACTACGAGATCACCCTGCTGACCGTGCGCGCCCTGGGCGCCGACGGTCAGGTCGAGACACATTTCTGCGAGCCCATCGGCCACGTGCAGGTCAGCGGCGACTACGTCGAGAGCTGGCAGCCGCAGCGCATGTCGCCGCTGGCGCTGCAGCGTGCGCGCGAGATCGCCGCGGCCGTCACCGCCAACCTGGGCGGCCAGGGCCTGTTCGGCGTCGAGCTGTTCGTCAAGGGCGACATGGTGTGGTTCAGCGAGGTGAGCCCGCGCCCGCACGACACCGGCATGGTCACCATGATCACGCAGCGCCAGAACGAGTTCGAGCTGCACGCGCGCGCCATCCTGGGCCTGCCGGTCGACACCCGCCTGGCCAGCCCGGGCGCCAGCGCCGTCATCTACGGCGGTGTCGATGCCCAGGCCCTGGTGTTCGACGGCGTGGCCGAGGCGCTGCGCGTGCCCGGCACCGAGCTGCGCCTGTTCGGCAAGCCCGAGAGCTTCGTGAAGCGCCGCATGGGTGTGGCACTGGCGCATGACGCCGACGTCGAGCTGGCGCGCAGCCGCGCCAAGCAGGCCGCCGCCCTGGTGCGCCCGCGCGCTGCCGACTGAACCTCTAACGTCCACCACCGCAGGCACTGCCCCCATGTCATTTGCTCCCGAGCCGACCTTTCAACACGGCAGTGCCGCCCGCACCGGCGTGCTGCTCGTCAACCTCGGCACGCCCGACGCCCCTACCGCGCCCGCCGTGCGACGGTATCTGGCCGAATTCCTGAGCGATGCACGGGTGGTCGAGCTGCCGCGCCTGCTGTGGCTGCCCATCCTGCACGGCATCATCCTGCGCGTGCGCCCGGCCAGGTCGGCCGCCAAGTACGCCAGCATCTGGACGCCCCAGGGCTCGCCGCTGGCGCACTGGACAGCCGCCCAGGCCCAGGCCCTGCAGACCGCCCTGGCCGCCAGCGCCGCCACCGGCGTGGTGGTGCGCCAGGCCATGCGTTACGGCCAGCCCTCGGTCGGCGCGGGGCTCGATGCGCTCAAGGCGGCGGGCTGCACCCGCATCCTGGTCGTGCCTCTGTATCCGCAATATTCGGGTACCACCACCGCCAGCGTGATGGACGCGGTCTACGACTGGGGCAAGACCATCCGCCACCTGCCCGAGCTGCGCGCCGTCAACCGCTACCACGACCACCCCGGCTACATCGCCGCGCTGGCCGAGACAGTGCGCGCGCACCGCGCCCGCAGCGGCCGGCAAGGCCATCTGCTCATGAGCTTTCACGGCGTGCCGGCCCGTACCCTGGAACTGGGCGACCCCTACCACTGCGAGTGCCACAAGACCGCCCGGCTGCTGGCGCAGGCGCTCGGCCTGGGCAAGGACGAGTGGAGCCTGTCCTTCCAGAGCCGTTTCGGCAAGGCCAAGTGGCTGGAGCCCTCGACCGAGGCGACCCTGCGTGCCCTGGCCGCACGCGGCGTGCACGACCTGGAGGTGATCTGCCCCGGCTTCGTCGGCGACTGCCTGGAGACACTGGAGGAGATCGCCATCGAAGGCCGCGAGACCTTCCTGCACGCGGGCGGGCGCAGCTACGACTACATCGCCTGCCTGAACGACCACCCGCTGTGGATCGCCACGCTGGCCAAGCTGGTGCAGACGCACTGCCAGGGCTGGCCGGTCGGTGCACCGGATGCCCCGGCGCAGGCCGCCCTGGGCGGCAGCCGCGAACGCGCGCTGGCCCTGGGCGCGGCGCGCTGAGCGCCAGCGCCAGGCACGACGCGCGCCGATCAGGCGGCGGCCTGGCGGCGCGCGCTGTAGCGCGCCATGAGGCGCGGCAGCACCAGCACCAGGATGCAGATGCCGAACACGGCAGCCGACAGCGGCCGCTCGAAGAACACCGTCCAGCTGCCGCCGCCGATGGACATGGCGTTGCGGAACTGCGCCTCGGCCATGGGGCCCAGGATCATGCCGACGATGACCGGTGCGGTCGGGAAGTCGTAGCGCCGCATCAGCAGGCCCAGCAGGCCGATGCCGTACAGCAGCACCAGGTCGAAGGCCGACTGGCGCATGCCGTACACCCCCACCGTGGCGAACACCAGGATGCCCGCGTACAACCAGTGGCGCGGCACCTTGAGCAGCTTGACCCACAGCCCGACCAGCGGCAGGTTGAGCACCAGCAGCATGACGTTGCCGATGTACAACGACGCGATCAGCGCCCACACCAGCGGGCCCGAGCTCTGGAACAGCTGCGGCCCGGTCGTGATGCCGTAGTTCTGGAACGCCGACAGCAGGATGGCCGCCGTCGTCGAGGTCGGGATGCCCAGCGTCAGCAGCGGCACCAGCACGCCGGCCGCGGTGGCGTTGTTGGCCGCCTCGGGGCCGGCCACGCCTTCGATGGCGCCGGTGGTGCCGAACTCGTGCGGATACTTGCTGAGCTTCTTCTCGGTCGCGTAGGACAGGAAGGTCGGGATCTCGGTCCCGCCCGCCGGCACCGTGCCGAAGGGAAATCCGATGAAGGTGCCGCGCAGCCAGGCCGGCCAGGAGCGTTTCCACTCCAGCTTGGTCATGTACAGGCTGCTCATGTGGTTCTCGCCGTCGACCTTGCGGCCTTCGTAGAGCGCGAAATACATCGCCTCGCCCACCGCGAACAGGCCCACCGCCACCAGCGTCACCTCGATACGGTCGACCAGTTCCGGAAT
>JBJOKY010000077.1:0-14586 GCA_046045865.1 Pseudomonadota bacterium | reverse complement strand
GCGCCCTGCTCCACCTGGCTCATGATCCAGGCCTCCAGGCGCTCCTGCTCGGGGGCCACGATCAGCATCTCGTCCAGCAGCGCGGCCGGGATGAGCACCGCACCGTCGTCGTCCACCACGATCACGTCGCCCGGAAACACCGCCACGCCGCCGCAGCCGATCGGGCGCTGCCAGTCGACGAAGGTCAGGCCTGCCACCGAAGGCGGCGCCGCCACGCCGGCGCACCACACCGGCAGGCCGGTGCCGAGCACGCCGGCGACGTCGCGCACCACGCCGTCGGTGATCAGGGCCGCGATGCCCTTCTTCGCCATGCGCGCGCACAGGATGTCGCCGAAGATGCCGGCGTCGGCCACGCCCATGGCGTCGACCACGGCGATGCAGCCCGGCGGCATGGCCTCGATGGCAGCGCGCGTCGAGATGGGTGACGACCACGATTCGGGCGTGGCCAGGTCCTCGCGCGCCGGCACGAAACGCAGCGTGAAGGCCCGTGCCACCAGGCGCGGCTGACCCGGGCGCAGCGGCTTCGCCCCGCGGATCCACACATTGCGCAGGCCCTTCTTGAGCAGCATGGTGGTCAGCGTGGCGGTGGTGACCTGGCTGAGGATCTCGACCGCACGCGGATCGAGCGTCATGTTGATGGTGCTGTCGGTCATGGAAGGTCGAGGGGTGGAAGGACGGGGGCCGGATCCTGTGCGCCGAGCTCAGGCCTTGGCCGGCACCAGGCCCTTGCGCAGCAGCTGCAGGGCCACGGCGGCGCTGACCAGGCCGAAGCCGATCAGGTCGGCCGTGCTGCTGGGGTAGACCAGGGCGAAGCCGGCGACGATGAACATCGCCCGCTCGGCCAGCGTCGTGCGCCTGAAGGCCCAGCCCTGGAAGCCTGCGGCCAGCGCGGCGATGCCCACCAGCGCCGTCAGCGTGACCTCGGCGATGGACCACCAGTTGGCCGCGGCCAGCGCCTTGGTCGAGCCCATCAGCAGCAGGCCCAGGCCGCTCGGGTCGAGCACGAACATGAAGGGCACGAGGAAGGCCGGCACGGTGTACTTCCAGCACTGCAGCGTGGTCTTGTACGGGTCGCCACCGGTGATGGCGGCCGCCGCGAAGGGCGACAGCGCCGTGGGCGGCGACACCTCGGACAACACGGCGTAGTAGAAGATGAACATGTGCGCCGCGAAATCCGGCACGCCCAGCTTGATGAGCGCCGGCGCGGCGATCACGGCGCAGATGATGTAGGACGCGGTCACCGGCACCGCCAGGCCGACGATCCACACCACCAGCGAGGTGAAGACGGCCGTGAGCAGCAGCGAGCCGGCGGCATGGTCGATCACGATGGTGCTGAACTTCAGCCCCAGCCCGGTCAGCGTGACCACGCCGACGATGATGCCCGCACCCGCGCAGGTGGCCGCCACGTTGAGCACGCCGATCGAGCCGCCCTCCATGGCCTTCATGAAGGGCGAGGTCCACAGCAGCTTCAGCGTGCCGGCACCACCCCGGAAGACCTCGTAGGGAATCAGCGAGGTGTCGCGGCGCAGCAAGCTGGTGGCCAGCGACACCAGCGTGGCCCAGAACACCGAGAGCACCGGCGACCAGCCCCACATCATGAACACCACGATGGACACCAGCGACAGGAAGTGGAACCAGTATCTGCGGCTGAGGTTCCACACCGTGTCGACCTTCTCGAACGCGGTGTTGCCCATGCCGTACTTGCGCGCGTCGATCTCCACCATCAGGAAGAGCGCGAAATAGAACAGCAGCGTCGGGATGACGGCCATCAGCAGCACGTCGAGGTAGGAGATCTTCAGGAACTCGGCGATCAGGAAGGCCGCCGCGCCCAGCACCGGCGGCGAGATGATGGCGCCCAGCCCGCCCGCGGCGAGCAGGCCGCCGGCCGCGTTCTTCTCGTAGCCCACCTTGGCGAGCATGGGGTAGGCCACCGCGCCCAGCGTCACCGTGGTCGCCACGCCCGAGCCCGACGGCCCGCCCAGCAGGAAGGACGCCAGCACCACCGTGCGCCCCGCCCCGGTCGGCTTGCCGCCCATGGCCGAGAACGAGAAGTCGATGTAGAACTTGCCCGCGCCCGAATACTGCAGGAAGGCGCCGAAGATGGTGAACAGGATGATGAGCGACGAGGACACGTCCACCGCCACACCGTAGATGCCTTCGAGCGTCATGTACATCACACCCACCAGCCGGCCGACCTCGTAGCCCTTGTGTGTCCACGGCGCCGGCAGCAGCGGTCCGGCCAGGGCATAGGCGATGAAGGCCAGCGTCACCACCGGCATCACCCAGCCGGCGCTGCGCCGCATGGCTTCGAGCACCAGGGCGATGAGCGCGATGCCGAAGAAGATGTCCCAAGGCTCGGGCGAGGTGTTGCGGTCGGTGAAGTCGTCGCCGCCCTGGATCAGGTAGACCACCACGGCGATGGCCAGCAGCGCGGCGATCCAGTCCCACCACATCACGCGGTGGCGGAAGCGGCTGCTCACCGGGTAGACCAGGAAACACAGGAAGAGCACGAAGCCCACGTGCACCGGCCGCAGCGTCTGCGTGGGCACGATGGCGTAGGCGGTGTAGAGGTGGAACACCGACATCAGCACCGCCGCCACGATGACGAAGGCGCCCAGCCAGCCTTTCAACCTGTTGGCCGCACCTTCCTCGGCCTCGATGTATTCCTCGGCCTGGCGCAGGGCCTCGTCGCTGACGACGATGTCGGGCGCGCCGGCGGACGGGCGATCGGTCATGCGGTCAGTTCAGCTTCACGCCTTTTTCGGCGAAGTATTTCGCCGCCCCCGGGTGGAAGGGGATGGGCGTGGCCGAGGTCTTCTGGTTTTCGAGCTTGAAGTTGGTCGCCTCCTTGTGCACGGCGATCAGCTCCTCGCGCTTGTCGAAGATGGTCTTGACGATGTTGTAGGCCGTCTTGTCGTCCATGTTCTCGTGCGCGACCAGGATGTTCATCACCGTGGCCTGCCTGTTGTCGGTGTCCATGCCCTTGTAGACGTCCTTGGGGATCACGTCTTCCACATAGAGGTTGCCGTACTTCCTGTTCATCGCCGCCACGGCCTCGGCATGGTCGACCATCCTGAGCTTGGTGCCCGGCGTGTTGGCCAGGTCGGTGACGGCGGCGGTGGGCAGGCCGCCGACCCAGAAGAAGGCGTCGATCTTGCCGTCCTTGATGGCGTTGACCGATTCGGCTGCGCCCAGGCGCTCGCGCTTCATGTCCTTGTCCCTGTCCAGGCCGGCGGCTTCGATCAGGCGAAAGGCCATCACCTCGGTGGCGCTGCCGGGGGAGCCGGTCGACACGCGCTTGCCCTTCAGGTCGGCCATCTTCGCGATGCCGCGCCCCTCCACGCTCACCACATGCATGCGGTTGGGGTAGAGCACCATCAGCGTCTTCAGGGGCACCTTGTTGCCCTTGAACTTGTCCTCGCCGCGCAGCGCGTCCTGGCCGGCGTCGGTCATCGAGAACCCGATGTAGGGCTTGCCGCTGGCGATGAGCTTCAAGTTGTCGACCGAGCCGCCTGTGACCTCGGCCGTGGCCTGCATGCCGGGCACGTACTTGCTCAGCACCGCGGCGATGCCCCCGCCCATGGGGTAGTACACCCCGCCCGTGCCGCCGGTGGCGACCGAGATGTTCTGCGCCGCCGCACCCAGGCCGAGCAGCAGGCCGGTGAGCGCAGCAACTGCGCCACGCAGCAGAGGTCGACCGAAGTAGGACATGAGGGCCATCGCGCTGTCTCCTGTAGGGGGTTGGTGTGCCGGCGGGTCGAATCGATTCTGTGCGCGCAGCCGGGCAGGGTGTCTCCAGACTTTCCAGCAGTCCACCCAGCGCACAACCCTCAGGCCGGCGGGCACACACGCGCTCATCGCCAGCTCGCACATGGCACGACGTCTGCGTCATGCCCGCCCATGCCCTACTCCGCCTTGATGCCGGCCTTCCTGCCTTCCTGATCAGCGCGGCGTATTTGGCCAGCTGGGCCTTGGTGCCCACGCCGAGTTCGTCGGCGCTGGAGTCGTGCGGCGTCAGCCCCTGGGCCACGAGCTGATCGCGCACGCCCGGGTCGGCCAGCGCCTTCACCACCTCGGCATTGAGCTTTCCAACGATGTCGGCCGGCGTGCCCGCCGGTGCCAGCAGGGCGAACCAGGAGTTGAACTCGAAGCCAACTAGGCCGGACTCGCCCACCGTCGGCACGTCGGCGTATTGCGGCAGGCGCCTGGGCGTCGAGACGGCCAGCAGCTTGACGCGGTTGCTCTTGGTGAGCGAGTTCACCGTCGCCAGGCCCTGGAAGGCCACCGGGTCACCAAAGGCCCTCAGGTCGACCATGGCGATGGCCTGGCCGGTGTTGGTGGTGGTGGAGAAATCCTTGTTGAAGTCGATCACCTCGCGGCCCATGGCCGCGCCGTTGAGCGTGCCGGCCAGCAGGCCGACGATGAGCGACAGGCCGTAGCCCTTGTAGCCGCCGATGGGCAGCAGGAAGCCCTCGTCGGCGCGTTTGGGATCGGTCAGCGGGCGGCCCTGGCGGTCGATCATCCAGCCCTCGGGCATCTGTTCGCCGCGCTGCGCCTTGGCCTTGACCTTGCCGAAGGCGGCCACGGTGGTGGCCATGTCCAGCACCACCGGCAGCTCCTCACTGGCCGGGATGGCCACGGCGATGGGATTGGTGGACAGCAGCATCTCCAGCCCGCCCCAGCGCGGCAGGTGATTCGCGTTGCCCACGGCGAAGTACAGGCCGATCACGTCGTGCAGCAGCGCCATGCGGGCGTAGAGCGAGGCCGGCCCGGCGTGGTTGCTCAGGCGTGCGCCCACCCAGGCCATGCCGGCGCTGCGCGCCTTGTCAGCCGCGATCTCGGCGGTGCGCGACATCACCAGATGGCCCATGCCGTTGTCGCCGTCGAGCAAGGCGGTGGCGGCGCGTTCCTCGACCACGCGGATGTCCGGCGCGAGGTTGATGCCGCCGGCCTTGATGCGCTTCACATAAGGCGCCAGGCGGATGGCGCCGTGGCCATCCGAGCCCTGCAGGTCGGCCTCGGTCATGAGGCCGTCGACCCGGGCGGCGTCGGCCGGCGGCAGGCCGACGGCGACGAAGGCGCGGGTGACGAATCCGCACAGGTCGGCAGCGGCCACCACCGCAGCCGGACCTGCCGCGCTGGCGCCCGGGGGGCGACTGGAAGACTGGCTCATGGGACGTCCTGGGGCAAGGCGACGATCAAGCGGCGGAGTTCGGGCAAGGGCGCGATCAGGCGCAGGCCGCCATCACTTCGGCGCCAGCGTGGCCGCCAGCTTGCGCAGCGCGGCGGCGTCCATCACCTTCACGCCGGGCTGACCTTCGCAGATCTGCGCCACGCGGTTAATGAGGGCGGCGGCGAAACGGTGGGCAGCCGCCAGCGTCTCCTCGTCGGTGTCGTAGGTGTCGTAGGCCTCGACCGCCACACCGGCGTCGTTGGCGAGTTTCTTGACGTCGATGCGGTCGGCGGGTGACGGCGGGCTGTTCTGTTGAGTGGCCATGGTCCTGTTCCTAAATCAGGGTTGATGCGGGCGGAACTCTAAGGCCTGATCAAGCGCTTTCTGGCGGTCGGGCCGGATGAGTTCTTGTCGACAACGCTACCCGCTCACCCTGGGTGGCGGCACTCAGGTGATCCGGTCACCAGGGGTTAACACTGCAAACATTTGGCCTGCTCATGGGTCCATGTGCGACAAAATTCTTCATTTCAAGCTCCTACTTAGCCACCATGAGTGATTCAAAGTTGACACCCGACCAGTTCCTCTATGCGCGCCAAGGCCCATGGCCGCAACCTTCACCGGCGCACCCATTGGAGGAAGCCTGGGAGGTGCTCAACATCCCGCCGCTGGAGAACATGCTGTGGAATGCCACGATCGGCCAGCGCTACATCATGACGCAGGTGGGCTACCCGCCCAAGGCGGCCGCCAATGCGGTCAAGCAGCTGGGCTACACCGTGCCGGACGACGCCGATTTTCAGACGATGATGCTGGACACGTCTTACATCCGCTATCTCAAGCGGCTGTCGGCGCATGATGTCCGTTGGCTGACGAAAGTCGGCATCGACGCCGACAGCAGCCAGGATCTGTGGAAATATGATTTCAGCGCCATGGATCTCGTCCAGCCGCTGGAGGGCATGTACTGCGCAGCGACGGTCGTCATCTTCAAGGGCCAGCCCGGCTCGCAGATGCTGCCTTTGGCCATCCGTGTCAAAAAAGTGACGGTGCGCCCGTCGGACTCGGCCTGGGGCCTGGCCAAGATCTACGCCCTGCAGGGCGCGGCGTACCACATGCTGTTCGTGGTCCACCCGGCCCTGCATTTCCCGATGGACTCGGTCAATGCGGTCACAAAGACCGCCGTGCCGTACACCCACCCGCTGTTCCAACTGCTGATCCCGCACACCAGCTACACCCTTGCGCTCGACAACGCCGTGCAGGAATCCCCGCTGTCGGTGGTCAACAACAACGCACGCGGCACCTGGTTCGATCCGCTGACCGGCGACGCCTACAACCTCAAGCTGCTCTTCGGCGCCGGATATGCGGGCCTGCCACACAAGCCGTATGCCGACGCCTACCCGCGTTACCACTACCTGCGCCCGCCCCTGCTCAAACTGGACGACAGCCCGGCTGACCCGGTCTTTGATACGGCCTACAGCCGCTGGCTGACGGCGTATTTCCAGCGCGCCTTCCTGCCCTTTTGCAAGGTGGTGGCCGACAACATCCTGACAGCCGACCCGCAAGACACCTACGTCAAGCGCTGGGCACGTTATCTGCACACCTGTGTGCATGGCTTCCCGGATGAAAAGGAGATTTTCGAGCCGGGCACGCTGGCGCTCACGCTGGCCATCTTCATGTGGGACACGTCGATTGCCCATGGGGCTGATCACTACAGCTTTGCATTAGAAATTCCGGTCGTCTCCAAGTTCCTGCGCATCCGTCGCCCGCCTCCGACCAGCGCCAGCGACGCGCCGGTGCAGCCCGGAGAAATCTTCACCGGTGATGACCTGTACCGCGCCGAGATGGCGCAGCGGATGTTCTTCATGCCTTGGACCTTGCCACCTAACCTCAACGAGACTTCCTACGCCTTCACCGACCCGACCCTGGCCATGGCGCAAGTGCAATTCCACGTCAACCTGACTGACGTCAGCGGCGACCCGAAACTCAGGCAGTTCATGCCGCTGGTCCCCAAGACGCCTGTCCCCGAGTGCAAAGACCTGCCACCACCCTACAGCCTGAGCATTCCAGCCAGCATCCAGTACTGATCCGGCGATTTCCCTGCCCGATGGAAATCGCCGGCTACATCGTCCGGGAACTGCTGCACCAGACCTCACGAACTTCCGTCTACCGCGCGACCAGCCCCGCTGGCGCTGGGGTCGTCATCAAGACCCCCACGCTCGACAACCCGAGCCCGCGTGACATCGCCCGCTACCAGTGGGCCTTCGATCTGGCGGCCGACGCCGACCCGCGTGCCGTCGTGCGCCATGTCGAACTGGTGCGGCACGGCGCATCGGTCGCGCTGGTCATGCACGACAGTGGCGGTGTCTCGCTGGCGTCGCTGCTCGACCAGGCCGTACCGCCCCTGTCACGCTGGCTGGATCTGGGCTCGGCCCTGGCGACGGCACTGGGGCGGCTGCACGCCGGCAACATCGTGCACAAGGACATCAATCCGCACAACGTGCTGGTGCAGCCGGGAACGGCCGAGGTGCACCTGCTCGATCTGGGCATCTCGATGCGACTGCGCCGCGAGACGGTCGATACCCAGGCCTTGGACCTGATCGAGGGGACGCTGGCCTATATGTCGCCCGAGCAATGTGGCCGCATCAAGGGTGCGGTCGACCATCGCTCGGATCTCTACAGTCTGGGCGTGACGCTGTTCGAACTGGCCACGGGTCACCTACCGTTTCGCTACGACAGCGCTGCTGAACTGGCGCATGCCCATGTAGCCCGCCCGGCGCCGCCACTGCGCGAACAACGCCCCGAGTTTCCAGTTGTGATCGACGACATCGTCCAGCGCCTGATGGCCAAGAACGCCGACGATCGTTATGCCAGCGCCCAGGGCCTTGCACATGATCTGGGCCGCTGCCTCAGTGACCTTCGGCGTTCGGGCACTGTGCGCCGATTCACGCTCGGGCAAATGGATGCCAGCTCGAGCTTTCGTGTGCCGGATCGTCTGTACGGGCGCGAGAATGAACAAGCACGCTTGCTCGACGCCATCACCCAGGCCAGCCGGGGCGCGCGCGTGCTGGTGACGGTGGCGGGCCTGAGCGGAGTGGGCAAGACCGCACTGGTGCAGTGGGTGCAGCGCCAGGTCGCGGCCCAGCACGGCTCGGTGTGCAGCGGCAAGTTCGAGCAGTTCGGTACCACCCTGCCGTATCACGCCGTGTTGCAGGCCTTGCGTGCGCTGCTCAAGCGCGAACTGACCATGCCACAGGAGCTGCTGGTTCGACGTCGAGGCGAACTGCAGGACGCCCTGGGCGTACACGGCCAGCTGCTGACTTCCTTGCTGCCCGAGCTGCAGACCCTCGTGGGCCCGCAGCCCGATGTCGAGACAGTCAGCCCGCGTGACGCCGAACGGCGTCTGCACCTGTTGATCGGGCGCTTTCTGGAGGTCTTCGCGACCTCGGAACAGCCGATACTGCTGTTTCTGGACGACCTGCAGTGGGCAGACGCGCCGTCCCTGAACCTGCTCGAAGCGCTGGCCGGCGACACCCGCCTGGCTCACTTGGTGGTGGTGGCAGGTTACCGCTCCAACGAGGTCGGGCTGGGCCACCCCCTGCACAAGGCACTCGATGCCTTGCGTGCCAGTGCTACGACGTGTCTCGACCTGCCGCTGGCAGCGCTGCATCTGGGCGATGTCACCCAGCTGATCGCCCACACCCTGCACACCGACCTGGTCAATGTGCAGTCGCTGGCCGCCCATATCTACGGCGTGTCCTCGGGCAATCCATTCTTCGTCGGCGAGTTCCTGTACGCCTTGCGCGAGCGCGGTTTTTTCCGCTATAGCGAGGACGAACATGCCTGGATCTGGGATCTGGCCCGCCTGCACGAGTACAAGTTGCCGGACAACGTCGCGGCACTCATCAGCGACCGGCTGGGTGGTCTTCCGACCGATTGCCTGGATCTGCTCGACACAGCGTCGTGTGTAGGCAGCGAGTTTGACCTGCACACGCTGGCTAGCGTGCACCTGCAGGCCCTGAACGCCACCGCAATGCAGTTGGCGCCTGCCGTGCGCAACGGCGTGGTGGTACCGCTGGACGCGCATTACAAGGTGTTCGAATCGTTGCCCAGCTGGGCGCTGTCGGAGCAGGCGGCAGCGGATCTGGGCACAGCCCGCTACCGCTTCCAGCACGACCGCGTGCGCCAGACTGTGCATGAGCGCCAGGACAGGCGGCAACTGGCCGAGCGTCATCTGCGCATCGGTCGCCTGCTGGTGCGCAGCCTGCCGGCGTCGGCACTGGAGCTGCGCGTCGTCGAAGTGTTCTCGCATGTCGTATTTGGTGTGCACCTGCTCGACGACCGCAGCGAGCGCGACCAGTTGGCCCGTGTCGGCCTGATGGCCGGTGCTCGGGCGCAAGCCTGTCTGGCATTCGAGACGGCCAGCCAATTGCTCAGGGCTGCCGCCAACCTGCTAGCGGCAACAGCGTGGGACGATGACTACGACACCGCCATCGGCATCCACCTGGGACTAGCGCGATGCGCCTTTGCACTGTCGCTCGGCGACGAGTTCGAGGCCCATTCGGAACTCGTCATCCGGCGTGCCCGCACCGTGGTGCACCGTGCCGAAGGCCACAACCTGCGTATCCGGGTACGCCATGTGCTGAATCGCCTGGATGAGGCAATCGACATCGGCATCGAGGTGGCCGCCTCGCTGGGTGTGCGCCTGCCGCGCAAACCCGACAGGCTGCACGTGTTGTGGGGTGTATTGCGGGCACTGGCAGCGCAACGCGGGCGCGACCCACTGACCTTCGCACGCTTGGGCGAAGCGCCCAAGGCGGAAATCCGCGCGGCCGTGGCCTTGCTGGGCAGCATCGCAAGTCCGGCCTACTTTGCCGAACCCAATCTGCTGCCGCTGATCGGCATGATGTGCTCGCGCCTGGCCATTAGGCACGGCATGACGCCGCAATCTCCCTACGGCTTCGGTGTGTGGGCTCTGGTGCTGTGCGGCGTGCTGGGCCACATCGACAACGGCTACCGCTACGGCCTGCTGGCGCTGGAGATCGGGCGACGTTACGGGGGAGTGGACGAGGCTCGCGCGAGCTACGTTGTCGACACCTTCGTCAAGCACTGGAAGGAACCGCTACCGGCCGTGGCCGGCCTGCTGCACGCCGACTGGGCCCGCAATCGCGACAGCGGCGACACCGAGATGGCCACCTACAGTGCCGGAGTGATGCTGTACACCCACTTTCTAGCAGGCGGCACACTAGACATCGACGAACGCTATAGCGAGCCGATTCAATACCTTGAGGGAAGCGAGCAGCATCAGGTCAAGGACTGTTTCCTGGCCTGGGTCGAGCTGCATGCGGCGCTGCGCAGCGCCAGTCTGCCCGAAGAACTCGAAGGCCGCTGGTTTTCCTATCCCCGCCTGCTGGCCGGGCTCGACACGAGCCAGAACGCAGTGCAGATCGCCTTGAGCTCGATCGCTGCCGGTGTGCTGGACGTGCTGGCCGGCCGGCTCGACCGGGCCGAGCTGCGTTTTGCCATGGCGGCACAGCGCGAGGACAACTTTGTCAGTCAGGTCCTGGTGCCGGGTCTGGCCTTCCTGCGCGCCCTCAACGGCTACTGGCGCGTGGCCGCCGGATTGGCCGGCACGGCGGCACTGCGCATGGCGCGGCGCCAGCGTGCCCGGCTCAAACGCTGGGCCAGATACGCGCCGTTCAACCTGGATCACCGTGTGTCCCTGCTCGACGCCGAGGATGAGCTGCTGCGCGGTCGGCCTGAAAAAGCCTGCATGCATCTGCACACCGCCATCGAGCAGGCATCAGGCGGGGGGGTGTTGTACCGGGCGCTGGCACAGCAGCGGCTGGCCGCGATCCTGCAGTCCGAGGGCGCCTGCCAGTCGGGCGCCGCTGCTGCCCAGCTGGCCGCAGACAGCTGGGCGGAATGGGGTGCGACGTGTTTGGCCCGGCAGCTCCAGGTGAACAGCAAGCTGGCGCGCCCGACCAGCAGCGCCACGACCTCCACGCGTGACCAGACTCATCTCGAAGGCATCGACCTGCAAAGCGTGTTCAGCGCCCTGGCCAGCATCTCCAGCGAGATTGACGAAGCCACGCTGCTCGACCAGCTGATGCCGTTGCTGATGCAGGCCGCTGGTGCTGACCGCGGCCTGCTGTTGCTGCATGACGCCCAGGGACACCTGTGGGTCGAAGCGCAGGCCACCTTGACGGCCACTGCGGGAGGGCGCACGCCTTTGGCCGGTTTCGACGCCATCAGCCACCGCGCTGTCGACCTGGCATTGCGTGCTGCTCAGCCCGTTGTGGTGCACGACGCCACAACTGCCGAACTGCTGGTCGGTGAGACCCATGCCGCAGCCAGCGGTGTGGCCGCGCTGCTCACCATGTCGATCACGCTGCAGGGCCGTGTCATCGGGGTGCTCTATTTCGAAAATCACCTGGCACGCGGGGCATTTACACCGCGCCGGGTCGAGGTCACCCATGCCTTGGGGGCTCAGGCCGGCATCGCCTTGGTCAATGCCCGTCTGTATGGGCAGGTGCAGGCGGCACTGCAGACCCAGACCCTGCTCACTCATGCCAACAAGCGCTTCGTGCCGGGTGAATTCCTGTCGGGACTGGGCGTGACCAGCATCGTCGACGTGCAGCTCAACCACGCGGTTGAGCGCGACATGAACGTGCTCTTCGTCGACCTACGAAATTTCACGGCCTTGTCCAGAAAGCTGGGGGCACGCGCCACCGTGGCCATGATCAATCGCTACCTGTCGCATGTGCAACCCGGCATCGCGACTCACGGCGGCTTCGTGGCCCAGTACTACGGCGACGGTGTGCTGGCGCTGTTTCCGAATGACGCCGACAACGCCGTGTTCGGTGCTGTGGCCATGTGCCGGGGACTGGACGGATACAACCTCGAGCGCGGCATCGAGTTCCCAGAACTTCAGTTCGGCATGGGGCTGCACAGCGGCACGGTCACTCTGGGAACCATCGGTGATCCTGACCATTTCCAGTGCAGCGTCGTCGGAGACAGTGTCAACCTGGCGTCGCGCATGGAAGGCCTGACCAAACATTTTGATGCCACGCTTGTCCTGAGCGCGGCAGTCGAACAGCGTCTACGCTTGGGGTCACGCCATGTGTTGCGACCGCTGGGAAGAGTGCAGGTAGCCGGGCGAGTCGAGGTGATCGAGGTGTTCGAATGCCTGGCCAGCTACCCGGAGGCCATCCAGGGACAACTCACCGCTGCCCTACCTGGGTGGATGCGAGCGCTGCAAGCCTATCAGGCAGGACAGTGGGACCAGGCCGGGACGGACTTCGCGATTGCTCTCCAGGCCTGCAGTCAGGACAAGGTGGCCGCTCGCTTCCTGTCGCGCTGCCAGGAGCGGGCTCAGGTCGCCGTACCGTGGGATGGCATAGAACGCCCGCTCAAGGGTTGAAAGCGCAAGCAACGAGGTTTCAATGCAAATACAGATCATCGGCTGGGTCGCCGCCGCACTCACCCTGTGGGCGTTTTCGATGCGCACTATGATTCCGCTGCGCATGGTATCCAGCGGCGCCAATTGCAGCTTCATCGTCTTCGGCGCCTTGAGCCAGAACTATCCCGTCCTGCTGCTGCACTGCATCTTGCTGCCCTTCAACGCCGTGCGGCTGGTGCAGATGCACAAGCTCGTGCGCAAGGTGCAGCAAGCCTCGACGTGCGAACTCGATGGCGACTGGTTGCGCCCGTATGCCCAGCCGGTCCAGCTCGCGGCCGGCAAGGCCTTGTTCCACGCCGGTGACCCGGCCGCCGCCACCTACTTCCTGGTGGAAGGCAGCTTGCGGCTACCCCAGATCGGCGAACACATCACGCCGGGCAACCTGATCGGCGAGATCGCCTTGTTTTCAGCCTCGGGTCTGCGCACCCAGACCGTCGTGGCCGAACAGGCCTGCACCTTGCTGCGCGTGGACAACACGGCCTTGCGTGAGCTCTATTTCCAGAACCCGAACTTCGGCTTTCATCTGGTGAGTCTGGTCGTGCGCCGTCTGTCAGCCGACACCCAGCGCCTACAGCAGCAGCAGCGCGCGCCCGAACTGCAGCACACGCCAGCCGTGCCGGCCAGTCCCGCCGCCTGACTCAGCCCGGCGCGGCCAGCAGACCACCCGCCAGCAGGCACACGGCGCGCGCCTCGATCGCCTCGCCACGCCCGACCGGGCCCATGCGTTCAGCGGTCTTGGCCTTGACGTTGACCTGAGCGGCCACCAGGCCGAGCACCGTGCTCAGACGCTCGACCATGGCCGGCAGATGGGTCGCCAGGCGCGGCGCCTGGGCGACGATGGTCGAGTCGATGTTGACCACCTCCCAGCCCGCGGCGCGCACGCGTTTCACCGCCTCGGCCAGCAGCACCATCGAGTCGGCGCCGCGGAACTCGGCCGCCGTGTCCGGAAAGTGCCGGCCGATGTCGCCCAGCCCGGCCGCGCCGAACAGCGCGTCGGTGATGGCGTGGGCCAGCGCGTCGGCATCCGAATGGCCGAGCAGGCCGTGGTGGTGCGGGATGGTGATGCCGCCCAGCACCAGGCGGCGGCCGGGCACCAGGGCGTGGGTGTCCCAGCCTTCGCCGATGCGCAGGGCCGGCAGGGTGGACCGCAGGGTCGGGGTGGTCATGCGGGGGCTCCGTCGGTGGATGCCGGACAACGTCTGGACAGCCTCAGAACAGCGCGGCGCGCAGGCTCGCGCCCAGCGCGGCCTGGGCCGCCAGGGCCTCGGGGATGGCGCGGCCGAGCTTGATGAAGTCATGCGTCACGCCGCGGAAGATCTCCAGCTCGACCGCCACGCCGGCCAGGCGCAGGCGGTCGGCATAGGCCACGCCCTCGTCGATCAGCGGGTCGCATTCGGCCAGCGAGAACACGGCCGGCGCCACGCCGTCCAGATCATCCGCCAGCAGCGGGGCGAAGCGCCAGTCGCCGCGGTCGGCGGCGTCGATGTAGTGGTCGAAGAACCAGCCGATCATCTCGGCGTCCAGCAGGTGGCCGGTGGCGAAGCGGCGGTGCGAGGCGGTGTCGGCATGCGCCGTCGTGCCCGGGGTGATGAGCAGCTGCAGCGCGAGCTTCCAGCCCTGGTCGCGCGCATGGATGGCGGCCACCGCGGCCAGCGTGCCCCCGGCGCTGTCGCCGCCCACGGCCACACGGGTGCCGTCCAGGCCCAGGGCGGCCGCACCTTCACGGACCAGCCAGCCCAGCGCGGCATTGGCGTCGTCGACCGCGGCGGGAAACCGGTGCTCGGGTGCGAGCCGGTAGTCCAGCGCCAGCACCGCCGCGCCGCTGCGCAGGGCGAGCTGGCGGCACAGGCTGTCGTGGGTCTCCAGCCCGCCGATGACGAAGCCGCCGCCGTGCAGGTAGAGCAGCACGGGCAGGCGCGCGTCGCCGGGCGCATACAGCCGCGCCGGGCGGCTCACGCCG
>JBJOKY010000361.1:0-4676 GCA_046045865.1 Pseudomonadota bacterium | reverse complement strand
GTCGTGCCGCCCACGAACACCGGCTCCAGCTTGGCCACCGGCGTGAGCTTGCCGGTGCGCCCGACCTGGATGTCGATGTCGAGCACGCGCGTGAGCTGCTCCTGCGCCGGGTACTTGTGCGCCACGGCCCAGAAGGGCTCACGGCTGCGGAAACCCAGCTGGGCCTGCAACGCGCGGTCGTTGACCTTGTAGACCACGCCGTCGATGTCGAAGGGCAGCGCGTCGCGCCGCGCGGCGATGGCGGCGTGGAACTCGGCCAGGCCGGCTGCGCCGCTGGCCAGCACGCGGTCGGCGCACACGGGCAGGCCCATGGCGGCCAGGGCATCGAGCATGGCGCTGTGGGTGGCCGGCACCTCCCAGCCCTGCACGTCGCCCAGGCCGTAGGCGAAGAAGGAGAGCGGGCGCGCGGCGGTCACGGCCGGGTCGAGCTGGCGCACCGCGCCGGCCGCCGTGTTGCGCGGGTTGACGAAGGTTTTTTCACCTCTGGCGCGCTGCGCCTCGTTCAGGCGCTCGAAGGCGTCGCGGCGCATGTAGACCTCGCCGCGCACTTCCAGCACCGGCGCGTCCACATCCTTGAGGCGCAGGGGGATCTGGCCCATGGTGCGGATGTTGTGCGTCACGTCCTCGCCCGTCTCGCCGTCGCCTCGGGTGGCGGCCTGCACCAGCACGCCGGCCTCGTAGCGCAGGTTGATGGCCAGGCCGTCGAATTTCAGCTCGGCGGCGTAATCGACCGGCGGTGCGTCCTCGGCCAGGCCCAGGCGCTTGCGCACGCGGGCGTCGAAGGCCTCGGCGCCCGCCGCCGTGGTGTCCGTCTCGGTCTGGATGCTGAGCATGGCCACGGAGTGGCGGACCGGCACGAGGCCGTCCAGCACCGCGCCGATGACGCGCTGGGTGGGCGAGTCGGCCGTGCGCAGCTCGGGGAACTCGGCCTCGATGGCCTGCAGTTCGGCGAACAGCCGGTCGTACTCGGCGTCCGGCAGCGCCGGCTCGTCCTTCACGTAATAGAGCCAGGCGTGGTGATGCAGCTCGGCGCGCAGGGCCGCGGCGCGGGCAGTGGCGGCGGCGGGTGGTGCCGGCGCTGCAGGGGGATCGGAAAACAGGTCGCTCATGGCAGCAGCAGGTGTGTCGGACCGGGCCGACGGCAGGCAGGTGGTGGCACCAGGCAGGCCGGCACCTCATCACAGGAAGTGGGCGCGCCGGCGGATCGACCGGTGCACAAGGCGCCAGTGTCGCGCGGCTTCAGCTGAACAGCCGCCGCGCCGCGGGCGAGCCGGCGCTCAGGTCGCGTTCGGCCAGGCGTTCGTACAGCGCGCTCAGATCCTCGCCCACGTGCGGCAGGGCCTCGGGCTGCAGCACGCGGCCGACGTCATCGGAGATGACGGCATCCAGGCTCAGCGCCAGGGCGCGGCCCGAGGCGCACCAGGCGTTGAAGGGCTGCTCGGCCGGCACCGTCTGCGGCACGTCGAAGACCAGGGTGATCTCGTCCACCCTGGCCACCTGCAGATCTTCGGCCAGGGCGGCCTTGGCGTCGTAATTCAGGCTCAGCATGGGCGGTGCGCCGTCTTCCAGCTGGGCCGGCAGCACCAGCCGCCCGGCGGTGACGCCGGGCACGAAGCCGTGGCGGCTGGCATGCTGGTTGATGGTGGCCACCGACCAGGGCCCGCGCCGCGCGCGCAGCCGCATGGCCAGCTGGGCGTCGTGGGCGCCGGCAAAGGTGTCGAGCTCGCGGCCGCGGGCGACCACGTCGAGCATGTCGGGGAAGTCGACCGAGGCATTGATGGCGTCGGCGAAGGCCTGCACCTTCTGGATGAACTCGCTGTACTCGATCTCGTTGATCGCGCCGTTGCGGCTGGCCAGCTGCACGCCGGCCTGCAGCTCGGCGTACCAGGCGCCGGCGCGCGGGGCCTCCCACTCGCCGCTGCGGGTGTTGTGGCCCTCGACCAGGAAGGGCTTGCCGCCGGCGCGGCGCGAGGCCGGCAGGTGGGCCAGCACGGCCTCGCCGGCCACCGGTGTGTCCAGCCCCAGGCTGGCGATGGCATCGATCAGGGCGTCGATGCGCGGCGCGGCAGCACTGCGCCGGGTCACCAGCGGCAGGTCCAGGGTCACGCCTTCGGCACCGTGGGCGGCGGGCACGTGGTGGCTCAAGGCCACGGCGTGCGGATCCAGGTGTGAATCAAGGCGTGAATCAAGGCGGGATTCCGGGCGCGGGTCGAGCCGCGAATCGAGCCGCCCGTCCTGGCGCACATCCAGGCGTGAGTCCTGGCGCGACTCGCGCCTGTCCTCCTGCACGGTGCTCTCGCCGTCGACGAAGGTGGGCTCGAACTGGCGCCGCGCGCGCCGCGGTGCACGCAGGCTGCCCCCCGCACGCCGTGCCTGCCAGATGCTGTGCGCCAGCAGGCCGGCCAGCACCAGGCCACCACCGATGGCGAGCCAGAGTTGCAGGGATTTCATGAAAGCCCCCCCCCGTGCGGCATGGCTTGGGTCGTGGGGCGGAGATCAGGCGCTGCAGCGTTTCTCATGGGTGCGAGCATGATGCCTCAGCCAGGTGCCGGTGCGACTGCGGGACTGCCCGGTTTCGCGCCGCCCGACACGAGCACCCGCCGGGCTGGCTCAGGCCTGCACCATGGCGTGTGCGGCCTGCATGTCCACCGCCACGATGCGCGACACGCCCTGCTCCTGCATGGTCACGCCGATGAGCTGCTCGGCCATCTCCATGGCGATCTTGTTGTGGCTGATGAAGAGGAACTGGGTGTTCTCGCTCATGCTCCTGACCAGCCGCGCATAACGCTCGGTGTTGGCATCGTCCAGCGGCGCGTCCACCTCGTCGAGCAGGCAGAAGGGCGCGGGGTTGAGCTGGAAGATGGCAAACACCAGGGCAATGGCGGTGAGCGCCTTCTCGCCGCCCGAGAGCAGGTGGATGGTCGAATTCTTCTTGCCCGGCGGCTGGGCCATGACCTGCACGCCGGCGTTCAATATCTCGTCGCCTGTCATCACCAGGCGCGCATTGCCGCCGCCGAACAGGCTGGGGAACATGCGGCCGAAGTGCTCGTTGACCACGTCGAAGGTGCTCCTGAGCAGGTCGCGCGTCTCCAGGTCGATCTTGTGGATGGCGTCTTCCAGCGTGCGCATGGCGCGTGTGAGGTCGTCGCCCTGCGCATCCAGGAAGCCCTTGCGCTCGCGCGCCGAGGCCAGCTCGTCCAGGGCGGCCAGGTTGACCGCGCCCAGGGCGGCGATCTCGCGGTTGATGCGGTCGATCTCGGTCTGCAGGCCGTAGAGCTTGACGCCGCCGTCCTCGACGCTGGCGGCAATCACCTCCAGGTCGACCTGGGCCGCGGCGAGCTGTTCCAGATACTGCTGGCCGCCGAGCTGGGCGGCCTGCTGTTGCAGCTGCAGCTGCGTCAGCCGCTCGCGCAGCGGCGCCTGGCTGTGCTCCAGCTGCAGACGCTGCTCGTCGCAGCGCTTCAGGCGCAGCGACAGGTCGTCGTAGTGGCTGCGCGCGCTGGCCAGGGCCTGCTCGCGTTCCAGGCGCAGAGCCAGCGCTTCCTGCAGCCCGTCCTCGGCCACGGCGTCGTCCAGGCGGGCGAGTTCGGCGTGCGAGGCTTCGGCGCTCGCCACATTGGCAGCGATCTGGCTGGCCGCCGTCTCGATGGCGCGCTGCAGCTCGCCGCGCCGCGCGGCCAGCGAGCGGGCGGCGAACTGCGCCTCGGCCGCCTCGCGCTCCAGCCGGCGCAGCTGTTCGCGCGCCTCGCCCAGGCGTTGTTCGGCCGCCATCACGTCTTCCTCCAGCTGGGCGTGGCGCTCCTGGGTGTCGCCCAGCGACATGTCCAGCTCCTCGAAACGCGCCTCGCCCACGGCGCGGCGTTCCTGGATGTCGTCCAGGCTGGCGTCGATCTCGCCCAGGTCGGCCTCAAGCTGGCCCTGGCGCGCCTGCGCCTGCTCGGCCTGCTGCGTCAGGCGCAGCAGTTCCACCTGCAGCTGATGCGCGCGCGTCTGCGCCTCGGCGGCGGCGCGGCGCTGGCTGGTCAGGGCCAGGTTGTTTTCGGTGCAGGCCGCCTCGGCGCGGACCAGGGTCGTGCGTGCGGCGTCGAGCTGGCCGGCCTGCTCGCGCAGGCGCGGCGCCAGGGCCTCGATCTCCTGGGCGCGCGCCAGCATGCCGGCCTGTTCGCTGTCCGGGGCGTAGAAGCTCACGGCGTACTGGCTCACGGCGTGGCCGGCCGGCGTCATGACGATCTCGCCGTGCGTGAGCTGGCTGCGCGCGGCCAGCGCGGCGCCCAGGTCCGGCGCGGTGTACACGCCCTCCAGCCAGTCGCCCAGCAGGGCAGCGAGACCGGCGTCGGTGAGGCGCAGCCGGTCGGCCAGGCGCGGCAGCGTGGTGTGGGTGTCTGCGTGGGCAGCCGCGCCGGGCATGTAGAAGGCCAGCTTGGCAGGTGGCGCGTCGTGCTCGAAGGCACGCACGATGTCGATGCGGCCCACCTCCAGGGCCTGCAGACGCTCGCGCAGGGCGGCTTCCAGGGCGTTTTCCCAGCCGGTCTCGATGTGCAGCTTGCGCCACAGGCCAGGCAAGCTGTCCAGGCCGTGCCTGGCCAGCCAGGGTTTCAGGCGGCCTTCGGTCTGCACCTTGTCCTGCAGCGCCTTGAGCGCATCCAGCCGGGCCGAGAGTTCACTCTGCAGCCTGA
>JBJOKY010000360.1:0-4752 GCA_046045865.1 Pseudomonadota bacterium | reverse complement strand
GCCACGGTCAGGGTCAGTTCGCCACGGTCGCGCACCAGACTCTTGATGCGTGCACCACCAGCCGCCTCAAGCGCAGCCTGCAGGGTATCGAGGGAAGTCGTCATGGGCTGGCTTGTTCAGGTGCGGGCGATGGTGTTCTCGCGCCGGATCTTGGACTGCAGTTGCAGGATGCCGTACAGCAGCGCCTCGGCCGTGGGCGGGCAGCCCGGCACGTACACGTCGACCGGCACGATGCGGTCGCAGCCACGCACCACCGAGTAGCTGTAGTGGTAGTAGCCGCCACCGTTGGCACACGACCCCATGGAGATGACCCAGCGCGGCTCTGCCATCTGGTCGTAGACCTTGCGCATGGCCGGCGCCATCTTGTTGCACAGGGTGCCGGCCACGATCATCAGGTCGCTCTGCCGCGGACTGGGGCGGAACAACATGCCGAAGCGGTCGATGTCGTAACGCGCCGCACCGGCATGCATCATCTCGATCGCGCAGCAGGCCAGGCCGAAGGTCATGGGCCACAGCGAACCGGTCTTGGACCAGTTGACGAGGGTATCGACACTCGTCGTGACGAAGCCTTCTTTCAATACGCCTTCAATTCCCATCTCGACTGCTTTCAGTTGACCGACTGTTTGGGTCGTTTTGTTCGTCGCGCCTAAACCCGACGATTTCTCTCAAGAAACCTGCCCGGACAAGAAAGAGCAACTCATTCCCAGTCCAGCGCACCCTTCTTCCACTCGTAGATGAAGCCGACGACGAGGATGCTCAGGAAGATCATCATCGCCCAGAAACCTGTCGCGCCGATTTCACGCAAGGAGACCGCCCACGGAAACAGGAAGGCGATTTCGAGGTCGAACAGGATGAAGAGGATGGCCACGAGGTAGTAGCGCACGTCGAACTTCATGCGTGCATCCTCGAAAGCCTCGAAGCCGCACTCGTACGGCGAGTTCTTCGCCGAGTCAGGGCGATTGGGCCCCAGGATGAAGCCGATGACCTGGGGGGCGATGCCCACGCCCATGCCGACCAGAATGAAGAGGATGACAGGCAGGTACTGTTCGATGCTCATGACAGGTGCGGCAGCTGTTGGTGGTGGACGGCAGGTTGATGTTCGTGCAAGGTCCGGGCCACCGCTGTTGATGTGCAACAGTGACAGCCGACAAAATGAAAGCGCGCCGCGGAAGGCCGGACATCGTCCTTGACCTCACGCTCAGCGCGCCCACCTTGTCTCCCTGCACATGAAGTCAGGGCGCCGGGAGGTACCTCGAATCCCTGCGACTGGCGTCGGAGCGGATGGAAATACAACCCTTGTTGTCTGGTGCCGACGGCGAGACTCGAACTCGCACAGCTTTCGCCACTACCCCCTCAAGATAGCGTGTCTACCAATTTCACCACGTCGGCACGTGAATCACGAAGTTCACAAGGGAACCGGTTTCGGCCCGGCCTTGTGAGCCGCAACCAAAAAGGTTAACACCTTTTTCTTCGTCGGACCAGCCCAGCAGGTTGCACACGCCGTTCGGTCCGTTTGTCCGCCTGATTTGCTTGAGGGCGTTGCGTATCAGGCAGCCTCGCATTCTAGTCACAAACCCGAACAGATCTCAAGACTTGACTTATGTCTTGAACTGTTCTGGATCAATACGCACCAGCTCAACGGCTGGCAGCCGCCGACGCGGGCGCCTGCACGGCCGGCGCCGTGGTGGCACCCGGGATCTGCACCGCTGCCGACGCAGCGCTGGCTGCCGTCGCCGCACTGGCCGCCATGGGACGGTCGAGTACGCTGGAGTTACCACCAATGCCACCCCGCAGGTTGCCGAAGTAGGCCAGTGCCAACGTCGCGACGAAGAACAGCGTGGCACATACAGCCGTGCTGCGTGACAGGAAGTTGGCGCTACCTGTGGCACCAAACAGACTGCCTGACGCACCACTGCCGAACGATGCCCCCATGTCGGCACCCTTGCCGTGCTGCACCAGCACGAGACCTATCATGGCCAGCGCAGCGACCAGCTGCACCAGCACCACCAGATTCAACAGAACTTGCATGGAATGCTCAGTAAGGACTAGGACGAAAGTTGTACGTGACCGCGTGACCGGACTCAGCCGGCCGCACGGATGATGGCGACGAAATCCTGGGCCTTGAGAGCAGCGCCCCCTACCAGTGCGCCATCGATGTCGGATTGACCCAGCAGGGTCGCGGCGTTGTCGGGCTTGACGCTGCCGCCGTACAGCAGCTTCATGGCGCCGGCATGGGCCGAGGCTGCGGCCAGCTGGGCACGCAGCACGGCGTGCACGGCCTGAGCCTGCTCGGGTGTGGCAGTGCGGCCTGTGCCGATGGCCCAGACCGGCTCGTAGGCCACGACGATCTCGCCGATGCAGTGCGCCAGCGTGTGGATGACGGCCGAGAGCTGGCGCTTGACGACCGCCTCGGTCTCGCCGGCGTCGCGCTGAGCCAGCGTCTCGCCCACGCACACGATGGGCGTGATGCCGCGCGCCAGCGCCGCCTTGGCCTTGTCGGCCACCAGCTGGTCGCTCTCGCCGTGCAGCGCGCGGCGCTCGGAGTGGCCGACGATGGCGTAGCGGCAGCCGAACTCGGTCAGCATGGCGGCCGACACCTCGCCGGTGTAGGCACCCTGCTCGTGCGCGGACACATCCTGCGAGCCCCAGGTGAGGCCGCTGTTGGCCAGCGTGACCGCCACTTCGGACAGGTAGGGGAAAGGCACACACACGGCGGCAGCGGCGGCACCGAAGGGGCGCGCCGCCAGGATGCCCCTCAGCAACTCGGCATTGGCCGCATGGTTGCCGTGCATCTTCCAGTTGCCGACGATGAGCTTGTCGCGAGTCTTCATGGTCAGTGATTCCAGGTCTTGGTAGGTCTGCCGTGCGGCCCGGTTCAGGCCGCCCAGCTCAGCACGATCTTGCCGATGTGCTGGTTCGATTCCATCAGGCGGTGCGCCTCGGCGGCCTGGGCGGCAGGCAGGACGCTGTGGATCACCGGGCGCACCCGGCCCGCCTCGATCAGCGGCCACACCACGCGCTGCAGCTGCTGCGCGATCGCGGTCTTGAAGGCGATCGGGCGCGGCCGCAGTGTCGAGCCGGTGATGACCAGGCGCCGCCGTAGCACCAGGCTGGCGTCGAAGCTGGCACCCACCCCGCCCTGCACCGCGATGATGACCAGCCGGCCGTCCTCGGCCAGGCAGCTCACCTCGCGGGCCACGTAGTCGCCCGCCACCATGTCGAGGATGACGTTCACGCCCTTGCCACCGGTCAGGCGCAGGGCCTCGGCGGCAAAGTCGCTCTGCTTGTAGTCGATCGCATGGTCGGCGCCAAGGGCCAGGCAGGCCTGGCACTTGTCGGCACTGCCGGCCGTGACGATCACGGTCGCACCCAGGGCCTTGGCCAGCTGGATGGCGGTGACGCCGATGCCGCTGCTGCCCCCCTGGATGAGCAGGGTCTCGCCGGCCTTCAACCCCGCGCGGTCGAACACGTTCGACCAGACGGTGAAGAAGGTCTCGGGCAGGCTGGCCGCCTCGATGTCCGAGAGGCCGGCCGGCACCGGCAGCACCTGACCGACCGGCGCCACGCACAGGTCGGCATAGCCGCCGCCGGCCACCAGGGCACACACGCGCTGGCCGATGGCCAGGCCGGCGGCAGCCATGGCCGCCGCATCGCCCGCCACCACCGTGCCCGCCACCTCCAGCCCCGGCAGGTCGGACGCGCCGGGCGGCGGGGCGTAAAAACCCTTGCGCTGCAGCACGTCCGGCCGGTTCACGCCGCTGGCGCTCACACGGATGAGCAGCTCACCCTCGCCCGCCACGGGGTCGGGGCGCTGGCCGAGCTGCAGCACCTCGGGCCGGCCGAAGCCGCGGAGTTCGATGGCTTGCATGGTGAGTGAGGACGTCAGGCGATTGCGGGCGACGACGGGCAGACGGTCAGTCAGGCCGACGGCTTACTGCTGCTGTTGCTGCTGGGCGATGCCGGCAGCGTCGGCATCCGAGACCACGGCGGGGGTCACGTCCTGCTCGCTGCGCGGGGGGCGCTCGCCACGCTCGGGGCGGTCGCCACGGTCACCGCGCTCACGGCGCGGGCCACGGTCGCCACGATCCCCACCCCGGTCACCGCGGTCACCGAACTCGCGGCGCGGCTGGCGCTCGAAGCGCGGCTCTTCCTCCATGCCTTCCGGACGCTCGATGAGCGCCTTCATGGACAGCTTGATGCGGCCCTTCTCGTCGGTCTCCAGCACCTTGACCTTGACCATCTGGCCTTCGGTCAGGAAATCGGTGACCTTCTCGACGCGCTGATGGGCGATCTGGCTGATGTGCAGCAGGCCGTCCTTGCCGGGCAGGATGTTGATGAGGGCACCGAAGTCGAGGATCTTGGTCACCGCGCCTTCGTAGACCTTGCCGATCTCGGCTTCGGCCGTGATGTCGGCGATGCGCTTCTTGGCGGCCTCGGCCTTGTCGGCGTCGGTCGAGGCAATGGTGATGGTGCCGTCTTCGCCGATGTCGATCTGGCAGCCGGTCTCCTCGGTCAGCGCACGGATCACCGAGCCACCCTTGCCGATCACGTCGCGGATCTTCTCCGGGTTGATCTTCATGGTGTACAGGCGCGGCGCGAACTCCGACACCTCGGTGTTGGCACCAGCCACCACCTCGGTCATCTTGCCCAGGATGTGCAGACGCGCTTCCTTGGCCTGCGCCAGCGCGACCTGCATGATCTCCTTGGTGATGCCCTGGATCTTGATGTCCATCTGCAGGGCGGTCACGCCGG
>JBJOKY010000076.1:0-14633 GCA_046045865.1 Pseudomonadota bacterium | reverse complement strand
GCCGACGGCCGCTTCCAGCGCCTGCGCGCCGATGCCTACGTGCTGGCCATGGGCAGCCTCTCGCCGCTGGTGGCCGCGCCGCTGGGCCTGCGCCTGCCCATCTACCCGGCCAAGGGCTACTCGGTGACCATGCCGGTGAAGGACGCCAGCATGGCGCACGAGGTCTCGCTCACCGACGACGAATACAAGCTGGTCTTCTCGCGGCTCGGCAACCGCCTGCGCATCGCCGGCACGGCCGAGCTGAACGGCTACGACCGCGACCTGAACCGCGTGCGCTGCGAGGCCATCATCCGCCGCGTCGAGGAGCTCTTCCCCGGCGCGGGCGACACCGAACAGGCGCAGTTCTGGACCGGGCTGCGCCCCGCCACGCCGAGCAACGTGCCGCTCATCGGCGCCACCAGGCTGGGCAACCTCTTCCTCAACACGGGGCACGGCACGCTGGGCTGGACACATTCCTGCGGCTCGGGCAAGAGCATCGCCCGCATCGTCAGCGGGCTGGCGCCGGAGGTGGACTTCGACTTCGTCGGCAGCGCGATGCGCAGCGCCCCGAAGGGCGCTTCGACCCGGCGGCCCATGCCCAGCCGTTGAGCAGGCCCGGGCAGGTCGGCGGGCTGCACATGCCGCTGCAGGTGCTGCTGTAATCCGGCGCATGCAGCGCGCGGGTCACGCTTCCTGCCGCCTGCCCTCCCTCGGAACCACCTGCTGCCCATGCCCACCCTCGAACTCTTCCGCGACGACGCCACCCTGGCCAGCTGCAGCGCCACCATCACCGCCATCGGCGAGGCCGGCATCGAGCTCGACCGCACGGTGTTCTATCCGCAAGGCGGCGGCCAGGCCGGCGACGCCGGCACGCTGCGGCGCGCCGACGGCACCGTGCTGGTGATCGCCGACACGAGGAAGGGCGCCGGACCCGGTGCCATCGTGCACCAGCCGGCGCCGCAGGCTGACCTGTCGGGCTGGGCCGTCGGCCAGACGGTCGAGGCGTGCATAGACTGGAGCCGTCGCCAGGCGCACCGGCGCTTGCACACCACCACCCACCTGCTGTGCGCGCTGGTGCCGCACCCGGTCGACGGCTGCTCGATCACGGCGAGCTACGCCCGGCTGGACTTCCACATGACCGAGCCGCTCGACAAGGACGCGCTGAGCGCCGGCATCGCCGCCTTCGTGGCCCGCGCGCTGCCGGTGCGCCACCGCTGGGTCGACGAGGCCGAGCTCGACGCCAACCCCGGCCTGGTGCGCAGCATGAGCGTGAGCCCGCCGCGTGGCCAGGGCCGCGTGCGCCTGGTCGACATCGAGGGCGTGGACCTGCAGCCCTGCGGCGGCACCCATGTGGCCAACACGGCCGAGATCGGCGCCGTGGTGGTCACCAAGGTCGAGAAGAAGTCGGCCAGGACGCGCCGCGTCGTGCTGGGTTTCAGCTGAGCACCGTGGCACGCAGCCAGCGTTGTGCCGCGTGCGCGGCGAGCGGGCGCGAGCAGTAGTAGCCCTGGGCGTAGTCGCATCGCTCGCTGCCGAGCAAGCGCAGCTGGTCGGCCGACTCGACACCTTCGGCCACCACCGGCATGCCCAGCCCGTGGGCCAGCTCGATGGTGGCGCGCACGATGGCCGCGCCGTGCGCGGCCGGCGAGCCGTCGTCCAGGCGTTGCACGAAGCTCTGGTCGATCTTGAGCTGGCTGATCGGTAGCCGGCTCAGGAGCGCCAGGCTGGAGTAGCCCGTGCCGAAGTCGTCCATCGAGATGCCCACGCCCAGCCCGCGCAGCTCGCCCAGCAGCCGACTGGCATTGTCCAGGTCGGCCAGTGCGGCGGACTCGGTGATCTCCAGGTTGAGCAGCGCAGCCGGCAGGCCGCTGCCGGCCAGCGCGCTGCGCACGGTGCCCGGCAGGTGCTGGTCCAGGCACTGGCGGGCCGACACGTTCACCGACACCGGCACCGCCGCCAGGCCCTGCGCCTGCCAGCGCATCATCTGCGCGCAGGCCTCGTGCAGCACCCAGGCACCGATCTCGATGATGGCACCGCACTGTTCGGCCACGGGCAGGAACCTGCCGGGCGCCCACAGGCTGCCGTCGGGCTGGCGCCAGCGCAGCAGCGCTTCCATGCCCACGGTGCGCCCGCTGCCGATCTGCACCTGCGGCTGGTAGTGCAGCGCCAGCGTGCCGGTGCCGACGGCGTCGTGCAGGCGCGACTCGAGCACCAGTGCCTCGCGTGTCCAGTGCGGGGCGGCGTCCGGTGCGCCCGTGCCGCCTTGCTCGCAGCGCGCGCCGCCGCGCAGCTTGGCACGCCGCATGGCGGCCTCCGCCGCCGCCAGCAGCGCGGCGCAGGTCGGGCCGACCTGGCCGGTGTGCGCGTGGCCCAGGCTGGCGGTGCAGACCAGGCCGAGCCCGTCGACCTGCAGCGGGCGGCTGATCGCCTCCAGCAGCTGCTGCCCCAGGCCGGCCGGCGTCTGGCCGGGCGCGAGTGCGCCTTGTGGCACCAGCAGCACGAACTCGTCGCCGCCCCAGCGCAGCAGGCTGGCACCGTCCGGACTGGCCTGCTGCAGCCGGGTGGCGATGCGAACCAGCACCTGGTCGCCGGCAGCCTGGCCCAGCGCCTCGTTGAAGCGGCTGTAGCGGTCCAGGTCGATGAAGTACAGGCTGGCAGCGCCTGCCGCCTGCCGCAGCGCCAGCTCCACCGCGCGCAGGGCCTGATCGCGTGCCAGCCCGGCCGGCAGGACAGGCGCTGCCACGCTGCCGGTTGGCCAGGCGTGACCGGCCGTGATGCACGCGCCAGTATGGTTCTGCATGATTTGTCGACATCAAAAGAGGTGATGAATTTTGCAAATTCACTGCCTCTGCCGCATTCTGATTTTGAAAGCGGGTGTTTCGTTGCAGTTATGCAACACTTTGTCGCCAAGTGATTGATCGTGCATGTCGAAATGTCTGATGTGCATACGACATGAGGTGCTGATATGTCTTGTTTTAAGACATATTTGGTCGAGATCCCGCGTGCCTGCAACTGCGGCCGTTGGCGGGCACAGAGGGCGTCAGCGCAGGCTGCCCAGGTCGGTGTTGCTGGGTGCGCCGGAAACGAAGCGCGGCTGGATCACCGCGCTGCCGGCCAAGGGCGTGGCCAGCAGCGCGACATAGGGCGTCTGGCCGAACCAGGCCGGGTTGACGCTGCGCCGTACGCGCGCGGCCTGGCCGTCGAAGACGAACAACCGGTCGGCCAGGCGGTAGTGCGGCTCGGTGGCGACGGCGTCGGGCTGCTCGGCGCCGTCCATCACCACCACGTCCAGCCGGGCCGCGGGGCGCCCGGCGCGTCGTTCGGCCTTCAGGTGGCTGGCGATGCGGTCGATCGCCGCCGGGCAGTGCGCGCAGTCGGTGGTGGTGAACACGACCACGGCCGGCGCGGGCTCGCGCAGCAGGGCGGCCCAGCGCTGGGCATCGAAGTCGGCCGGTTCGGCCGCCTGCAGGGCCAGGCTGGCCAGCACGCCGGCCAGGCCGGCCAGCAGTGCGGCGGGTCGGAACCGGCGACGGTGCACGCGGGGGCGCGAGGCGGGCTGGGCAGCCGCTGGTGTGGCCAGGTATGCAGCACGGCGGGGGGACGCGCTCATGTCACTGCGCCAGGTCGTAGGCCGTCAGGCCGTCCTCGGTGCGCCACACGGCCAGCATGCGCCCGGCGCCGGCGGCCAGGCGCGGGTGGTCGTTGTCCAGCGCCGTGCTGCCCAGTTCGCGCAGGCTGAAGCTGGCGCCGTCGTCGGTCGAGACCCAGGCGCGCAGGTGGTGGCGCTGGCCGTCGAAGCTGCGCCACACCACGGCCACACGGCGGCCCTGGCTCATGACGTCGGCGTGTTCGGCCTGCTCGTCGGGCAGGCGCAGCACCGTGCCGTGCGGGCGGCCGTCGGCGTCCAGGCGGCCGTAGCGCACGCCGGCCGCGCCCTGGCGCTCGCCGAACCATACGGCGTGGTAGCCGCCGCCTGCCGCGGGCGTGAGGCCGGGGCCGTGGTGCGGGCACACGTCGAGCTTCCAGCCGTCCTGGCTGGCGCGGGCCGGCTCGGTGCCGGCGCCCAGAGGCGCAAAGGCGTGGTCGCGCTCACCGTCGAAGACATGGCGCCACAGGGCGCCCAGGCGGCCGTCGGGCATGGGCGCCAGGGCGATGCGGCAGCATTCGCAGCTGTGTTCCGCCACCTTCAGGTCGGGGCCGAAGCTGGCGCCGCCGTCGCGCGATTCGTTGCGGTAGATGGCCGCGCCGGTGTAGGCGTCGCGCCGGCCGCCGGCTGCGGCGCGGGCGGCCTCGGCGTCACGCTTGTCTATCCACACGGTGTGCAGCACGCCCAGGGCGTCGAAGCCGACCGACTGGAAGCGGTGGGTGATCTCCTGCCGGTCGGCGTGCACGGTGTACGGCGCGCTGAAGTGCTGCCCGCCATCGCCGGAGCGCACCATGCGGATCTCGCCCGTGTAGGGCCTGGCCAGCGGCTGGGCCCACGCCAGCACGACCTGGCGGCGCGGGCCGAAGGCCAGGCTGGGGCGGCTGTCGCCGTCGGCCACGATGCGGTCACCGGCACTGTCGACGGTCTGCGGCGAGCTCCAGCTGCGGCCGCTGTCGCTGCTGCGGCGCAGCCAGACCGTGCGGCCCTGGTCGACGCCCATCACCCACAGGCTGGCGTCGGGCGCGATGGCGGCACTCACGGCCAGGGTCGGCCGCACCGCCTTGCTGCGCGTGCCCTTGGCGCCGCCGGCTGCCTGGCGATGCATGGCGTGCGGGTCGGCGGCGGCGCTGGCCGCCTGGCCTGCCGTGGCAGGGGCGCCTGGCGTTGTCGCCGCAGGTGCCGCGCCAGGCGTGGCGTCAGCCGCGACGGCCTGGGCACGGGCGGGCGCGCCGGCCAGCAGGGCCAGGGTGGACAGGGCCAGGGCGCAGGTGGCCAGGAGACGGCTCGACTTCATGGCGGCGAGGCGGCAGGGCGGTGCCGGGGTTGCGGGAGTGAAAAATTCTAGGGCGGCCCGGTTGCCGGCCTGCTGCGCGGGCGCAGCCCGGCACGAATTGCCGCGCGCACCCGGCACGACCGCACGCTTGTGGCGCCCGGCAGCAGGCGATCCGCGTCGGCGCCGGCGGCCCGGCGCACGGGCATCGTCAGGGCAGCAGGTCCAGGCGCGGCATGCCGTCGTCGGGCACCTGGCGCCGGCTGGCCCGGGTGGCGGCAGGGCGGGCCGGCGTGGCAGCGGCGGCCGATGCTGCCGGCGTGGCTGGCGGGCAGGCGCCGGTGTCGACGTGCTGCAGCGCTGCGGCGGTGAGCGCCTCGTCGGGCGCGCCCAGGGCGTGGTCGAAGTCGTCGGCCACGGCGCAGGCCGGAGCCAGGCCGCCGGTGTAGCCGCCGCTGCCCGCACTGTTGCCGAGCGCGAAGTTCACTGCCGTGTAGGTGCGCCCGCAGGCCTGCACCGGGTTGGAGCCATAGGGCTTGCCGCAGGTGGTGGCGCCGATCTGCACCACCTGCAGGTGCGGCGCCAGGCCGTTGATCAGCGCCTCGGCGGCCGAGCAGGTGCGCACGCCGCTGAGCACGTACACGCGCGTCAGGTCCAGGGCGCTCAGCGGCCCGGCCAGGAAATGCAGGTCGGTGTCGGCCGCGCCGTGCCGGCTGTTGTAGGCCAGGTGGGCGTAGACCCGCCCGGTGATGGCCGCGCCCCCCACGGCCGAGGCCACATCGCGCGACTGGTGCAGCAGCCCGTCGGTGTTGTAGCGCAGGTCGAGCACCAGGTCCTGCACCCCGGCGGCCTTGAACCGCACGAAGGCGTCGGCCAGCGCCGCGCCCGCGCCGTGGATGAAGGCCAGGTCATGCACGTAGCCCACCTTGCGCCCGAGCGGGCTGGTCAGCACCTGCGGCGCACCGACCGGGGCGACGTCGTGCACCGTGGCAGCCAGACTGGCGCTGGCCGGCGCGGCCGCGGCGCTGGCGCGCACCACCAGGGCCAGCGTCGTGCCGGCCTGGCGCGGGCTGAGCACGCTGAAGTCGCCGCTGGCCTTGAGCACGGCTGCGTCGGTGCCGTCGATGCTGTCGATGATGGTGCCGCGCACCAGCCCGGCCGCCGCCGCGGGCGAGCCCGGGCTGACGTGGCGCACCCGCAGCGGCAGCGGGTCGTCACGCTGGCCGGCCACGTACAGGCCGTAGCCCAGGGTGCGTCCGCCGAAGAGCAGGGCGTCGAACGCGGCGCTGTCGCTGACCTGGCTCCAGCGGTCGGTGTCGACCAGCAGGGTGTCGAAGTAGTCCTCGATGGTGGTGGAGGCGCCGGGCGGTGGGTCGGGCATGGTGGCGGAGAACAGGTACCAGCTGCGCATGTAGTCGCGCAGCCCGGCCTGCTGCTCGGCCAGGGTGCAGGTGTTGACGAGGCGGTCGTCGCTGCCGCCGCCGCAACCGGCCAGCGCTGCGGCCGTGCAGACCAGCGCGACCAGGCGTGCAGCCCGGCGCACGACCCCGGGCTGGCGCACGTACTGGTGCAGGTGCAGGGACGGGGAGGCCGGTCGCCGGGGTGTCGCGTTCATCGTCGTCTCCTGTGGGGCTGGCGCGCACCGCCTGCCTGCCTGTCGACCCGCGCGCCCCGGGGGCGGCGGGTTCGGATGGACAGCCCGCGCCCGAGCCGGCATGCTAGCCACGTCGGCCGGTGCGTCAATGCCGGCCGCGCGGGCAGCAGGGCCGTGCTGCCCGGCAGCCTCGTTCGGCCCGAGACCCGTCACCACCGGCAGGCAGTGGTGGCGGTCCCTGTACCCTGCAACAGCCCTTGCAGCACCCAGCCCTGCGGAGCCATCGATGACCCCGAGCCCCCTAGCCGCGACGTCCGAACCGACGGCGGCCGTGACCTCCCCACCGTGCGCCGAGCGCCCGCGCCTGGCCGAGCTGCTCGCCCAGGCCTGGGACGACCATGCCGACGAACCCGAGGCCGTGGCCGACGCCTTCGACGGCTGGCTGGACCGCGTTACCAGCGCCGCCGATGCCGCCGCACTGGCACGCCTGATCGCCCACGTGTGCGGCGAACACCTGGGCCAGTGGCAACGCGGCATCGGCCTGATCACCGTGCTGCGCGACCTGCCCTGGGAACAGGGCGACGCCGCCACGGCCCGCCCGGCGCTGGAGCGCCAGATTGCCGCCCTGGCCTGCGGCGCCGGTGATGCCTCGGCGGCCGAGGACCTGCCGCTGCCTGACCAGGTGGCCGCCCTGGCCCAGGCCAGCAGCGCGCTGGCCGCGCGCGGCGAATTCGCCCGCGCCATCGCGCTGTTCCGCCTGGCCCTGGCGCAGGCGCGCTCGAGCTGGCCCGAACCGGCCCTGGCGCAGGCCGAGGCGCCCGCGGCCGTGCGCGCCCTGGCCGTGGCCGGCAACAACCTGGCCGCCGCGCTGGAGGAACACGCCGGCCGCAGCGGCGACGAGGCCGGCGCCATGCTGGAGGCCGCCGCCGCGGCGCTCGACTACTGGCGCGTCGCCGGTGGCTGGCTGGAGGAGGAACGCGCGCACTACCGCCTGGCCCGCAGCGCCCTGCAGGCCGGTGCCACGCCCGGCATCGGCACCGCGATGCAGGCCGACGCCACGGCGCGCGCACTTGCTGCCGCGCGCGCCTGCCTGGCGCTGTGCCTGGCGCACGAGGCGCCGGCCTTCGAGCGTTTCTTCGCCCACGCCGTGCTGGCGCTGGCCGGACGTGCCGCTGCCGACGTGGCCGGCTGGGACGCTGCACGCGCCGCTGCGCAGGCCGCCTACGCGCAGCTCGGCGACGACGACCGGCCCTGGTGCCGCGGCGAGCTGGTCGAGCTGGGGCTGGACGGCGTGGAGCTGACGGCCGATCGGGCCGCCGACCCGCCCGCCGGGCAGGCAGGTGGTGCAGCTGCCGATCGGGCCGGGCACGGCGTGGGGCCGACCTGAGCGTCGCGCCACGCCGCGCGCGTGCGCCTGCCGATCAGCCCGGCGGTAGCTCGTCCAGCTCCTCGTTGCCATGGTGGCGCCGTCCGATGGCCAGGTCCTGCTGCGTGCCGCCCTGGGCATCGAAGGCCGCGCCGCGGTGCAGCAGTTCGCCGGCGTCGTCTCCGCGCAGCCACAGCCACAGCGCGGCCTGGGTGGCAGGCATCTCGACGCGGCTGCCGACCGGTGCGGCAAAGTCCTCCAGCCCGGGCATGGTCAGGCCCAGGGCGTCGAGCAGCGGGCGGCCCAGGCCCAGCACGGCCTGCCCGCCATCCACGCCCGCCGCCAGCGCGTGCAGGGCTGCAGCCAGCTGCGTGCGTGTGGCACCGGGCGCGAGCGCCCAGCTGAGGTAGCGAGCCTGCGCCGGTATGGCCGCCAGCACGCCGGGCTGGCAGGGCAGGGTGGCGGCGCAGGCGCCGGGTTCCGAGGGGGCGTCGTGCGGATCGGTCTTGGTGGCGGGGTGGATGGCGCAGGGGGCGCGAACTTAGGCACTACGATGGCGGTGCGTCCTGCCCCGTCACCGCCCGACCATCGCCTGTCGCCCCTCATGCACCAGCCCGACAACCAGCCCCGCCATTCCATCTACTACCGCTACCAGGTCTACCCGGCTGCAGCGCGGCCCGCGGGCGACATGGTCGCGCCCGTGCTGGTGGTGGGTGCCGGGCCCATCGGCCTGGCGCTGGCGCTGGACCTGGCGCGCCAGGGCGTGAAGGTGGTGCTGATCGAAGCGCAGCAGCAGGTCTGCGAGGGCAGCCGCGCCATCGTGTTCACGCGCCGCTCGATGGAGATCCTGCAGCAGATCGGCGGCGACGAGGCGATCAGCCGCCAGGGCCTGCCCTGGCGCTACGGCACCTCGTACTACCGTGGCCAGCCGGTCTACCGCATGCAGGCGCCCAAGGACGAGAACGACCGCTTCTTCCCCATGATCAACCTGCAGCAGCAGTACGTCGAGGAAGCGCTGGTCGAGCTGGTCGCGGCCCAGCCGCTGGTCGAGCTGCGCTGGGGCCACGCCGTGACGGCCGTGCGGCGCAACGACGAGCTGGGCGCCGAGATCGAGATCGACACGCCCGACGGCCCCTACGTGCAGCGTGCCGAGTGGGTGGTGGCCTGCGACGGCGCGCGCTCCACGGTGCGTCAGCTCATGGGGCTGAAGATGGTCGGTGCAGCCTACGAGGGCCGCTTCGTGATCGCCGACATCCGCATCGACCTGCCCTTCCCGACCGAGCGGCGGGCCTATTTCGACCCGCCCTGGAACCCCGGCAACACCGTGCTGATGCACCGCGAGCCGCAGGGCCTGTGGCGCATCGACTACCAGCTGCCGGCGGGGGAGACGCCCGAGCAGGCGCTCGAGCCGGCCTCGCTGAAATCGCGCATCGACGCCCAGCTGGAGATGGTGGGTGCGGCCGGCACGCGCTGGCAGCTCGACTGGTGCTCGGTCTACTCGGCGCGCGCCATGACGCTGGAGAACTACGTGCACCAGCGCATCTGCTTCGCCGGCGACGCCGCGCACATGCTGCCCATCTTCGGTGTGCGCGGTGCCAACACCGGCTGGCAGGACGGCCAGAACCTGGCCTGGAAGCTGGCCGCCACGGTCAGGCGTGTCGCCGGCCCCGGCCTGCTGGCCAGCTACAGCGAGGAGCGCGTGGCCGCGGCGCGCGAGATCGTCGAGGAGGCGGGCAAGAGCACGCGCTTCATGACGCCGCCCACGCGCGGCTTCCGGCTGCTGCGCGACGCGGTGCTGTCGCTCTCGCTCGGCCAGACCTTCGTGCGCCCGCTGTTCCACTGGCGCACCTCGCGCCCGCACGACTACGCCGGCTCCAGCATCAACGCGCTCAACGACGACGACGCGCTGTTCAACACCGGCCCGTCGGTGGGCGCGGCCATGACCAACGTGAAGCTGGCGCCCGACGACTTCCTGATGGACGACCGCCGCCCGGGCTTCGTGCTGCTCACCTTCGGCGACGAGCCGCTTGCCGCCGAGCTCGCCCAGGCCATCGGCCACTGGCGCAGCCGCGGCCTGGCGCTGCTGCACTGGCAGGTCGGGCGCGGCGAGGACGAGGACTGGCTGGGCGACGCCGAGCTGGCCGCCGCCGCGCTGCCGGTGGCCGGCGCCGCGTCCGTCGGTATCGGAGTCGGTGTCGGGGCGGACCGGCGACCCCGCGTGGCCGGCGCGGACATGGCCAGCGTGGCCGTGACGGCAGTGCACCAGCCCGACCGGCGCATCCGCGACCGCACCGGGCGGGTCTGGTCGCGCTACGGCGTGGACCGTGCCGGGGCAGCCTATCTGCTGCGCCCCGACCAGCATGTCGCAGCGCGCTGGATGACGCTGGACGCACCCCGGCTGGACGATGTGCTCAGGCGTGCCCTGGCGCGCCACTGAACCGCTGCCGCGGCCACCTCGGCGCCCGCGCGAGTTTGCGCCGCCGGCCGGCCGCCCCGCCTCCGATCTGCCCGATACCCCCCGTCATCATCATGAGCAACTCCGCCACCGCCACCGCCACCGCCACCGCCGTGCCCGGCCTGCCGCTGCATCAGCTGGAACACACCTACGACGCGCTGGCCGAGGCCATCGACCGCGCGCCCGCGGGCAAGAGCGAACTGATGCTGGTCAAGCTCGCCCTGCTGCTGGCACAGGAGCTGGGCGACGGCCCACGTGTGGCCGAGCTGATGGAGCTGGCACTGCGCGATCTCTGAGCGCGTGCCCAGGGCCGGCGCCGGGGCCGGCCGGGCAGAGGGTCAGCCGACCACCTCGATCGCCGCGTCGCAGCCTGTGCCGGCGCTGATGCAGCGTCGTGCCAGCCGGGCCAGCAGCCCGGCGGCGAGCCGGTTGCCGCGCATGCCCGTTGCCTGCAACCAGCGCGGCAGCCAGGCGCCAGGCTCGTGCAGCAGGCCGCAGGCGTAACGCCCGGGCGCGGGCCGGCCCGCCACGGTGGTGCCGCCGGGCGCGTGTACGGGCGCGGGTGCATCGATCCAGCGCAGGGCGGCACAGGCGCCGCGGCGGCGGCGGCTCACCAGCATGCCCACGGGGCAGGGCTCCAGCAGGCAGCACAGGCCGCAGCCATTGCAGGGCGCACCCACGGGCGGCTTGGCCGGCGCCTGCGGGTGGATGGTGATGACCTGGTGCTGCGGCATGGGGGTGCGGCATGGGGCTGCGTGGTGGCGTGCGGGCGCGCATGACGTGGCGCGTGCCGGCCAGGCGGGCTGCGTGTGTCTGGCAGTGTGGGGCACGCCCGGCCGGCGGGCTGCTGGCGCTGCAGCGCGTCCGTCAGGCGCCGCTGCGGCGCGACCGCGCCGGCGCCTGCCGCTGCTGGCGCGCCAGGGCCAGCACGCCCAGGGCCAGGCCGCCCAGCCAGAGCAGGCCGCCCAGGCCGGCGAAGGCTCCGCCGCCGCCGCCCGTGGTCGGCGTGCTGCTCACCGGGGTGCTGACGGGCTGGCCGACGACGATGTTCTGGCTGGTGCTGTGGTCGCCGGTGTTGTCGGTGACGGTCAGCTGCACGGTGACGGTGCCGGCCTTGCCCGCCGTGGTGGCCAGGCTGGCCGACGCACCGGTGGTGGTGGTGGCGCTGGCCGTGCCGACCAGGAAGCTGGCGATGTCGCTGCCGGCGGTGATGTCCCAGCGGTAACCGGTGATGGTGTTGGCAGCCGGCTTCTGGATGCCGCCGGCATAGAGCGCCACCGTCGTGCCCGGCGTGGTGTGGTCGGCCGAGGCGGTGAAGCTCGGCACCGTGACCAGCGCGGCCACCGCACGCAGCGCCGCACCGGCATCGAGCATGCCGGCGCCGCAGGTGCCGGTGGTGCAGTAGCACTCGCTCTGCTCGTTCAGCCGGCCGGCCACGCAGGCCACCGGCACAGGCACGTCCAGCGGGTCGCCGCCGCCGGTGGTCGGGAAGGGGCGGGTCGAGCGCTGCATGATGGTCAGCATGTCGGCCACGCCCAGGGCCGGGTAGGCCGAGAACATCAGCGCCGCGGTGGCCGACACCAGCGGCGTCGAGAAGCTGGTGCCGACCTCGCCGTCGAAGCTGTTGCTGTAGCGGTAGCCGTTGGCCGTGGCCGCAGTGGTGCCCGAGTTGACGGTCGACAGCATCGGGTACTGGCATTCCTCGGGGTTGGTGGTGACCTTGTCGGCCAGCGTGCTGGGGCAGTTGCCGCCGGGCGCGGCGATGGCGACCTCGGGCCCGAGGCTGGAAAAGCCGTTCTTGGTGCCCGCATGGCGCAGTCCGGCCACGGCGATGGCGCCGGGGCAGTTGGCCGGCATGTTCACGCCCAGGCTGTCGTTGCCGGCGGCCACCACCACGGCGGTGCCGCGCTGGCGCAGTTCGGCGATGGCGTCGACGTACAGCTGTGCCGTGGCGGCTGCCCCCGCGCCGCCCGGGTTGGCGGTGGCGCTGGTGCTGCACGACGCCGGTGCGCCCAGGCTGAGGTTGACCACCCGCGCCGGGGTGGGATTCGCGGGCACGCCGTCGATGCCGATGCCGCTGGCCCAGCGCATCGCCGCGATGATGTCCGAATCGAAACCGCCGCACTTGCCCAGCACGCGCAGCGGCAGCAGCATCACCTGGCGGCCCAGGCCGGCCATGCCCACGCCGTTGCTGGTGGCCGCGCCCACCAGTCCGGCGGTCTGGGTGCCATGCCAGCTGCTGTTGCTCTGCACGCAGCCGCGGCCGAACACCGCGGTGTTGGCCACCTCGGCGGCCGTCATCCAGTCGCCCGGGTCGGTCGGGTCGTTGTCGCGGGCCGTGCCGTCGGCGCCGCTGATGGCCGCCGACGAGATGAAGTCGTAGCCCGGCAGCAGCTTGCCGGCCAGGTCGGGGTGGGCAGGCAGCACGCCGGTGTCCAGCATGGCGACGACCACGCGGATGCTGCCGGGGCTCACGTCCCAGGCCGCCTCGGCGTCGACCGACGAGACGATGGTGCCGTTCGGCTTGCGCAGGTACCACTGGCCGGTGGCGGGTGTGTTGTTCGCCTGGCCAGCCGGGTAGAGCGGGTCGTTGGGCGCGGCCAGGGCATGGCGGCGCTGGTCGGGTGCGGCGACTTCGACGTCCGGGTCGGCGCGCAGGCGTTCGGCCAGCTGCTGGCTGTCCAGCCCGCTGGCGTACAGCACCTGGGTGCGCGGGGCGATGGTGCGGCCGTCCTGCAGCACCAGGCCCAGGCGTGCGCCCAGGGTGGCGGCGTGACGCATGGGGCTGGCGCCCGTGGCCGCCAGCGCGCGCGCCTGCGGTGTCTGCCCGTTGACGGCCAGGGTGCTGAGCAGCACCGCGGCGCTGGCCCGGTACTTGACGATCACGCGCGCCTGCGCCACCGGCCGGGCCTGCGGCGGACTGCCGGCAGCCGCCATGGCAGCCGGCGCGGGTGTGGCGGCCCAGCTGCCCATCGCCAGCCAGCCTGCCAGCCCGGCACCGCACACGGCAACGGGCCAGGATGGCCCGCGGCGGCGCCCGGCCAGCGGCACGGCCGGCGCGACGGTGGGGGTGTGGCGCTGCTGGCGCGCGGATGCAGTCGGTGCGTGGGCGTCTTGCATGGGTGGCAAGTGTAAGAACCCCGCACGGCGGGTCAGCGGTGCATCAGCGGGCCGATGGTGGCGGTGTTCGGACAATGCCGGCGGCCGGGCCTCCCGGGTGCCCAGGCCAGGCCGGGGGCCTCAGGCCTGCAGCGGCAAGGCCTGCTGCTGCGGTGTGGCAACCGCCAGCGCCGGCAGGGGCGGGCGGGGCAGGGCGCCGGTGGCATGGCCGACCGGCGCCGGCGCGGCGCTGTAGCCGTGGGTGGCGAGTGACCAGCCCTCGGTGGCCTGTTCGACGCTTTGCACCACCAGGCGCTGGCCGGCCAGGCCCAGGCCGGCGGCGGCGTCGAGCAGCCGCTCGCAGCAGCCCGGGCCGAGCTGCAGGGCGAAGGCGGCCCAGAGCTGCTGCACCTGGGCGTCGCGCCAGGCGTTCTCGAGCGCCCAGCGCCAGCGTTGCGGCTCGTCCGGCCGACCATTGGCCAGGGCCTGGGTGAGCAGGCGCATGAAGAAGCGCTTGAACTCGCGCCGCGTGCCGCCGCTGGGCAGCAGGGCCTCGAAGGCGGGCAGGCGCTGGCTCCAGCCGCTGCGCGCCAGCTGCAGGGTGGCGAAGGCCTGCAGGCCCTGTACCGGGTTGAGCAGGCGCAGCCGGTTGGGCGGCAGCACCAGCAGCGGGATGCGTGCGGCGCGCTCGTGCGCCAGCGGTGTGACAAAGGACATCAGCACGCCCAGGCGGCCCCAGGCGGCGGCGCTCAGGCCGTCGCGCTGCGCGCTGCCGCGGCAGGCGGTGGCGTTGAGCATGGCCTCGTTCCAGGCCAGACCCGCCTTGGCGGCGGCGGCGGTGTCGCCCAGGCTGACCAGGTTGCCGGCAGCATAGGCGGCGTCCTCGCACACACGCACGATGCGGGCCGGGTGGCACGGCTGCTGTTGCGGCGGCGCGACGTCGTCGGACGGGGTGGCCTGTGTGACAGCGGCGGCGTTCGTGTCGTCGCCGCCGCCCGGGCCGATGGCCGTGCGGCTGACCGGACAGCTGGCACTGCTGATCTGGCCCAGGTAGTGCGGCGTGACGTTGAGCAGCTCCACGTAGAAGTAGGGCTGCTGGTTGTAGGCGTGGGTCGGGTTCTCCAGCACCGGCGCCACGGCGAAGCGGACGTGGATCTGGCCGTCGACCGGGTCGACGTCGGAGAGCCCCACGGTCATGAGCTGGCGGATGAGGTTGGAGTTCTT
>JBJOKY010000359.1:0-4757 GCA_046045865.1 Pseudomonadota bacterium | reverse complement strand
ACAAGGGTGTGCGACTTCGCCTGGGCCTGGGCCGGCGCGGGGCCGAGCAGCCAGGCGGCGGCCAGGGCCAGCAGCGCGGCCATGCCGCCGAGGGTGGAGCGGGTGGGGCGGCGGGCGGCCGCGGCGTGGCAAGGCATGGTGGTGGCCGGTGAGGGGGATTCAGCGCCCGAGCAGGCGGGTGCGGACCTGTGCGGCGATCTGGTCGAGGCCGAGTTCGTCGCTGCTGTCGGGCAGCGGGTCCACGCCCAGGGTGGCCTGCAGCTTGCTTGTGGCGGCGTGCGCCTGCGCCAGTGCCTGGTAGCGGCGCAGCAGGCTGATGATGGTGGTGGTCTGGGCGGCCACGCGTTCGAGCTTGGAGCCGGCCTGGGCCTGCTCGCGGCGCATGAGCTGCTCCATGATCTTGCTGTCGAGCTGCCACAGGGCGTCTGCGCGTTCGAACTGCTGACGTGCGCTGGTCAGCTGCACCCGCGCCACGTTGACCTGGGTGAGCACGGCCACATGGGCGGCCAGGCGGCGCTGGTCGGCCAGGGCCACGCCGGCCTCGGCGGCCTGGCGCTGCGCCGGCACGCTCAGCAGGTTGAGCAGGTTGTACGAGACCTGGGCGCCGGCCTCGTTCCAGTTGCGATGCACCAGGTAGGCGTCGGTGTCGTAGCGCGATCCCAGGCTGAAGCTCAGGTTGGGGTAGGCGCGCGCCAGCACCTTGTGCACCTCGACCGCGGCGATGCGGCGCTGGTGGTTCAGTTCGCGCAGGTCGGGGTTGTTGAGCAGGGCCTGCTCCTCCATGGCCTCGGGCGTGGCGGCGAGCAGCTGCAGGTTGTCCGGCACGGGCTCGCTGCTGAGCTCGGCCTGCAGCATGACGGGCGCGTTGATCAGCCCGGCCAGCTCGAAGCGCGCGGTGACCAGCTCCTGCTCGATGGTCTCGAGCAGGCGCATGTTCTCGGTCAGCTGGCGCTGGTAGCGCAGCGAGTCGAGCGGCGAGCGCAGGCGTTCCTGCTCGGCGCTGCGGGCGTCGGCCAGGGCCTCGTCGGCCAGGGCCAGGGTGGCGCGCACCTCGCCGGCCAGGCGCTGGGCGCTGGCGGCGCGCCAGTAGGCCACGCGCACGTCCTGCACCAGCAGGTGGGTGGCCTTGCGGCGGCGCTCGGCCGCGGCCAGCACGCGGTCGCCGGCCTGGGCGCTGCTGTACTGGGCCAGACCGAAGTCGAGCAGGTTCCAGGTCAGGTCGAGTTGCGTGAGGGTGTGCTCGCGCGACTGCGAGATCGAGGGGTCCACGCCCAGCGCCTGGCCGGTGCTGGCGTTGACGCTGCGCGCCAGGCGGTCGCTGTCGCGGTTGGCGTAGCCGGCCGAGGCGACCAGGCGTGGCAGCAGGTCGTAGCGCCCGAGCTGGTACTGCTGCAGGGCGATGGCCTGTTCGAGCTGGCGCGCGCGGCGCTCCAGGTTGAACTTCAGGGCGCGCGCGATGGCCTCGTCCAGGCTGAGCCTGGTGCCCAGCGGCGGCACGTCCTGGCGCACGGCGGCCTGGTCGGCGGCGACGCGGGCCTGGTGTTCCTCCAGGCTGACCTGGGGTGCGGGCAGTTCGGCGCAGGCGCCCAGCAGGGCGAGCGCGCCAGCGGCGGCCAGGGTGGCCAGGCCGCGGGCCGGGGCGGGGGCGGCCACTCGGGCGGCCTGGGACGGGGGGGTGGTGGGGCGCAGCAACGCGGTCTCCTGCGGCGCCAGCGGTGGTGGACCGGCGCCTGGCCATGGACAGGCCGGGAGCCGGCGACGGCGGCCGGTACGCGAGGTGCCCGGGCTGCCGCCGGCTCGGAGCCCGCGATGGCCAGATCACGGGCGCCGGACGTCGGACAGGCGACGCACGAACTGCGGGCGGCTGCCAGGCAGCCGGTCGCGGACAGCGCCTGCACCGGTGGCGGGCAGGAGGGGTCGAGCAACCCGGCTGCCCGCCCGATCGCGGCGGATCGGGGGAGGGCCCGTGGCTTTGCGTCCGGCGCTTGCACGCCGTTTGCCTGAACTGATGAAGCGAGGCTAGTCCCGCCCGCCCAGGGGCGATGCGTGGTGAAGCCCGGATCTATCAGCGTTGTTTGCAGCTTCGGCAGACGTGCGCCGAACTTGAGCCGGGCGCCGCCGCTCAGGCCGGAGGGGCGACCACCGGACAGGCCACCCGGGCGGCCAGGCCGGGGCCAGTGACCGCGCTGGCCGCCAGCACCGGCACGCCGGTGGCGCAGCTGGCGCGCGCCAGCGGGCAGCGGGTGCGGAAGGCGCAGCCCGACGGCGGGTTCAGCGGCGAGGGCAGCTCGCCGCTGAGCACGATGCGCTCGCCGCGCCGCGCCCGCGCCGCCGGGTCGGCCAGCGGCGTGGCCGACAGCAGCGCCTGGGTGTAGGGGTGGCGCGGCGTGGCGAAGAGGTCGGCGCGGGCGGCCTGCTCCACCACCCGGCCCAGGTACATCACCAGCACCTCGTCGGCCAGGTGGCGCACGACGCCCAGGTCGTGGCTGATGAAGACGTAAGCCAGGCCGAAGTCGCGCTGCAGGTCGGCCAGCAGGTTGAGCACCTGGGCGCGGATGGAGACGTCGAGCGCCGAGACCGGCTCGTCCAGCACCACGATGCCCGGGCGCAGCATGAGCGCACGCGCGATGGCCACGCGCTGGCGCTGGCCGCCCGAGAACATGTGCGGGTAACGCGCGTGGTGCTCGGGGCGCAGGCCGACGCGTTCCAGCATGGCCATGACCTGGCGTCGGCGTTCGTCGCGGCCCAGGGCGGTGTTGACGGCCACCGGTTCGTCGAGCGCGTCGCCGATGGTCTGGCGCGGGTTGAGCGAGCCATAGGGGTTCTGGAACACGATCTGCACCTGGCGGCGCAGTTCGCGGCGGCGTGCCTCGTCGGCATGGGCGACGTCCTGGCCGGCGATGAGCAGCTGGCCGGCGCTGGGTGGCTCGATCAGGGTGAGCACGCGCGCCAGGGTGGACTTGCCGCAGCCGGATTCGCCCACCACGGCCAGCGTCCGGCCCGCTTCGAGCGTGAAGCTCACGCCGGCCAGGGCCTGCACCTGGGCCTTGGCGCCGAAGACGCCGCGGCGCACCTCGTAGCGCCGCGCCAGGTCGACGGCTTCCAGCAAGGGCGCGCCGCGGGTGCCGCCCAGGTGGTGGGCGCGCACGGCGGGGGCGGGCGTGTCGATCAAGGTGGCCGTCATGCCGGCACCTCGTGGGTGCTGTTGGCGGCTGCGATGGCCAGATAACTTTCCCCCGCCAGCAGCGGGCGATGGCACAGGGCCTGGCCGAGTTCCGCCGCGGCCGGCTGCGGCGCCCGGCTGCAGGCGTCGAAGGCGCGCGGGCAACGCGGCGCGAACTGGCAGCCGCCGGGCTTGTTGTGCTGGCCGGGCACGACGCCGGGGATGGCGGCCAGGCGGGCGCCGGGCTCGGCGCGGTCGGGCAGGGCGGCCAGCAGGGCGGCGGTGTAGGGGTGGTGGGGCTGCTCGAACAGGGCGGCGGCGCGGTTGCGCTCGACCTGGTGGCCGGCGTATTGCACGACCACACGATCGGCGGTCTCGGCCACCACGCCCAGATCGTGGGTGATGAGTACCAGGCCCATGGCGCTCTCCTGCTTGAGCTTCAACAGCAGGTCGAGGATCTGGGCCTGGATGGTGACGTCCAGCGCCGTGGTGGGTTCGTCGGCGATCAGCAGCCTGGGCTGGCAGGCCAGGGCCATGGCGATCATGACGCGCTGGCACATGCCGCCCGAGAGTTGATGGGGAAAGGCGCTGGCGCGGCGCGGGGCGTCGGGGATGCCGACCTGCTCGAGCAGCTCGATGACGCGCTGGCGGCGCGCTTTTCTATCCATGCCCAGGTGCTCGGCCAGCACCTCGCCGATCTGGTAGCCCACGGTGAAGCAGGGGTTCAGCGAGGACATGGGCTCTTGAAAAATCATCGCCAGGTCGCGGCCGACCAGGGCGCGTCTGGCCTTGGGACTGAGGCCGCGCAGATCCTGCCCCATGAAGGCCAGGCGCTCGGCGCTGACCGTGGCTGTCCAGGGCAGCAGGCCCATGATGGCCAGCATGGCGACCGACTTGCCCGAGCCGGATTCACCCACGATGGCCAGCACCTCGCCGGCCGAGACGTCCAGATCGACACCTTCGACGGCGACGAAGCGCCCGCCGCGAGTGGCGAAGCTGACCGTGAGGCCGCGGACTTCGAGAAGCGCTTGGGTCATGGGCAAGCCTCGCACCTCAGGACCGGCGCAGACGCGGGTCGAGCGCGTCGCGCAGGCCGTCGCCAGCCAGGTTGATCGCCACCACGGTGACGAGGATGGCCAGGCCCGGCAGCGTCACCAGGCTGGGGTTGGAGCGGATGAACTCGCGCGCATCGGCCAGCATGGTGCCCCACTCGGCGGTGGGCGGCTGGGCACCCAGGCCGAGAAAGCCCAGGGCGGCGGCTTCGAGGATGGCGTCGCTCACGCCCAGCGCGGCCTGCACGATGAGCGGGGCCAGGCAGTTGGGCAGCACGGTGCGGAACATGAGGCGCCAGCGGCCCACGCCGGCCACCTTGGCGGCGATGACGTAGTCCTTGCCCAGTTCGGCCAGGGCCGAGGCGCGCACCAGGCGCACATAACGTGGCAGGTAGACGATGGTGACCGCGACGATGGTGTTGGTCAGGCTGGGGCCCAGCACCGCCACCACCAGGATGGCCAGCACCAGGCTGGGCACGGCCATGATGAGGTCCATGATGCGGGAGATGGCCACGTCCAGCAGCTGCCCCCAGCGGCTGGCC
>JBJOKY010000075.1:0-14648 GCA_046045865.1 Pseudomonadota bacterium | reverse complement strand
GCCGCGGCCCTGGGTGTGGCGGCCGGTGTGGCTGTTCACCTACGTCATCCGCGGCACGCCGCTGCTGGTGCAGCTCTTCCTGCTCTATTACGGCCTGGCGCAGTTCGAGGCGGTGCGCGAGAGCTTCCTCTGGGCCGGCCTGCGCTCGCCCTGGTTCTGCGCCATCGCGGCGCTGGCCATCAATACCTGCGCCTACACGACCGAGATCCTGCACGGCGCGATCAAGTCCCTGCCGGCCGGCGAGATCGAGGCCGCGCGCGCCCTGGGCATGTCGCGCTGGCTCACGCTGCGCCGCATCGTGCTGCCCTCGGCCTGCCGGCGCGCGCTGCCGGCCTATGGCAACGAGGTGGTGCTGATGCTGCACTCCACGTCGCTGGCCAGCGTCGTCACGCTGCACGACCTGACCGGCGTGGCGCGCGAGATCAACTCGCGCTACTACCTGCCGTTCGAGGCCTTCCTCAGCGCCGCGCTGTGCTATCTCGTCATCACCGTGATGCTGGTCGGCCTGTTCCACGCGGCCGAGCGCCGCTGGCTGCTGCCCATGCACCGGCGCTGAGGCGCCGCCAGCGCCACCCCAGAGCGACACCCGAGCCAGCCCCGAGCCACCCCGCCACCCTGCACACTCACCGCCCATGAGACAGATCGATCACCCCCTGCGCAGCACCGCGCCGGGCAGCCAGCTGCATCTGGTCAGCCTGCACTACGGCCAGCCGGGCGCCGGCCCCAAGGCCCACATCCAGGCCGCGCTGCATGCCGACGAGGTGCCGGCCATGCTGGTGGCCCACCACCTGCGCGCCCGCCTGGGCGAACTCGAGGCCGCCGGGCGCCTGCGTGGCGAGATCGTGCTCGTGCCCGCCGCCAACCCCATCGGCATGCAGCAGTGGCTGCTGCGCGGCTACCAGGGCCGCTTCGAACTGGGCAGCGGCGAGAACTTCAACCGCAACTACGCCGACCTGACCGAAGCCGTGGCCGCCGCCCTCGCCGGCCGGCTGGGCGACGACGAGGCCGCCAACGTCGCGCTGGTGCGCGCCGCGCTGCGCGAGGCCGCCGCGGCCCTGCCGGCCGCCAGCACGCTGGACGACCTGCGCAAGACCCTGTTCACCCTGGCGGTGGACGCCGACATCGTGCTCGACCTGCACTGCGACGGCGAGGCCGTGCTGCACTTCTACACCACGCCCGGCTGCTGGCCCGCGGCCGAGCTGCTGGCGCGCTGCCTGGGCGCACGCGCCGTGCTGCTGGCCGACCGCTCGGGCGGCGACCCCTTCGACGAGGCCTGCTCCATGGTCTGGCCGCAGCTCGCCGCACGCCTGGGCCGGCCGCTGCCGCAGGCCTGCCTGGCCGCCACGGTGGAACTGCGCGGCGAGGCCGACGTGACCCACGAGCTGGCCGCGCGCGACGCCGCCGGCATCGTCGACTTCCTCACCCGCCGCGGCCTGATCGCTCCCGCCCCGGGCGAGGCTGGCGCGCCGCAGCCCGAAACGCTGCCCGAGCTGCTGTGCGAGCCCACGCCGCTGGCCGGCTCCATGCCGCTGGTCGCGCCGCACGGTGGCGTGCTGACCTTCCTGCGCCACCCGGGCGACCAGGTGGTGGCAGGCGAGCACCTGGCCGACCTGATCGACCCGATCAGCGGCCTGACCACCATCATCGCCAGCCCGGCCGACGGTCTGTTCTTCGCGCACGAGAACCGCCGCTACGCCATCGCCGGCATGCCGCTGGGCAAGGTCGCCGGCCAGGTGGCGCGCCGCAGCGGCAAGCTGCTGTCGGCATGACGGCGGCCGGCCCGCAGCACGGAACGCGCGCATGAGCATCAGTCTGGAGATCGACAACCTGCACAAGCGCTTCGGCGAACGCGAGGTGCTGCGCGGCGTGTCGCTCACCGCGCGGCGCGGCGAGGTGGTCGCCATCATCGGCTCCAGCGGCTCGGGCAAGAGCACGCTGCTGCGCTGCCTGAACCTGCTGGAGCATCCGCACGACGGCCGCTTCACCCTGGCCGGCGAGACCCTGGCGCTCAAGCGCGAACGCGATGGCAGCCTGGGCGCGGCCGACGCGCGCCAGCTGCAGCGCTGGCGCGCCCGCCTGGCCATGGTGTTCCAGAGCTTCAACCTGTGGTCGCACCGGCGCGTGCTCGACAACGTCACCGAAGCGCCCATCCACGTGCTCGGCCGCCCGCGCGACGAGGCAGTGGAACGCGCGCTGCAACTGCTCGACCGCGTCGGCCTGGCGCACCGGCGCGACGCCTGGCCGGCCCAGCTCTCGGGCGGCGAGCAGCAGCGCGTGGCCATCGCGCGCGCCTTGGCCATGGACCCCGAGGTGATGCTGTTCGACGAACCCACCTCGGCGCTCGACCCGGAACTGGTCGGCGAGGTGCTGGGCGTGATGCGCGAGCTCGCCGCCGAAGGCCGCACCATGCTGGTCGTGACGCACGAGATGGGCTTTGCGCGCGAGGTCGCCAGCCAGGTCGTCTTCCTGCACCAGGGCCTGGTCGAGGAGCAGGGCGACCCGCGCGAGGTGCTGGTCCGCCCGCGCAGCGAGCGGCTGCGCCAGTTCCTCTCCGGCGGGTTGAAGTAGGCCGCGCCGCCATGCCCGCACTGCAGCGTTACGGTTTCGTGCTGCTGCCGGGCTTCGGCCTGCTGGGCCTGGCCGGCGCGCTGGATGTGCTGAGCGCCGCCAACACCGTGCTCGACGGCCTGGCCGACGGCGTGCGCTACGACAGCGTGCTGCTCGACGCCGAGGCGCCGGCCGGTGACGAGACCAGCGTGCCCGCCAGCTGCGGCGCACGCCTGGCGACCCGGCCGCTGGCGCGCGCGCCGGCGCTGGACGCCGTCTTCGTCGTCGCCGACGGCCCCTGTTCGCCGCGCGAGCCCAGCAGCGGCCGGCTGCTGCCCTGGCTGCGCGAACGCGAGGCCACCGGCGCCGTGCTCGGCGGCCTGGGCAGCGGCGCGGCCTGGCTGGCCGAGGCCGGCCTGCTGGAAGGCTACCGCGCGACCGTGCACTGGCCGCAGATCGCGCCGCTGGCCGAGCGCCATGCCGAGGTCATGGTCTCGCAGCAGCTCTACGAGATCGACCGCAAGCGCCTGAGCTGCGCCGGCCACCAGGCCAGCCGCGACCTGCTCATCGCCTGGCTGGCCCAGCACCACGGCGAACGCCTGGGCCACGAGCTGGCGGCGCACTTCGGCCTGGAGCGTCTGCGCGGGCGCGACGAGCGCCAGCGCGTGCCGCTGGCCGCGCGGCTGACGGTGCACGCCAGCGGCGGCTCGGCCAAGCTGGCCGAGGCCGTGTCGCTGATGGAGGCCAACCTGGCCGAGCCGCTGCCGACCGAGGAGATTGCGCGTCTGGTGGGCGTGTCGCGCCGCCAGCTCGAACGTCTGTTCGGGCAGCACCTGGACGCGCTACCGTCGCGCTGGTACCTGGAGCTGCGCCTGCAGCGCGCGCGCCGCCTGCTGCGCCAGACGCACCAGTCGGTGCTGCAGATCGGCCTGGCCTGCGGTTTTGCCTCGGGCCCGCACTTCAGCAATGCCTACCGCACCCACTTCGGTCACACGCCGCGCGACGAACGCAGCCAGCGCGCCGCGGCCTGGCGCAGCGGCACGCCCGACCTGGGCAGCGCGACCGCCAGCGAGGAGGAGGAGACACGATGAACGACCCGACCGACCCTGACGCCCCTGGCCGCTACCTGCTGCGTCCGGCGCGCGCCGACGACCTGCCGGCGCTGGAGCGCCTGGCGGCGGCCAGCGCCATCGGCATCACCTCGCTGCCGGCCGATCGCGGCGTGCTGCGCGTGCAGCTCGAGCACTCGCTGGCCTCCTTCGCCAGCGCCGACGACGCCAGCGGCGAGGAGACCTATCTGTTCGTGCTGGAAGACCTGGCGCGCGGCGGCGAGCTGGTGGGCACCAGCGGCATCGCCGCCGCGGCCGGCTTCAACGACCGCTTCTACAGCTACCGCAACGAGTTCATCGTGCAGGCCAGCCCGGCGCTGGGCGCACGCAACCGCATCCACACCCTGCACCTGTGCCACGACCTGACGGGGGTGACGCTGCTCACCGGCTTCCACATCGACGAGGCCTACGCCGGCACGCTGGCGCCGCAGCTGCTCTCGCGCGGGCGGCTGATGTTCATCGCGGCCTTTCCCGAGCGGTTCTCCGACCGCATCGCGGCCGAGAACCCCGGCCTGGCCGACGACAGCGGCCGTTGCCCCTTCTGGGACGCGGTCGGGCGGCGCTTCTTCGCCATGGACTACCCCACGGCCGAACGCCTGAGCGGCGGGCGCAGCCCCAAGGCCTACATCGCCGAGCTGATGCCGCAGTCGCCCGTGTACGTGCCGCTGCTGCCCGACGAGGCGCAGTGGGCGCTGGGCCAGCTGCACCCGGTGGGCGAGCTGCCCTTCTCCATCCTGCTCGACGAGGGGCTGGACGGCGACACCTACCTCAACCTGTTCGACGGCGGGCCGACCGCCGACGGCCGCGTCGCCCAGCTCAAGACCGTGCGCCGCACGCGGCGCTGCAGCTGGCCGCCGACCGCGGCCACCGCGCCCGAGCCCGACCGCCGGCGCGGGCCGGCGGACCGCGGCGCGCCACGCTGGCTGCTGCTGGCCACCGGCCGCAGCGCGGACTTCCGCGCCACCCTGATGCCGCGCGACCTGCCGTCCGACCAGGGCCTGCCGTCCGGCCTGGGCTGGCAGCCCGGTGCGGCGCTGCTGTGTGCCGAACTCGACGCCGCCGCCGAGCCGGCCGCACCGGCCAGCACCGGGGTGGGCGCATGAGGCCGGCTGCACTGCGGCCCGACGGCCGGGCGGACGCCCCGGTGGCTATCCGCCCGGGTGCCTGGACGGTGCGCATCGCCTCGGCGCACGACCTGCCGTCGCTGCGGCGCTGGCTGCCGGCCGACGCCGTGGCGACCTTGCCGGATGCCGCGCCCACTGCCGGTGACGGCGAGCCGGCCGAGCACTGGCTGGTGGCCTGCCGCCGCCGAACTGATGCCGCGGGCGAAGCTGTGGCCGAGGCGCCCGCGGTGACAGATGCATCAGACCCGGCCGCGCCGGGCGAGCCGCTCGCCTGCCTGCGCCTGCGTCGCCACATCGGCCTGGATCAGCCGCGCCACTGGTATCACCGCGGCTGCGTCGTGCACGCGGCGCCGCAGCTGCAGCTCTACCAGCGCCAGGACACGCTGCTGCTGGGCAACGACCTCACCGGCGCTGGGGAGCTGGCCGATCTGGCCTGTGATGCGGCGCGGCTGGCCCCGGCCGAGCAGCCGGCAGTGCTGGGCCTGCTGGTGCAGGCCGCGCTGCTGCTGGTGGCGGCGCGGCGCAAGCGATATCCGCCGCAGCTGGTTGCCGAGCTGGCGGGGCAGCGTGATGTCCATGGCCAGTCGCCCTTCTGGCTCGGGCTGGGGCGGCATTTCTACGCCGGTGATCCGCAGGCCGCGTTGCAGGCCTGGGGCCCGGGCTGGCTGGTGCACCTGGCGCCGCTGCTGCCGCGCCAGCCGGTGTACTGCGCCTTCCTGCCTGAACCGGCGCGTCTGGCCATCGGCGTGGCAGGCGCGGCCTGCGCGGCGGCAGAAGCGGCCCTGCGTGCCGCCGGCCTCGCGCCAGGCCGCCATGTGCGGGTGGACGACGCCGGCCCGGTGCTCGAGGCGCCGCTCGACCGTCTGCCGGCCCTGGCCGCGGCGCGGCCCCGGCAGCTGCGGCCCGCTGCGGCTGCCTCGGCAGGGGGGGCGCCGCCCATGGCGCTGCGCTGGTGGCTGCAACTGCAGTTGCAGCCCCGGCAGCCGCCGGTCTGGCAGCTGCTGCAGGCGCAAGACGAGGAGTGTCCGGACGCAGCACCCGGCGCCGCCAAGGTGCCGGCCGGCACGTCACCGCTTGCGGCGTCGTGGAGTCTGCCGCTGTCCGACCGTTGAGCCCGCCGAGCCGGCAGCCAGGGCCCAGGCTGGGGGCGATGGATGCGCGCGGGATGCGTCGCGCCGCCCGGCTCAGCTGGCGAGCTGCCTGCGCAGGAACTCCAGCACCGTCCTGACCGAATCGCGCCTGGCGTCGGGTTCTCCGCCCACATGCACGCCTTGGCCGGGACGCACGCCGTTGGGCACATCCTGGCGGTGCCTGACCGGGGCGTGGCTGTCGAAGCCGTGCTGGGCGCCAGGATAGAGCTTGACGCTGATCTGGTTCGGGTCCGCCTTGGCCAGGTCGACGCAGGGCTGGGCCGGCGTCCAGTCGTCGTCCTCGCCCAGCAGCAGCAGCAGCGGGGCGTTGCTGGCGTAGCCGCGGCGCAGGTCGGCCTCGCAGCCGGGGTAGAAGGCGACCGCGGCGCGCGGCTTGTTCGGCGCCGCGATCACCTCGCCGTGCTGGGCGTTGACGGCGGCCAGCACCGTGCTGCCGCCGTTGGACCAGCCCAGCAGCACCAGGCGCCCGGCGTCCACGTCCTGGCGCGTTGCCAGCCAGGCCAGCGCGCCCAGGGCGTCGCGGCGGCGCTGCAGCTGGGTGATGCGGCGGTGGCCGATGCGCACCTTGCAGGCCGAACGTTCACCGCGCGGGCCGTAGGAATCGAGCACCAGCACGTGCCAGCCTTCCAGGTTCAGCAGCTCGGCATAACGCCGGGTGCGTGCGTAGACCTTGCCCTGCGGATCGAAGGCGCCGCCGCAGCCGTGCAGCAGCACGACGGCCGGGCGCGGCTTGCCCTTGGCGTCGACCGGCTTGCCGTTCGGGCGTGCCGGCAGCCAGGCCGCACGCAGCAGGGTCTTGTCGGGCAGGGCGCTGGGAAACTCGACCAGCGTCGGCGCCTTGCCGACGGGCTCGCGGGCTGCGGGCGCAGCCCGGGCGGGTGAGCACAGACTGCAGCACAGGCCGAGCAGCATGGCTGCAGCCACTCGGGGCGGGTGCAGGGCAAGGAGGGGGAACAGGCGGGCGAACTTCATCCGGCCTGCACCTTAACACCCCGGCCTGGCGTTCAAAGCACCGGCGCCAGGGCGCGGCTGGCATGTGCCAGGTCCAGCGCGTGGCGCCGGGCGTAGTCCTGCAGCTGGTCCTGGCCGATCTTGCCGACGTTGAAGTAGCGCGCCTCGGGGTGGGCCAGGTAGAAGCCGCTCACGCTGGCGGCCGGTGTCATGGCCAGGCTGTCGGTCAGGCCCATGCCGATGTCGGCGGCGTCCAGCACCTCGAACATGGCGCGCTTGACGCTGTGGTCCGGGCAGGCCGGGTAGCCCGGCGCCGGGCGGATGCCGCGGTAGGCTTCCTGGATGAGCTGCTCGTTGCTCAGCGCCTCGTCCGGCGCATAGGCCCACAGCTCGGTGCGCACGCGCTGGTGCAGGTGTTCGGCAAAGGCTTCGGCCAGGCGATCCGCCAGGGCCTTGAGCATGATGGCGCTGTAGTCGTCGTGCTCGGTCTCGAACTGGCGCGCCTTCTTCTCGATGTTCAGGCCGGCGGTGACCGCGAACAGGCCGATGTAGTCGGCCTTGGTGCCCTTGGGGGCGATGAAGTCGGCCAGCGAGCGGTTCGGGCGCTTCATGCCGTCGACGACCGGTCGCTCGCTCTGCAGCCGCAGCGGCTGCCAGCGCAGCAGCACCTGCTCGCGTGCCTCGTCGGCGTAGACCTCGATCACGTCGTCGTCCACCGTGTTGGCGGGCAGCAGCTGGATCACGCCGTTGGCCTGCAGCCAGCGGCCCTCGATGGCGCGCTGCAGCAGCTTCTTGCCGTCCTCGAACACGCGGCGCGCCTCTGCGCCCACGACCGCGTCGTCCAGGATGGCAGGGTAGGGGCCGGCCAGATCCCAGGTCTGGAAGAACGGTGACCAGTCGATGCACTGCGCCAGCTCGGCCAGGTCCTGGTTGCGCAAGACACGCCGGCCGATGAAGCGCGGCGCCGGCGGCGTGTAGGCCGCCCAGTCGACCGTGTGCTTGTTGGCGCGTGCCTGCGCCAGCGTCACCAGCGGCGTGGCCTTCTTGCTGGCGTGCAGTTCGCGCAGCTTGGCGTAGTCGGCTTCCAGCTCGGCGATATAGCGCGCGGCGCGTTCGTCGGAGAGCAGGTCCGAGCACACGCTCACGCTGCGCGAGGCATCGGGCACGTAGACCACCGGGCCCTCGTAGTGCGGCGCGATCTTCACGGCCGTGTGCACCCGGCTGGTGGTGGCGCCGCCGATCAGCAGCGGCGTCTTCTTCGAGCGGAAGAACTCGTCGCGCTGCATCTCGGCCGCCACGTGCTGCATCTCCTCCAGGCTGGGCGTGATGAGGCCGGACAGGCCGATGATGTCGGCGCCCTCGACGCGTGCCTTGGCCAGGATGTCCTGGCAGGGCACCATCACGCCCATGTTCACCACCTCGAAGTTGTTGCACTGGAGCACGACGGTGACGATGTTTTTTCCAATGTCGTGCACGTCGCCCTTCACCGTGGCGATGACGATCCTGCCCTTGGGCTTCACGTCGCCACCGGCGTCGGCCAGCGCCTTCTTCTCGGCTTCGATGTAGGGCAGCAGATGCGCCACGGCCTGCTTCATCACGCGGGCCGACTTCACCACCTGGGGTAAAAACATCTTGCCCGCGCCGAACAGGTCGCCCACGATGTTCATGCCGGCCATGAGCGCGCCTTCGATGACGTGCAGCGGCCGCCCGCCCGTGGCTTCGATGGCGCGCCAGGCCTCCTCGGTGTCCACGCTGATGAAGTCGGTGATGCCGTGCACCAGGGCATGGCTCAGGCGTTGCGCCACCGGCGCGGGCTGCCCGGCCGTGCCGCGCCAGGCCAGGCGGGCGCTCTCGTCCTTGCCGGCGCTCTTCGCGCGGTCGGCGATCTCGATCAGGCGCTCGCCCGCGTCCGGCCTGCGGTTCAGCACCACGTCCTCGACGCGGGCACGCAGTTCGGCGTCCAGATCGTCGTACACACCCACCATGCCGGCGTTGACGATGCCCATGTCCATGCCCGCCTGGATGGCGTGGTACAGGAAGACGGTGTGGATGGCCTCGCGCACCGGCTCGTTGCCGCGGAAGGAGAAGCTCACGTTCGACACGCCGCCGCTCACCTTGGCACCCGGCAGGTTGGCCTTGATCCAGCGCGTGGCGTTGATGAAGTCGACCGCGTAGTTGTCGTGTTCCTCGATGCCGGTGGCGATGGCAAAGATGTTGGGGTCGAAGATGATGTCCTCGGCCGGAAAGCCCACCTCGTCCACCAGGATCTTGTAGGCCCGCGCGCAGATCTCGGTCTTGCGCGCATAGGTGTCGGCCTGGCCCTGCTCGTCGAAGGCCATCACCACCGAGGCGGCGCCGTAGCGCTTCACCAACGTGGCCTGGCGCCTGAACTCGACCTCGCCTTCCTTGAGCGAGATCGAGTTGACGATGCCCTTGCCCTGGATGCACTTCAGGCCCGCCTCGATCACCGACCACTTGGAAGAGTCGATCATGATCGGCACCTTGGCGATCTCGGGTTCGCCGGCGATCAGGTTCAGGAAACGCACCATGGCCGCCTGGCTGTCCAGCATGGCCTCGTCCATGTTGATGTCGATGACCTGGGCGCCGTTCTCGACCTGCTGGCGCGCCACGCTCAGCGCGTCCTCGAAGCGGCCTTCAAGGATCATCTTCGCGAACACGCGCGAGCCGGTCACGTTGGTGCGCTCGCCGATGTTGACGAAGAGCGTGCCGGCGCCGATCTCGACCGGTTCCAGCCCCGACAGCTTCATGGGCGCAGGCAGGGCAGGGCGGGGCGGGGCTTCGGGCGTGACGGGCGTGGCTGCAACGGACATGGAACTCACCTGTGGATGCCGCACGTGCGGCAGAGGTGAGCGTCGTTGAGGCAAGGGCCGCCGAGGCGGTACACCCCCGAGCCTGACGGCATCCGTGCCGCTGCAACGCTCCTCGGGAGAACCCGTATTTTATTAGACTGGCCAGCATGGACCTGACCGCATCGGAGCCTGTCATGGGATACGCCCTCGCCAAGCCACGCATGAGCGCCGACGAGTTTCTCGCCTGGGATGCCGGGCAGACGCTCAGGCACGAGTTCCTGCAAGGAGAGGTCTACCTGATGGCGGGTGGGGAGGACCGCAACGCCACTGTGGCGGGCAACCTCTACATCGCCTTGCGCGCCCATCTGCGCGGCACGCCCTGCCGGGCTTACGGCAGCGACGTGAAGCTGCGCGTCGAGACGGCGGACGCCTTCTTCTATCCCGACCTGATGGTGACCTGCAGCGCTGCCGACCTGGCCGACCGCCTCATCAAGCGCGAGCCGGTGCTGGTGGCCGAGGTGCTGTCGCCCTCCACCGCCGGCTACGACCGAGGCCGCAAGTTCGCGGCCTACCGTCAGCTGCCCAGCCTGGCGGAATACCTGCTCGTGGATGTGGACCAGCAGCGCTGCGACCTCTTCCGCCGCAATGCCGAAGGCCTGTGGGTGCTGCATCCCGTCGAGCCGGGCCAGGCCTTGAGCCTGGCGAGCGTGGATCTGGTGATCGAGCCGGCCGAGCTGTGGGCCGATCTGGAGCCGGCAGGCGACGCCACATCAGCGGGTGAAACATCCGCCGCCGCGAACGGCTGACAGCCTGGCCGCCTGGCGCCGGCTGTACTCGCCGGGGTCAGGCCGGGATCAGACCGGGTTCAGGCGCTGATCAGCTCGCTGAACCCCACGCCATGCCGGCAGCGCGGCTGGTAGCGCCCCACGCGCTGGGCGATGGCGGCGATGTGGGCCGGCGTCGTGCCGCAGCAGCCGCCGGCGATGTTGAGAAAGCCCGCCTTGGCGAACTCCTCCATCAGGCTGCCGGTCACCTCGGGTGTCTCGTCGAAACCGGTGTCGCTCATGGGGTTGGGCAGGCCGGCGTTGGGGTAGCACGAGACGAAGGTGTCGCCGGCGATGCGCGCCAGTTCCTCGATGTAGGGCCGCATCAGCGTGGCACCCAGGGCGCAGTTCAGGCCGATGGCGATGGGTTTCGCGTGGCGCACGCTGTGCCAGAAGGCGGCCACCGTCTGGCCGCTCAGGATGCGCCCGGACGCGTCCGTCACCGTGCCCGAGATGATGACGGGCAGACGCTCGCCGGTCTCCTCCATCAGCTCGTCCAGGGCAAAGATGGCCGCCTTGGCATTGAGCGTGTCGAAGATGGTCTCGACCAGGAAGAGGTCGCAGCCGCCGTCCAGCAGGCCGCGTGCCTGCTCGTGGTAGGCCGCGCGCAGTTCGTCGAAGCTCACGTTGCGCGCACCCGGGTCGTTCACGTCCGGGCTGATGCTGGCGGTGCGCGGGGTCGGGCCCAGGGCGCCGGCGGTGTAGCGCGGCTTGTCGGGGGTCGAGGCGGCTTCACACGCGGCACGGGCGATCTTCGCCGCCGCCACGTTCATCTCGTAGGCCAGCTGGCCAAGACCGTAGTCGCCCTGGGCGATGCTGGTCGCGCCGAAGGTGTTGGTCTCGATGATGTCCGCGCCGGCGGCCAGGTACTGGGCGTGGATCTCGGCGATCACGTCCGGGCGCGTCAGCACCAGCAGGTCGTTGTTGCCCTTGAGGTCGGTCGGATGGTCGGCCAGGCGCGCGCCGCGGAAGTCGGCCTCGGTCAGCGGGTAGCGCTGGATCATGGTGCCCATCGCGCCGTCCAGGATGGCGATGCGGCTGGCCAGCAGGGCGGGCAGGGCCTGGGCGCGGGTGTAGCGCGGCGTGTCGGGGGCGGCGGTGGGGCTCATTGCGCAATTGTAGAAAGCCGGTGCGCGCGCTTGCTGCAGCGCAAAAGGAACAGCCGGCCACGGGGGGCCGGCTGTTTCGGGGGCAGGGCACCGCGGGCACGGCGTGACGACCATGCCACGCGCCGCGTGCCCGCTCGCGCTGTCAGTGCAGCACCACGGGCTGGTGCGCCAGCACGGTGTAGCCGGCCAGGAAGTTGTCGACATCGTCCTCGTCCGGAGCGCCGGAGATCAGGTCCTGCACGCCACGCTTGAAGTTCTCGGCCATCGCGCCGTCCAGATAGATCTCGCGCCGGGCCGCCTTGTCGACGATCTCGTAGCCGGCGCGGGTCAGGCGCTGGCGGGCGGGATCGGTCACGGCCAGTGCCAGCTGCAGCTCGGGCTCCGGTTGGACGTGATCGGGCTCGAACTCGAAGTGCACGACCGCGAAGTTGTCCGAGTTGTAGAGCATTTCCATGATGTGTCTCCGGCGTCCCGGTCGGCGCTCCGGCGGGTCCGGTGCCTGGGTCTCGGGGTGGGCTTGCCAGTGAAATCGGCCCGCCGGCCGGGAACTGAAGCGCGACCGTCGCCGGCCGGCCGGTTGCCGGACCAGAGCGTGCGATAGGGGCGGTTCGTGAGCCGCTGCAGCGGTTGCGGGGTGTCGGGGCAGGGGCGTCACTCGCTCAGCTGTTCCAGCCGCAGTTCCATGGTCTCGCCGCCGGCCTCGGTCAGCAGCACACGCACGGGCCATGCGTGGCGCGCCCGGTCCAGCCAGATCTCGGCCGTGGTGTCGAACTCGCCCGGCGCAGGCCGGCGTTGCAGATGCAGCAGCCCCGGCGCGCCCGGCACCGGCGGCTGCAGGTGGAATTGCCACAGGCGCAGGTCGCCGTTCACGCTGGCCACCGGCACGTCCAGCGTCGCCGGCAGTCCGGCGTCCTGCTGGCCTCCGCCGGTCGGGGCAGGCGTGGCGCCGTACACCGCTGCCAGCTGCACCAGCCAGCTGACGCGGTCCTGCGTGCCGGGCTGCAGCGCCAGGCGAGCCGTGCTGGCCGAGAAGCTCAGCACGCCAGTGCCGCTGCCGGCACCACGCGTGATGCTCAGCGCCCGTTCGCTGCGGCGCAGGCGGCGTTCGGTGTGGCGCACCGGCGCCAGGCCGTGGGCGTCGAAGCCGCCGCTGCTCGTCTCGCTGAAGATCACGCCCAGCACCGGCAGGCGCGCCTCCAGGCTCAGGCTGTAGCTGTCCGGGCCGGCGCCGCTGCCGGCCGGGCTGACGCGCCACACCAGCCGCCCCCTGCCCGTCACCGGGCCGCGGCGCACGGCGTAGCTCAGCTCGGCGCTGGGCGGTGGTGTGGTGGGCGGTGGTGCGATGGCCCTGGCCGGGGCCGGCGGCAGAGGAGGCATGGTCGCGCCCTGCCGGTGCGGTAGAGCCGCCGCAACGATCCGGCCGACCTCGGCCTCGGCATCTGTACCCGCACCCGCACCCGCACCGGGCGGATGCTCGGTGGCCTGCGCGCCGGTCGCTGGCGCGGACGTCGGTTCGGTGGCAGGCAGATGCCGCGTCACCGATGGCGGCGGTGATCGCGCCGGTGATCTGGCCGGTGCTGGCGCTGGTGATGTTTCCGTTGACGGTGCGGGTGAGGGCGACGCGGCACGGGCCGCCGCGGGCAACGGCGTGGGTGCCGGTCGTGCCGCGGTCCGGACCGGCTCGGCGACGGTGCCGGCCACCGGCATCGTCGTCGCCGCCACCGTGGCCGTGCCCGCGGGCAGCGCCTGCACCGCGCGCAGCGGCACCGTCGCTGGCGCGGTCGTCGTCATGGTGCGCGGCCCGGCCATGTCGCCCAGCAGCCAGCCGTGCAGCGCCAGCACGCCCAGCACCAGCAGCATCAGTGCACTGCGCCGCGTCTGCCGTGGTCCGGCCGCTGCGGGCAGGGTGCCGTCGGGCGAGGCAGGGGCGGCAGGGTCGGCCATAGGGGGCGAAATCTACAATGCCGCGCCGCCGCCATCCCACCGACCTTGCCACATGAAACTCGCCACCTACGCGGACGGCACGCGCGACGGCCATCTGGTGGTCGTCTCGCACGACCTGTGCAGTGCCGTCTACGCCAACACCCAGGCCACGCGGCTGCAGCAGCTGCTGGACGACTGGAACTTCGTCGCGCCCCAGCTGCACGAGCTCTACATCACGCTCAACCATGGCAAGGCGCGCCACGCCTTCGCCTTCGACCCCGCCCTGTGCATGGCGCCTTTGCCGCGCGCCGGCAGCTGGAGCTGGCAGGCCCTGGGCGCGCGCACGCCAGCGCCGCGGCGCGATGCGGCCACGGTCGCGAACGAGCCACCCGACACCGCTGCTGATGCTGCTGCTGCGGCCGGGGCCGGCAGTGCCCCCGGCCCGGACGGTGTCGACCCGGCCGCGGCTGTGCCATCAGGCGCCTCCGCCCGCAGCGGTCGTGCCGGCTGGACGCGCCCGCTGCTGCAGTGCGCCGCCGGCGACGACATGCGCGGCCCGTGCGTCGAACTGGCCCTGCCCGAAGGCAGCTGGCCGGCCCAGGTGCACGCCGGCCTGGCCGTGCTTGCGGGCGAGCTGGCGCTGCAGGCCGGCCCCTCGCAGGCGCTTGAAGCCGTGCGCCTGCTGGGCCTGTACAGCCGCTGGCACCTGATCGGCGACGCCCAGGGGGAGCGCGGCGACACCCAGCTGGCCCCGCACTGGGCGCCCGTGCTGGTCACGCCCGACGAGCTGGGCGCTGCCTGGGACACCGGTCGCGTCGACCTGACGTTGGTGCTGCAATGGTTGTCAGCACAGGGCAAGGCGCTGGGCGCGCCCCGGCTGGCGCGCGGCAGCAGTCAGCGCTGGCACTACGGCCAGCTGCTGGCCTGGGCCTGCCGCGTGCGCCGCCTGCGTGCCGGCGCCACCTTGGGCTGCGACTGGCTCAGCGCCACGCTGCCCGGCCCGGCCGACATGAGCCTGGCAGCGCCTGCCGCTGCGCCGGCGCCGGCACCCGCGCCGCGCCGTGGTGCGGCCCGCGCCGCCGCCGCCGAGGCTGCCCTGG
>JBJOKY010000358.1:0-10330 GCA_046045865.1 Pseudomonadota bacterium | reverse complement strand
CCTTCACCGTCGCCAGGCATTCCTTCAACGTGTTCATCCCACCGCTCGTGTTGTTAGGCCGGCGGGCATTGTCTCAGGTAGCAGTGAACGGCCCTGGTGGTCACCCCGTGAACAGCGCGCTGCCCCGTGTCCTCATCGTCGACGACAGGCTGGACTCGGTCGCCCTGCTGCTGGCCTACCTGAAGGGGCAGGCCATCGACGTGATGGTCGCCACCGACGGCCAGGACGCCCTGCGCAAGGCCGTGGCCGGCGCGCCGCAGGCCATCCTGCTCGACGTGGCCATGCCCGGCATGGACGGCTACGCGGTCTGCCGCCAGCTCAAGGCCGAGCCGCTCACGGCCGCGGTGCCGGTGCTGTTCCTGTCGGCCATGGCCTCGGTCGAGGAAAGGCTGCAGGGGTATGCCGCCGGTGGCGCGGATTTCATCGGCAAGCCCTTCAGCGCCGAGGAGGTGCTGACCCGCCTGTTCGTGCACCTGCGCATGGCGCGCCAGTTGAAGTTGGCCCACGCGCAGGCCGTGCCGGTTGCCCAGGCCGGGCTGGCGGCAGCCAGGGCGCCGGCCGGCCCTCAGACCCTGCTGGCTCCGCGCGACAACGAGCTTGTCGACGCCGCGCTGGCCGTGCTGCAGCGCGAAGACAGCGCCTGGCCGGGCAGCGAGGCACTGGCCCGCAGCCTGGGCACGAACGAGAAGAAGCTGACCGAGCTGTTCCGCCTGCGCTTCGGCCTGACGGTGTACGAGTACCTGGTGCAGCAGCGGCTGGAGACCGCCCGCGCGCGCCTGGCCACCACGCTGGAGCAGATCCAGCTGGTGGCCGACCGGGCCGGCTACCGCAACGCGAGCGACTTCTCGCGCGCCTTCCGCAGCCGCTACGGCGTGGGCCCGCGCCAGTACCGACATTCCAGCCAGGGCATGGCCTTGCCGCCCGACCTCGGCACGGACACCGGCACCGACCTGCCGCCCGACCTGGCCGCGGATGCGGTACCCCACTGAGCGCGGCAGCGCCGTGCCCCACCGTCCGCCCGCCGCCCGGCCGCGCCACCCGACGCCGCCGCCGCTGGACACCCGTTTCGAGCGGCTGTGCGAGTCCAACGTCATCGGCGTGGCCATCATCAATGCGCCGGGCGAACTCGTCTTCGCCAACGACTGCTACCTGCACCTGCTGGGGCGCAGCCGCGCCGAGCTGCAGGACGGGCAGCTCACGGCCGCCGACATCACCGCGCCCGACCAGGGACACGGCGACGCCCTGGCCCATGCCGAGGTGCAGACCCGCGGCGCCAGCCGGCCCTTCGAGAAGCACTACCGGCGTCGCGATGGCGCCACCACCGTGGTCGAGCTGGTGCTGGCCAGCCTGGCTGGCGGGCACGACCAGGTGCTCGCCATCGCGCGCGACATCGGCGTGCTCAAGCGCGCCCTGCTCGACCTGGAGACCGCCAACCACCTGCTCGCCGCCCGGTCGAGCGAGGCCGAGGCCGCCAACCTGGCCAAGAGCCACTTCCTGTCCAACGTCAACCACGAGCTGCGCACGCCCGTGCACACCCTGCTGGGCTATGTGCGCCTGCTGCTGCGGCGCAGCCAGGGCGAGGACCGGCGCATGCTGGAAGCGGCCGAGCGCAGCGGCGTGCAGCTGCAGCGCCTGATCGACGACCTGCTCGAATTCACCCTGGATGCCAACCAGCCGACGCGGCTGCGTCCGGTCGGCGTGCGGCTGTCCGAACTGGTGGCCGCCCTGGCCGAGGTCGGCCATGCGCTGGCCCAGCGCGGGCGCAACCAGTTCACGGTGCAGCTGGGCGAGGGCCTGCCGGCGCTGGTGTGGGTCGACGAACAGCGCCTGGCCCAGGTGCTGCAGAACCTGCTGGGCAACGCCTGCAAGTACACCACCGCCGGGCGGGTGACGCTGGCGGTCGAGCGGGCCGCTGGCGGCCCGGGCGCGAACGTCAGTGCGAACGTCAGCTCACACGTCGGCGCGAACAACCACGCAACCACCAGCGCGGGCGACCTGGCCCGCCTGCGGTGGTCGGTGCACGACACCGGCCCGGGCATTGCTGCGCAGGATCAGGCCCGCATCTTCGAACCCTTCCAGCGCGCCGGCGCAGCGCCCGGCCTGCCCGGCCTGGGGCTGGGCCTGTCCATCGCCCGCCACTGGGTGCAGGCCATGGGTGGCAGCCTGGGGGTGTGCAGCACGCCCGGGCTGGGCAGCAGCTTCAGCTTCGAGCTCGACCTGCCCACGCACCGGCCGCGCCTGCAGGCCCCCGCCCCCGCCACACGGCCGTGCAAGTGGCAGCCCGGCGCATCGCCCTGGCCCGGCGCCACGCTGCTGGTGGTCGACGACGCGGCGACCAACCGCGCCTACCTGCGCGACGTCTGCGAGGACTGGGGCTACCGCGTGGTCGAGGCGCCCGACGGCGCCGCCGCGCTGGCGGTCTGCGCCACGGCCAGGCCGCCGGTCGACGCCGTGCTGGCCGACCAGTTCATGCCGATGCTGGACGGCTGGGGCCTGCTCGAACGCCTGCGCGCCACGCCCGCGCTGGCCGCACTGCCGGTGCTGCTGATCTCGGCCTCGGAGCTGCAGCGCCCGGCCGGGCTGGCGGCGGCGCAGCTGGACTTCGACGGCACGACCGGCAAGCCGCTGGACGAGCTGGCGCTGAAGTGTTTCCTGTGCCGCCATGTCGGCCATCCGGAGGCGGCGACCGGCGCCTGCAGCCACGTCGGCCAGCCCGCCGAGCCGGCGCTGGCCATGCCGCCCGACTCCGCCACGTCAGCCGTGCCCAAGGTGCCTGCGGTGACCGCAGTGTCGGCCGGGCCGGACGCAGCCCCGGCCGGCCAGACCAGTAGTGCCCCCCTGGCGCTGCCGGCCGCCGACCTGGCCGTGCTGAACGGCCTGCTGGACCTGGGCCGGCTGTTCGCGATCGAGGACTGGGCCCATGCGCTGGCCGCACGCCAGCCCGGCCACGCGGGCTTCGTCGAACTCGTGCTGCGGCACTGCCGCCAGGGTGACGTGGCCAGTCTGGAGGCGCTGGCCGGCACGGTCACCACCACGGACTCCGCCACAGCCCCTGCCACCACGTCTGCCACCACCAGCGCCGCCGGCCCGGCCCTGCCCGCGTGAACACCCCCCGCCCACGGCCGCCGCACGGCTCACAGCGCGATGATGCTGTCCGCCTGGCCGGTGCCCATGAGCAGGCGCGAGGTCTTGCGCATGTAGTCGGCCCAGTAGCTCTCGGCCGCGTCGGCCTCGCCCGCCTCGATCAGGTCGACCAGGCGCCGGCAGGCGTCCACCGTGCGGCCGACCACGCTGAGCTTGGTCTGCTCGTCCAGCTCCAGCCCGAGCAGGGCCGTCTGGCTGCGCACCGCCATGTCGTGCAGCATGCCCACGACCAGGCCGAGCACGCGGTTCTCCGACTGCTGCACCAGCGACTCGTGGAAGGCGCCGGCCCGCTGCAGCGCGGCCTTGAGGTCGCGCGCCTGCAGCGCCGCCGCCGCGCCGTCCACCGCCTGGCGCAGCACGGCCACGGCCGGCGCGCTGCGCCGGGTCGCCAGCGCGCGTGCCACCGGCGGCTCGATGATGCTGCGCGCCTCGTGCAGCTCGCGCAGCGTCGCGCCCACCGCGGTGAGGTAGGCGCGGCCGAACTGCGCCACCTTGTCGATGCGGGGCTCCAGCACCACGGCGCCGCCGCGGATGCCGCGCGAGACGGCGATCAGATCCTCGGACTTGAGCTCGCCGGACACGATCATGCGGCGCAGCTGGTCGGCCAGCACATGGGCCAGCTTGGGCGCCAGGATCTGGTCACGTCGGCGCTGACCAGGTCTTGCGGGCACGGGCCCGACGTCGTTCATGGCTGAGCATCCTTGAAATCCGGTCTGGCACGGATTCTGGCATCGCGCCTGGTCAGAATGGCTGCAGCATCATCTTCAACGGGCGAAGGACGGATCACGGGCATGCTCGACAAGGACAACCAGCTCGCGCTGGCCGATGGCTACGCCGCCCTGACGCGATGGTGCGCACACGCCGTCACGCTGCTGGGCCTGGCCGTGCTGGCCGGCTGGGCGCTGGACATCGAGGCGCTCAAGAGCGTGCTGCCCGGCCTGGTGAGCATGAAGGTCAACACCGCGCTGGCGCTGGCGCTGGCCGGCCTGTCGCTGGCCGAGGCGGGGCGGACCACCCCGACATCAGCGTCGGAACCAGCGTCGGCATCAACGTCGGCGCCGGCCGCGGTGTCGGGGCCTGGCGCGCGGGGCCTGCTGCGGCGCCTGGCGGCCGCGGGCGTGGCGCTGATCGGCCTGGTGTCGCTGCTCGAATACACCCTGGACGTGGACCTGCGGGTCGACCAGCTGATCATGACTGCCGCCGCCGAGCCCTCGGCCGGCGCACCGCCCGGACGCATGGCCCTGGCCACGTCGCTGGCGCTGAGTCTGAGCGGCCTGGGCCTGCTCACGCTCGACCGGCCGCGCTGGGTCCGCGCCGGCCAGGGTGCTGCCCTGCTCTCCATGCTGATCTGCATGCTGGCGGTGCTGGGCTACGCCTACGCCGTGCCGGCGCTGTACGGCGTGTTCGCCTACTCCAGCGTGGCACTGCACACCTCGCTGGGACTGGCGCTGCTCAATGCGGGGCTGCTGGTGGCGCGCCCGCAGGCCGGGCTGATGGCCGTGGTCAGCAGCAGCGGCGTGGGCGGCCTCATGGCGCGGCGCCTGCTGCCGCTGGCACTGGTCGCGCCCTTCGTGATCGGCTGGGCCCAGGTCACGGCGGTGCGCCAGGGCCTGTTCGATGCCGAATTCGCCGTGGCGATGGTGCAGGTCACCTACATCGCGCTGTTCTGCGCCTTCGTGTGGCGCACGGCCGAGGTGCTGCAGCAGAGCGAACAGGTGCGCCTGGCGGCCCAGGGCGAGCTGCAGCGCGAGCAGGCGCGACTGGCCGGCATGATCGACGCGGCCGTGGATGCCATCGTGACGGTGGACGAGGCCCAGCGCGTCATCCAGTACAACGCCGCTGCCGCGGCGATGTTCGGCCGCCCGGCGGCCGAGGTGCTGGGCGGCCCGCTCGACCTGCTGCTGCCGGCGCGTTTCACGGCCGGCCATGCCGAGCAGTTGCGCACCTTCGGCGCCAGCGCCGTGCCCAGCCGGCGCATGCGCAGCCTGGGCGACGTGGTGGCGGTGAACCTCGCGGGCGAGGAGTTTCCGGTCGAGGCATCGATCTCGTGCATCGAGGTCCAGGGCGTACGCAGCTACACCGCCATCCTGCGCGACGTCACGCAGCCGCGGCGCGTGCAGCAGGCCCTGGAGCGCAGCGAGGAACTGACCCGAACGACGCTGCAGGCCCTGCCCGCGCACATCGCCGTGCTGGACCGCCAGGGCATGATCCTGACGGTCAACCAGGCCTGGTCCGACTTCGCCGCCGGCAACGGCGCGGCCGATGCGGCGGGCATGGCCAGCGGCACCAACTACCTGGCCGTGTGCCGCCAGGCCAGCGCCGCCGGGGTGGATGACGCCACGCAGGCGCTGGCCGGCATCCAGGCCGTGCTGGACGGTGCCTGCCCGCAGTACACGCTCGAATACGCCCACGCTCGAATACGCCTGCCACAGCCCGCAGCGCGAACGCTGGTTCGTCATGACCGTCGTGCCGCTGGGTGCCGGCGCCGTCAACGGCGTGGTCATCACCCACCTCGACATCAGCGAGCGCAAGCAGGTCGAGAACGCGCTGCGCAGGAACCAGCAGCGCCTGCAGCTGGCTCTCGACTCGGCCTTCCTGATCTCGTTCGAATGGGACATCGTGCGCAACGAGGTGCACCGCTACCAGTCGGTCGACCCGACCCTGACGGTCACCCCCCCGCAGGCACCCGGCACCTTCGAGACAGTGCGCGAGCTGGTGCATCCGCAGGATCTCCCGACCTTCGACGCCCGGGTCCGGGCCGCCCTGACGCAGGCAGACGGGCGCTACGAATGCGACTTCCGCATCCTGCGCCCCGACGGCCAGGTGGCCTGGCTGCACGAGACCGGCCGCGTCGAGCAAGACGCCCAGGGCCGGCCGCTGCGCCTGATCGGCCTGTCGCAGGACGTCACCCGGGCGCGCCGGGCCGCCGACGCGCTGCAGGCCAGCCTGGACGAGCTGCAGCAGACCAACGATCTGCTGGCACGCTTCAACCAGGCGGCCACCGACCGCGAGCTGCACATGGTCGAGCTCAAGGCGCAGATCGACGAACTGCTGGTCGCCAACGGCCAGCAGCAGCGCCACCCGCAGGTCTCCGGCGCCCTGCAGGCGCACCTGGCGCAGCATGAGCCGAGCGGACCTGGCGGCACGAGCACGCCCCGGCCCGCCGACGAGGCGGGCCGACGCCTGCACGCCGATGCGCAGCTGGAGCAGCAGGTCGCCGCACGCACGACCCAGCTGCAGCAGGCCAACAAGTCGCTGCGCCAGGCCCACCTGGCCACCCTCAACCTGCTGGAGGACGCGATCCGCAGCCGCGAGGACAGTGCCCGCGCCAGTGCCCAGGAGCGCACGATCGCGGAGCGTTTCCACCGCATGGCCGAGGCGGTGGGCGACGTGTTCTGGATGATCCAGCCGGACTTCTCGACCCTGCTCTATGTCAGCCCGGCCTTCGAGAAGATCTGGGGTCGGCCCTGCGCCGAGCTCTACGCCCGGCCCACGCTGTGGCTGGAGGGTGTCCACCCGGCTGACCAGGCCGCGGTGGCGCAGGCCATCGAGGCGTTCAGCCGGGGTGCGGTCTACGACGTCGAATACCGCGTCGTGCGCCCGGACGGCAGCATGCGGGTGGTGCGCGACCGCGGCCTGCTGCTGCGCGATGCCCAGGGCCAGGTGACGATGCTGTCGGGCGTGGCCACGGACACGACCGAACGGCGCCAGATCGAGGACCTGCTGCGCGAGAGCGAGGAACGTTTCCGCCTCATGGCCGACGCCGCGCCGGTCATGATCTGGCTGGCCGGCACGGACCAGCACCGCGCCTGGTTCAACCAGCGCTGGCTCGACTTCACCGGCCGCACCATGGAGCAGCAGCTCGGCCATGGCTGGACCGAGGCCGTGCACCCGGACGATCTGGCGCGTTACCTCGCGCAGTACCGTGCCAGCTTCGAGCAGCGCCAGCCCTTCGAGATCGAATACCGGCTGTGCAACGCCGACGGCCAGTACGCCTGGGTGCTGGCGCGTGGTGTGCCGCGGCTGGGCGCGGGCGGTGATTTCGTCGGCTTCATCGGCGGGTGCATGGACATCACGCGCCAGAAGCTGGCCGAGCGGCAGCTCGCCGAGGCCAAGAACGCCGCCGAGCAGGCCAACGAGATGAAGTCGTCCTTCCTGGCCAACATGAGCCACGAGATCCGCACGCCGATGAACGCCATCATCGGCATGACGCACCAGTGCCTGCTGAGCGGCCCGGACGAGCGCCTGCGCAACTACCTGGCCAAGATCGACGGCGCGTCGCGCCTGCTGCTGCGCATCATCGACGACATCCTGGACTACTCGAAGATCGAGGCCGGCAAGCTGGAGATGAGTGCCGAAGCCTTCGCCCTGGCCGACGTGCTGGACACCGTGCACTCGATGCTGGCCGAGCGCGCCGTTGCCAAGGGCCTGGAACTGGTCATGCCCGCGCCGCATGAGGCCGCGCTCACGCTGGTGGGGGATGCGCTGCGCCTGAGCCAGGTGCTGATCAACCTGGTCGGCAACGCGATCAAGTTTTCCGAACACGGTTGCGTCAGGGTCAGCGTCGGCGTGGCGCAACCGCCCCGCGTCGGCCGGCGGATCAAGCTGCAGTTCGCCGTGAGCGACCAGGGCATCGGCATCAGCGCCCAGGAGCAGGCCCGCCTGTTCCAGCCCTTCAATCAGGCCGACGCCTCCACCACCCGGCGCTTTGGCGGCACCGGCCTGGGCCTGGCCATCTGCAAGCGCCTGGTCACGCTGATGGGCGGCGACATCGAGCTGCACAGCGAAGATGGCCAGGGCTGCGTGGTGAGCTTCAGCGTCTGGCTGGACGTCGCCGCAACGCCGCTGGTCGGGCGCGCAGCCGTCCACCCGGCCACGGCGGTCGAACCTGCCGCACTGGCGCGGCTGCGGGGTGCCGACGTGCTGCTGGTGGAGGACAACGAGCTGGGCCAGGAGGTGATGCGCGACCTGCTCGAACCGCTGGCGTTGCGCCTGCGCGTGGCCGGCAACGGCGCCGAGGCGCTGGCCGAGATCGAGCGTGCCACGCCCGACTGCGTGCTGATGGACTGCCAGATGCCGGTGATGGACGGCTACGAGGCCACGCGCCGGCTGCGTGCCCAGGCGCGCTGGTGCGAACTGCCCATCATCGCGCTCACCGCCAACGCCATGACCGGCGACCGCGAGCGTTGCCTGGCCGCCGGCATGAACGCCTTCCTGAGCAAGCCGGTGCGTGGCGACGCCTTGTTTGCCGCCATGCTGCAGTGGCTGCACGCACCGCTTGCGGCCGCGCAGACCGGGCAGGGTGAACACCCGCCCGTGGCCACGATGAACGCCGCGGCCAGGCCGCCGACCGAGCCGCCGCCGCCGCCGGCACTGTCACCGCCTGGCCTGACCCTGCCCGAGCTGCCCGGTCTGGACATGGCAAGCGGCCTGGCCAACGCCAAGGGCAGGCCGGATCGCTACAGGAAATGGCTGAGGATGTTCCGCGACCAGGACCTGGCCAATTTCCTGCCCCGCCTGGACGCCGCGCTCGCAGGGCCTGACCTGCCGGGCGTGGCCGGGCTGGCGCATTCGATCAAGGGGGCGGCGATCATCGTCGGCGCCAGCAAACTGGCCGGCCTGGCCGACGATCTCAAGCTGGCAGCCGAACAGGTCGACGCCAGGGCAGTCGACCTGTTCGGCCAGCAGCTCAGGACCGAGGTCGCCCTGCTGTCGGGCAGCCTGGCGCTGCTGGACAAGACGGCCGCACCATGACGCAGCCCATGCGTCCATCGCCCGTGGGGGCGGTTCAGTCTAGGCGCACGGTCACTCGTAGCGCCGGCCCTGGTCCAGCAGCTCGGGCGTGCCGATGAGGGCGTTGAGGCCGTCGAAGTCCAGCATGTGATCGCGCCAGGCGGCCGTGCTGCCGCTGGCCTGCAGGCTGGCGTAGTAGGCCTGCAGGGTGTGTGCCACGGCGCGCGCCGTGCCGCCGGGGAAGATGACGATGCGAAAGCCCCGCGCGCCCAGTTCGGCGGCCGACTGCACCGGCGTCTGCCCACCCTCGACCATGTTGGCCAGCAGGGGAACTCGGCCGGCGAAGCGGGCGCAGGCCGCGTCCATCTGTTCGCTTGAACGCAGGGCCTCGATGAAGAGTGCATCCACGCCGCAGGCCAGGTAGGCCTCCGCGCGGTCGAGCGCGGCATCGAGGCCTTCGAGGGCCAGGGCATCGGTGCGCGCCAGGATCAGGGTGTCGGCACTGCGGCGTGCATCCAGCGCCGCGCGCAGCTTGCCGCACATCTCGGCGGTGGGGACGACGCTTTTGCCCGCCAGGTGGCCGCAGCGCTTGGGGAAGCCCTGGTCCTCCAGCTGGACCATGGCCGCGCCCGCGCGCTCGAAGCCGCGCACCGTGCGCTGCACGTTGAGCGCATTGCCGAAGCCCGTGTCGGCATCGACGATGACGGGCAGGCGCACCCGCTCGGTGATGCGGGCCAGCGTGTCCTCCACCTCGGTGGCGGTGGTGAGGCCCACGTCCGAACGGCCCAGGCGGGTGTAGGCGATCGAGGCACCCGAGAGGTAGAGCGCCTCGAAGCCGGCCTGTTCGGCGATGAGGGCCGAGAGGGCGTCGTAGACACCCGGTGCGAGCAGCGGGCGGGCTTCGGCGAGTCGGGCCTTGAGCGTCATGGCGCGGTCTCCGCGGTGGATTCGTTGAGCAAGGCCGCGATCGTGTCGGCCGCGATGTATCCGCCGGCCACCGCGCTCAGCAGGCCGTTGCCGGAGAGGTAGCCCCAGATCGCGTTGCCGGACACGCCGCGCGCCGCGCCACCGGCCGCGAGCAGGTTGGGCAGGGGCCGGCCCGCGCCGTCGAGCACGCGGCAGTGGCCGTCGATGTCCAGCCCGCCCTGGGTGTGGAAAAGCGCGCCGGTGACCTGGATGGCGTGCAAGGGTGCGGCCAGGCGGGTGCCGGCCAGCGTGTGTGCGAGCGTGTCCGCGTCGCAGCCGATCACGCGTGCGAGCGAGGCCGCGTCGGGCGCGTGGCGCACCGCGCCCGCGGCCTCGGCGGCGACGAAGTCGGGGAAGGTCCGGCCCAGGGCCAGCAGGCGTACGTCGAAGACGTTCCAGGCCCGCCCGCCCGGCTGGGCCAGCACGGCCACCGAGGCCTCGGAGTAGCCGGCGGTCTCGTCGTGGAAACGTTCGCCGCGGGCGTTGA
>JBJOKY010000357.1:0-4783 GCA_046045865.1 Pseudomonadota bacterium | reverse complement strand
CACGCCGCCCGGCCAGTCGCGCAACTGGGCGGTCTACCGGGCGCGTTTCGTCGAGCCGCAGCGCATCCGCGCCGGGCTGGCCTTCTGGTCGGCCAACCAGCGCTGGCTGGCGGCGGCCGAGGCGCGCTACGGGGTGCCGGCCGAGATCATCGTCGGCATCATCGGCGTGGAAACCCTCTACGGCCGCCATGTCGGCACCTTCCGTGCCCTGGACGCGCTCACCACGCTGGGTTTCGACTTCCCCACCGGCCGCAGCGACCGCTCGCCCTTCTTCCGCGAGCAACTGGGCGCGCTGCTCAGGCTGGCGCACAAGGAGGGGCTGGAGCCGGCCACGATCCGCGGCTCCTACGCCGGCGCGATCGGCTGGGGGCAGTTCATGCCAGGCTCCTGGCTCGACTATGCGGTGGACTTCAACGGCGACAGCCGCATCGACTTGCAGTCCAGCCTGCCCGACGTGATCGGCAGCATCGCCAACTTCCTGGCCGCGCACGGCTGGCAGGCCGGCCTGCCAGCGCGTTTTCCGGTGCAGCCGCCCGAGGATCCGGACCAGCTCGCCGCACTGCTGGCGCCCGACATCCGGCCCAGCTTCACCCACCACGAACTGGAGGACAACGGCGCCGTGCTGGACGACGCCGGGCGCGGTCACAACGGCCTGCTGGCCCTGGTGGAGCTGCAGAACGGCCCCGACGCAGCACCCAGCTACGTCGCCGGGACCGAGAACTTCTGGGCCCTGACGCGCTACAACTGGTCGGCCTACTACGGCATGGCCGTGCTGGACCTGGGCGCGGCCATCGCGGCCCAGCGCGGCCACGCCGGCGACAGTGCGCCGCAGGCCGACCCGCCGGCGCCACGCCCCCGGCGGGCCGGCAAGGCCAGGGCGCCACGCACACCCTGAGGCGGCTGACTGCACGGCCGCGCTCGGTGGCCCACGCGCTAGCTCATCAGCCGTCGGCCAGGCTCAGCGCGTTGCGCCCGGCCGCCTTGGCGCGGTACATGGCGCTGTCGGCACAGGCGATCAGCTCGTCCAGCGTCGGCTCGTTGCCCAGGAAGATCACCGCACCCAGGCTGGCCGTGCACCGGTGGCGGTGGGTGTCGAGCTCGTAGGCACGCGCCAGCCGGGCCAGCATCTTGGTCGCGATCTGGCCGAGCTGGGTGCGCGCCACCGCGGCCTGTGCGTCCAGGTCGGCCAGCACCACGACGAACTCGTCGCCGCCCAGCCGCGCCACCGTGTCGCAGGCGCGCACGCTGACCTGCAGCCGGCGAGCCAGCTCGACCAGCAGCTGGTCGCCACAGCGATGGCCCCAGCGGTCGTTGACCTCCTTGAAGTGGTCGAGGTCGATGAAGATCAGCGCGCCGTGGCGCTGGCGCCGGTGACTGCTGGCCTGCACCTGGCGCAGCCGGTCGTGCAGCAGGCGGCGGTTGGGCAGGCCGGTCAGCGGATCGAAATAGGCCAGTTGACGGATCGCGTCCTCCTCGACCTTGTGCTCGGTGATGTCGCGCAGCACCAGCAGCGCGCCGGCCGACGCCGGGGCATCCGCCCTGTCGGGCGCCGGCCAGGGCCGCTCCAGCGGCGCCTGCAGCAGGCTCAGGCTGGCCAGGCCATGGCGCAGGCGCTGCGGCGCAGCATCGGCCACCCCGGCCTGGCCGCCTGCAGCGGGCGCAGGTGCGGGGGCCGGCCAGCTGCATTCGAAGCCGCGGCGGCGCCCGTCCAGCGCCAGGCCGGCCAGCGCGTCGTGCAGCGGCCCGGCAATGCCGGCCGGCAGCCAGGCCGCGAAGGCGCCGCCGTGGCGCCCGGCCTGGGGCAGCTCCAGCTCGAACTCGGCGGGCAGGTGGCAGCTGGTGACCTGGCCCTGGCCGTCCAGTGTCAGCACCAGGTCGTGCAGCGATCCCAGCAGTGCGCTCAGGCCGGCCTCGCGCTCGCGCAGCGCGGCCTCGAGCTGCTTGCGCCCGCTGATGTCGACCAGGGTGCCGGCCAGCGCCTGTGGTGCCGCACCGGCGCCCGGCTGCCCGCGACTTGCGGCCATCTGGTCGACACGCCGACCCTGCAGCGCGACCCAGAGCCAGCTGCCGCCGTGGCGCCGCAGGCGCAGGTCCAGCGCCAGCAGACCAGCGGGCGCATCCGCGATGCCTGTGCCGGCCAGCTGCTGCAAGGCCGCTGCCAGGCGGGGAAGATCCTGTGCGTGCACCAGCTCGCGCCACGGCAGGGCGACGCCTTCGTCCAGCCCCAGCAGTTCGTGCCCGCCGTCGGCCAGGCGGCACAGCTCGGCCGAGCCTTCCCACAGCGCCAGGCCACCCGCACGCAGCGAACGCGCCAGCGCGATGGCCAGGCGGGCGCGGTCCAGATGGCCGGCCACACGCAGCCGGGTGATCTCGATCTGCAGCGGCTTGCCGATCACGTCCGCTGCGCCCAGCTGCAGGCCCAGACTCTCGACCTGCGGATCGAGCCGGGCGCTCATCAGCACCACCGGCACGTGAGCCAGCGTGCGGTCGTCGCGCAGGCGCCGGGCCAGCTGGTAGCCGCTGCCGTCGGCGCTGTCGACATCGATCATCACCAGCTCGGGCTGGTGATCGTCGAGCCAGGCCCAGGCAGCCGCGCAGCTGCCCAGCACGGTGACGTTGCCGTCACGTGCCAGCGCCGTGGCCAGCGCCTGCACTTGGTCGGGCTGGTGATCGACGATGAGGATGCTGTTGCGTGGCAGCATGGTGCTGGACACAGGGTAGCGTGATTTTCTCCACACGCGAGACGCGCCTGACATGGACAGACGACACTGATCCGGTGCCAGCCCGCCTGGACGGCGTCGGCCTGCATGAACCCGAGCCGACCAGGGGCGATGCTTGCATCCTGTGACCGGCGTCGCGACCACTGCGCTAAATTGACCGTGGGCAGGCCGGCAGTGCAGCCTGCCCGCCCTCTCACCTGGAGCCTGGCATGAACCACTATGTTGTCCCCGCACACGCCCGTCCGCACGGCGCAACCGCGGCCGACCACGCCCGCATCACCTGGCCTGGCCGCCGCGGCACGTCGCGCGCCAGCCGCGCCATCACGCTGGCTGTCGCGCTGTGCCTGGGCGGCATGGGCCTGGTGTCGACCGCACAGGCCGGCAGCATCAGCGCGCAGGCCGTGGCGCAGGCGGCCGTGGCAGGCAGGTCGACCACCCCGCCCGCCGGCAGCCCGCAAGCCGGACTGACCGCCGCGCTGGAACGCGAGGACCTGCGTCTGGCCCTGATCGAACGCGGCGTCGACCTGGACCAGGCGCGTCTGCGCGTGGCGGCCCTGGGCGACGCCGAGGCGGCCCGGCTGCTGGCCGATATCGACCAGGCGCCGGCCGGCGCCGGCATCGTCGACACCCTGGTGTTCCTGTTCCTGGTGCTGCTGGTGACCGACATCCTGGGCTTCACCAAGGTCTTCCCCTTCACGCGTTCGATCCGCTGAAGCCGGACTGATGCAGCCCGTGGCGGCGCAACCGCCGCCGCAGCGGCCCGGCCCGGCAGCGCTGACCGGCGGGGCGATGCGGGCCGCACGGCCGGGGGCCGGGTGGGCGCGTCCGGCGACGACGCTGGTGCTGCTCGTCAGCCTGGCGGGTTGCGCCGCCTGGCTGCCGCCGCCCATGACCGCCGCGCTGCAGGCCGGCCCGGCCGACGCGTCGGTGCCGCAGGCCGTGGTGGAACTGCGCCACGTGCCCTTCGTGCCGCTCACCGACGCCGCCCAGGTGCGCCACTGCGGCCCGCAGGCGCTGGCCAGCAGCCTGCAGGCCGCCGGCCTGCCGGGCGACGTGCAGGCGCTGGCCCGGGCGGTCTACCTGCCGGCGCGCGGCGGCAGCCTGCAGATCGAGATGCTGGCCGCGGCCCGTCGCGCCGGCGCCCTGGCGGTGCGCACGGCGCCCACGCTGCAGGGCCTGATGGCCGAGCTCGATGCCGGCCACCCCGTGCTGGTGCTGCAGAACCTGGGCCTGAACTGGCTGCCGCGCTGGCTGACCGGCGGGCTCGCCACCTGGCACTACGCCGTGCTGATCGGCTACGACCGTGGCCGGCGCGAGTTCATCCTGCACAGCGGTGACCAGGCCGGCCAGCGCCTGGCCTGGTCCACCTTCGAATACACCTGGGCGCGCTCGGCCTACTGGGGCGCGGTGCTGCTGGCGCCGGGCGAACTGCCGGCCACCAGCGCGCGCGAGCAGGTGGTGCAGGCCGCGCTGGACTTCGAGCGCAGCGCGCCGCCCGCCGCCCAGGTGACGGTATGGCGCAGCGTGCTGGCGCGCTGGCCGGACGAACTGCTCGCCACCCTGGGCCTGGCCGGCGGCCTGCAGGCCGATGCCCGGCCCGGCGAGGCCGCCGCGCTGCTGCAGGCCCGCGCCCCCGCGCTGGACAGCGCCGTGGCCTGGAACAACCTGGCCCAGCTGCAGATGGACCTGGGCCGCTGGGCCGAGGCGCGCAGCGCGGTCGAACGGGCGCTGGACCTGGCGCGCCGGCGCGAGCCGCGCTGGCTGGCCGAGATCGAGGCCACCGCCGCCACGCTGGCCGAGCGCACGCCGCATTGATGCCGGCACGCCAGGTGCACGACACTCGGCATGTGAACACCGCCGCCGTCGACCCATCCCTCGCCCTGCCGCCCGCCGCGCCCTGCGAGCGCTGCGGCCAGCCCTGGATCTGCGGCATGAACGGCCCCGCGCCCTGCGCCTGCACCACGGTGCAGCTGGACGCCGACACCCTGGCGGCACTGCGCACACGCTACCAGCGCTGCCTGTGCCTGGCCTGCCTGCAGCAGCTCGCCCAGGGCGGCACTCCG
>JBJOKY010000356.1:0-4791 GCA_046045865.1 Pseudomonadota bacterium | reverse complement strand
GTGCAGCTCTTGACCGACTGGCCGTCCAGATCGACCGTGCAGGCGCCGCAGTGGCTGGTCTCGCAGCCGATGTGGGCGCCGGTGAGGTTGAGTTCCTCGCGCAGGAAATGGATCAGCAGGGTGCGGGGCTCGACCGCCTTGTCATAGGCCTTGCCGTTGACGCTGAGTGAAAGCAGTGTCTTCTTGGTCATGATGAATGTCTCCTCCTGTCGTTCAGCAGCGCGCGGCGGCGCGGGCCAGGGCACGGCGCAGCATTTGGCCGGCCATGGCGGTCTTGTAGTCACGGTCGCCGCGCAGGTCTTCCGCCGGGTCGCAGATGGACATGGCGGCAGCGGTGGCGGCGGCGATGGTGCTTTCGCTCAAGGGCTGGCCGAGCAGCGCGGCTTCGGCATCCGTGGCGCGCAGCGCGGTGGGCGCCACATTGGTCAGGGCGATGCGGATGTGGCTCACCACACCGCCGTCCAGGCGCAGCACCACGGCCGCGGCCGCGGTGGCCCAGTCGCCGGTCTTGCGCTTGAGCTTTTCGTACGCGTAGCCCGAGCCCGGCTTGAAGGCCGGCACGCGGATCTGGGTCAGGATCTCGTTCTCGGCCATCGCCGTCATGTAGGTGCCGAGGAAGAACTGGTCCGCCGCCACGCTGCGCGTGCCGCCGGGGCCCTGCAGCACCAGGGTGGCGTCCAGCGCGATGGCGATGGCCGGGTGGTCGTTGCCCGGGTCGCCGTGGGCAATGTCGCCGCCGATGGTGCCGCGGTTGCGCACCTGCGGGTCGGCGATCTGGCGCGCGGCCTCGGGCAGCAGCGGTGCTCGGGCCTGCAGCACGGGGTTGCTGATCAGCTCGTTTTCCACCGTCATGGCGCCGATGACGACCACGTCGCCGTCCTCGCACACGCCGCGCAGCTCGGCGATCTTGTTCAGGTCGATCAGGGCCGAGGGCGCCGCGAAGCGCAGCTTCATCATCGGCAGCAGGCTGTGCCCGCCGGCCAGCAGCTTGGCGTCCGGCCCGAGGCTGCCGAGCAGGCCGATGGCTTCGCCCACCGAACGGGGCGCGTGGTAGTCGAACGAGGGTGGAATCATGGCGGTCTCCTGGGGTAAGGCGGCACTGCTGGCGGTGCCATCGCCCCATTGTGGAAATGAGGTGTGAACGAGTTGTCACCGGGGTCATCGCACCGGGTCGGTGCACCGGAAGTCAGGGCGCGCACGAAATGCAAGGCTTGCTGAACGAACGGCAGCCCGGTCGCACGAACGGTGGCCATGCGCTGACCACACGTGGCGGATGACGTAACAGAGCTGTCACGCAGCGAGGGAAAACGATCAAGGGGCTTACCCGCAGCACTGCCGCCAGCCCCGGTTGTCGACACGCCAGCAGGGTCGCCGCGCGGCGCTCACGACGCGCAACAGGCCCGGCGTAGGCTGAAAGTCCGGTGGCGCGAGCCACCTCGTTCAACCCACCCCCATCGGAGGTTCTCGATGACCGCAGCCTTGCCCACCTTCCGTGTCCAGCCCGGTGTCTCGCTGGCCCAGGCCGAGCCCTGGCAGTTCGCGCCCGTCACCCTGGCCTCGCCGGCCATCGAGGTGATGACCGACCTCACACGCTTCAAGGCGGCGACCACCCAGCCCGAGACCAGCCTGCTGCAGGCCGAACAGATCATGATCTACCAGGGCGTGCGCATGCTCTTCGTGGTGACCGACATGCCGGCCCTGGCCGGCCTGATCACCACCACCGACCTGCGCGGCGAGCGCCAGATGCGCCTGGTGCACGAGCGCAACGTGCACTACGACGAGCTCACCGTGGCCGACGTGATGACACCCATCGGCCAGATCGACGCGGTGGATTTCTCCCGCATGGGCATCGCCACCGTGGGCGACGCCATCGACGCGCTCAAGCGTTTCGGCCGCAACCACCTGCTGGTGGTGGACAGCAGCGGCGGTGGCAGCAGCATTGGCGCCGCCCAGCCTCAGCAGCGCGTGCGCGGGGTGATCTCGCGCTCGCAGATCGAGCGCCAGCTCGGCATGCTGATCGACACCGCGCCCATCGCCGAGAGCTTTGCCGACATCGAGCGCGCCCTGGCCTGACCGTGCCGTGTCGCCCCTGGCCGCCCGGCACCCCGCTCAGCGTCCGGCCGTGCCGCCGCCACCGCCCGCCGGCACGCCCAGGCGCTCCAGCAGCGCCGCGGCGCTGGCACGCGACACCGCCACCGGCTCGGCCACGCCGTCCAGCAGCACGGCGAGCTTGCCGTCCTCGCGCAGCAGCTGGCTGACCGCGCGCAGGTTGATGACGTGGCTGCGGTGCACACGCATGAAGTGCTCGGGGTCGAGCCGGGTCTCGATGTCGCCGATGGCGAGGTTGCAGAACTGGTTGCCCTGGGCGGTGATGACGCGGGTGTAGTGGCCATCCGAGCGCACGGCCAGGATGTCCTCGGCGTCGACGAAGGCGATGCGGTTGGCCGCCACGGTGGGGATCTTGAGCAGCCGGCGGCGCGCGTCGCTGCGGCTGGGCTGCGTCTCCTCGGTCGAGGCGACGAATTCGGTGATGTCGTAGAACACCAGCACGTAGCCGGTGGGCTGCAGCGTGGCGTCGCGCGTGCGGCTCACCTTGATCAGCAGCACCCGCTCGGGGATGTTGATGATCATCGTCATGGGCGGCGGGCTGGCCACCGGGCACTGGCCGGCCGCCTGGTCGAGCAGGAACTCGACCTTGGGCTTGGAGCGCTCGGGGTGGAAGCTCAGCACCATGCGGTCGAAGGGCTGCATGCGCTCGACCGGCAGCACCCGGCGGGCGTAGTCGTTCATGCCGGTGACGTGGCGCGCCTCGTCGAGGTGGACGATGCCCACCTCGAAGCGCTCCAGCAGGTAGAGCGGCGACAACAGCGGCGAGGTGGTGGTGGTCGGCTGCACCCGGGCGTCCATATGGCGTGGCGGTCTGGTCGTGGCTGGCATCGGCGCGTGGACCGGCAGGCTCGCCGCGGTCCCATCCGCCATCGGCGCACCGGCGCCGACGGGGCGCATTCAACCATGAGCGCCGGTGCAGGCGCATGCGGCATCATCTTCCCTGCGCGGCTGTGCAAGCTGCGCCACAAACACCCATCGCCACGGAGACCTGCATGCCCCTGAACCTGCTCGAAGCCCGCGACCCGGCCTGGCTCGACCTCGAATACAACAACCGCGCCCGTGTGGCCGATTCGGCCGACATCCTGGCACGCTGGGCGGCCGAAGCTGCGGCCGCGCGCGCCGAGCTGCGGGCCGCCGGCCGGGCGCAGCCGGACCTGGCCTACGGCCCGGGCGCGGACGAACGCATCGATGTCTTCACCCCCGGCGGCCCGGCCAGCGTGGCCGACGACGAGGACGGCAGCGCCGGCAACGACAACGCGGCAGGCGGTGGCGGCGGCGGTGGCGCGCCGGTGCTGGTCTTCGTGCACGGCGGCTGGTGGCGCGCGCTGAGCAAGTCCGACTTCAGCCAGGTCGCCAGCCCCTACACCCGCGCCGGCGCGCTGGTGATGCTGCCCGAATACAGCCTGTGCCCCCAGGTCGGCATCGGCGACATCTGCCTGCAGACCGCCCGCGCCCTGGCCTGGGCCTGGCGCAACGCGGCCCGCTTCGGCGGCGACCCCGGCCGCATCGTCGTGGTGGGCCACTCGGCCGGCGCCCACCTGGCCGCCATGCTGCTGTGCTGCGACTGGCGCGCCCTGGGCACCGACCTGCCCAGGAACCTGGTGCGCGCGGCCCTGGGCATCTCGGGCCTGTACGAGCTGGAACCTGTGCGCCATGTGCCCTTCGTGCAGGCCGATCTGAAACTCACTGCCGAGGACATGCCGCGCCTGAGCCCGGCGCGTTTCCCGGCCCCCAAGGGCCGCTTCATCGCCACCGTGGGCGGCGACGAGAGTGCCTCCTTCCTGGCGCAGAACGAGGCCATCCGCGCCGCCTGGGGCCAGCGCACCGTGCCGGTGTGCGAGGCCGTGCCGGGCACCAACCACTTCACCGTCGTCGACGACTTCATCCACCCGGGCGGTTACCAGCACGGCCTGACCTGGGAACTGCTGGACGGCACCGCATGAGCACCAGCACGACCTTCCCCACCTTGCCCGGCCACCACGGCCGCACCATCGGCCTGGCCGATGCGCTGCAGCCTGCCAAGTTCCTGATCGATCCGACCCGCTGACAGGCATGCCGATGAGTTCACCCCCCATGCACGCCCCCGTGCAGCACGCCGCCGATTCGCGCTACGCATGGAGCCGCCTGGCCATCGTGCTGCTGCTCATGACCATCGGTTCGGGCGCCATGTACGTCATCTCGGTCGTGCTGCCCACGGTGCAGGCCGAGTTCGGCAGCGCCCGCGCCGAGGCCTCGCTGCCCTACACGCTGATGATGGTCGGCTTCGGCCTGGGCGGCATCGTCATGGGCAAGCTGGCCGACCGGCTGGGCGTCATGAAGGTGGTGCTGATCGGCGCGGCCGGCCTGGGCAGCGGCTTCATCGCCGTGGGCATGGCCGGCTCGCTGTTCACCTTCGCCCTGCTGCACGGCGTGCTGCTGGGCGCGCTGGGCAGCGCTGCCACCTTCGCGCCGCTGGTGGCGGATACCTCGCTGTGGTTCGTGCGCCGGCGCGGCATCGCCGTGGCGGTGTGCGCCAGCGGCAACTACGTGGCTGGCGCCATCTGGCCGCCCATCGTGCAGCACTTCATCTCGACCTCGGGCTGGCGCACCACCTACATCGGCCTGGGCGTGTTCTGCCTGGCCACCATGCCGCTGCTGGCGCTGTGGCTGCGGCCGCGCCCGCCGGCGCTGGTGGCGGCGCCG
>JBJOKY010000074.1:0-14724 GCA_046045865.1 Pseudomonadota bacterium | reverse complement strand
CGCCCCCGGCGCATCTGCAGCAGCGGGGGGCAGCGCGCCGGTCAGGCCACGGGTCACCAGCGAATTCGCGTCGGAGATGACCGGACCGTGCCGGGTCGACCGCGCGGTGATGCGCACATCGGCACCGCCGCGCACCTTGATGACCTCGTTGTGTTCGTCGAAGCGCTGCCAGCCCTGTGGTGTCTCGTACACGCCAGCATCGTCGGGGTGCAGGCGCTCCAGGTACAGGTCCTGCACGTCCGGGCCGGTGTTGGTGAAACCCCAGGCGATGTGCTGGTTCTGGCCCAGCACGACCAGCGGCAGGCCGGGCATGGTCGCGCCAGCCAGCTGCAGGCCGGGAATGTCGATGCGGGCGAAGTACCACAACGCCGGCGCACTGAGCTTGAGGTGCGGGTCGTTGGCCAGCAGCGGCTTGCCGGTCACGCTGTGGCGCCCGTCGACCACCCAGTTGTTGGAGCCCACACCCTCGATGCCCGACTCCGGCGCTGCCACCGCCGCCGTGCGTTCGACCAGTTCGCCGGACACCTGCCAGCTGCGCGCCAGTGCCGCGTAGTCGGCGGTGGGCAGCGGCTGCTCGCCCGGGTACGGTGGCACAAGCTCGTTGATGCGCGCCACCGGCATCTGCAGCGCCAGGCGCAGCCGCAGCAGTTCGGTGCTCCAGTTGCCGCCCAGGTCCCAGGCCATCATGATGGCCCAGGACAGGCTGTCGACCGGCGTCCAGTCCTCGGGCTGCAGGCCCAGCACCAGGAACTCGGGCGGGCGCGCACGCAGGTGTCCGCGCAGGTAGGCGTTGATGCCGGCGGCATAGGCCTCCAGTGCACGCTTGCCGTCGCCTTGGCTCTGGGCCCACTGCTGCTCGGCGGCACGGCGCACGGCCAACGCGCGCAGGAAGCGGTCGGTGTCGATCGCCGCCGGGCCGAAAGCCTCGGCCAGGCGCCCTGCCCCGATGCGCTTGTGGGTTTCCAGCTGCCACAGGCGGTCCTGGGCATGCACGAAGCCCAGGCCGTACATGGCCTGGTCGAGGTTGGCTGCCCGGATCGTGGGCACGCCGTCGGCGTCGCGTTCGATGCGCAGCTGTCGCGCCTGGACCGGCGCGCCCGTGTGCGCCGGCGCCCCCGCCGGCAGGCCGGTGACGACCAGACGCCCGTTCGTCACCGGCAGCACTCGCTGGCACCAGACCAGCGCGGCAGACAGGGCGCCAAGCAGCAACGCCAGGGCGATGCCGGCCAGCATCAGGGTCAGGCGGCGGCGTGGGGGTCGGCTCATGCGTGATGACGGTCGGATAGCGGAGTTCGGCCGATGCTAACGGGCGCTGCAGCCTGTCCGCATCCTGCGTGGTACTTTCAGATCGGGGCATGTTGTGTTGCCCATGAAGTCGCCAGGGTCAGCCTCATGGGAACTCGGCCCAGCAAGGTGGCCAGTCGCAGGCACAATCGGGTCCGAAGAGCCATGAACATCATCATCCTTGACGACTATCAGGACGCAGTGCGCAAGCTGCAGTGCGCCGACAAGCTCGGCAACCTGCCGTGCAAGGTGTTCACCAACACGGTGAAGGGTGTGGGCCAGCTGTCGGTGCGCCTGAAGGACGCCGAAGTGCTGGTGCTCATCCGCGAACGCACCTCGTTCAACCGCCAGTTGCTCGAACGCCTGCCGCGCCTGCGCCTGATCGCGCAGACCGGCCGCGTGGGCAGCCATATCGACGTGGAGGCCTGCACCCAGCTGGGCATCGCGGTAGCCGAGGGCGTGGGCTCGCCGGTCGCGCCGGCCGAGCTGACCTGGGCACTGGTGATGGCTGCGGTGCGCAGGCTGCCGCAGTACATCTCGCATCTCAAGCACGGTGCGTGGCAGCAGGCGGGGCTGAAGTCGGCCTCCATGCCGGCCAACTTCGGTCTGGGCACGGTGCTCAGGGGGCGCACCCTGGGCATCTGGGGCTACGGCAAGATCGGCCAGCTGGTGGCCGGCTACGGCAAGGCCTTCGGCATGCAGGTGCAGGTCTGGGGACGCGAGCCCGCGCGCGCGCTGGCGGTCGAGCATGGCCACGCCGCCTGCAGCGACCGCGAGAGCTTCTTCGCCACCTCCGACGTGCTGAGCCTGCACCTGCGGCTCAACGAGGCTACACGTGGGATCATCACCCATTCCGACCTGGCACTCATGCAGCCCAGCGCGCTCATCGTCAACACCTCGCGCGCCGAGCTGATCGAGGAAGGTGCGCTGGTCGCCGGCCTGAACCGCGGCCGCCCCGGCCTGGCGGCGGTGGACGTGTTCGAGAGCGAGCCCATCCTGCAGGGCCATCCGCTGCTCAGGCTCGAAAACGCGATCTGCACGCCGCACATCGGCTACGTCGAGCAGGACAGCTACGAGCTCTACTTCGGCGCCGCCTTCGACAACGTCGCGAACTTCGTGCGCGGCGCACCGACGAACATCGTCAACCCCGAGGCCTTGCTGGTCCGTCGCCCGTGAGTGCCGGCCGCCGGTCGGTCTCGCGCAGCCGCAACGCGATGCTGCTGGGCAATTTCGCCATCGGCTGCGGCGTGATGGTGGTGCCAGGCTCGCTCAACGACCTGACGCGCGACCTGGCGGTGTCCATCGCCGTGGGCGGGCAGCTGATCTCGGTCGGTGCGGTGATGCTGTGTTTCGGCGCGCCGCTGCTGGCCGCCCTGCTGGCGCAGCACGACCGGCGCCGCCTGCTCACCCTGAGCCTGCTGTGGTACGCCCTGGGCCACCTGGCCTGTGCGCTCGCGCCCGGCTACGGCTGGCTGCTGCCGCTGCGCGCGGCGGGCGTGCTGGCGGCCGCCGTGTTCACGCCGCAGGCCGCCGCGGCCATGGCGGTGATGGCGGCACCGCACGAGCGTGGCCGTGCGGTGACCTTCATCTTCCTGGGCTGGTCGCTCGCCTCGGTGCTGGGCATGCCGGTGCACAGCTACATCGGCGAGACCTGGGGCTGGCGCTGGGCCTTCGCGCTGGTGGCGCTGCTGTCGGTCGGTGCGGCCTGGGGCGTGTGGCGCAGCCTGCCGGCGGGCATACGCCCGGCCCCGCTGTCGCTGGCCAGCTGGCGCCAGGTCTTCACCCGCCCGGCGCTGATGGCCATCGTGGCCGTCACGGCCCTGGCCGGTGCCGGGCAGTTCACGATGTTTGCCTACATCGCGCCCTACTATCGCCAGATGCTGGGTGCCAGCGCGGGCGCGATCAGCTTCCTGTTCCTGTGGTACGGCAGCTTCGGCCTGGCCGGCAACATGGTGCTGAGCCGGCATGTCGACCGCTTCGGCGCGGCGCGTGCGGTGGCGTGGCTGCTGGCCGGCATGGCCGTGTCGATGCTGCTGTTCGGCCTGCCCACCAGCGTGGCCGGCATGGCCCTGGTGCTGGTGCCGTGGGCGATCGGCGGGTTCGCCTGCAATTCGGCCCAGCAGGCGCGCCTGGGCCAGGCTGCACCGGCCCTGGCCCCTGCCCTGCTGGCGCTCAACACCTCGGCCATCTACCTGGGCCAGGCGGTGGGGGCAGCCACCGGCGGTCTGATGGTGGCGGCCGCCGGTTTCACCCCCCTGCCCCTGGCCGGCCTGGCCTGGCTGCTGCTCGCCCTGGCGCTGAGCCTGTGGGCCGCACGGCGACTGCAGCACGAGACCACCCATGACTGACGACGCCACGCCCGCGCTCCCGCCCACCCTGCCCCCTGCCCTGCCCTGCGCCGCGCCGCGTCCGGCGCCGGCCTCGCCCGGCGAGCTGTGGCGTGTCTTCAACCGGCTGACGCTGCAGGGCTTCGGCGGTGTGCTGCCGGTGGCGCAGCGCGAACTGGTCGAACGCACGCGCTGGCTGGACAAGGCCGACTTCGTCGAACTGCTGGCCCTGAGCCAGGTGCTGCCAGGGCCCAACATCGTCAACCTGGCGCTGATGATCGGCGACCGCTACTTCGGCTGGCGCGGCGCGCTGGCGGCGCTGGCCGGCCTGCTGACACTGCCGCTGTTCATCGTGCTCGCACTCACCGTGGTGTACCAGCAGTTCGCCGATCTGCCGGCCGTGGCCGGCGCGCTGCGCGGCATGGGCGTGGTGGCCGCCGGGCTGGTGGGCGCGACCGCGCTCAAGCTCATGCCCACGCTGAAGAAGAACGTCATGGGCCGGCCGGCCTGTGCGCTGTTCACCGCGGCGACGGTGGCGCTGGTGGCCGGGCTGCGCTGGCCGCTGGTCTGGGCGCTGCTGGCGCTCGGACTGCCGGCCGGTGCCTGGGCCTGGTGGCGGCTCGGCACCGCAGGTGACGGTGATGGCGGCGCCGCGCGCGCCAAGGGTGTGGCGCCATGACGGGCGTGATGAGCGGCGCCGATCTCTGGGCCCTGTTCAGCCACTGCCTGGTGCTGTCGCTGCTGGCCATCGGCGGGGCCATCACGACCGCACCCGACATCCAGCGCTACATGGTGGTCGAACACCACTGGCTCAGCGCCGCGCAGTTCACCGAATCGGTCGCCATCGCCCAGGCCTCGCCCGGGCCCAACGTGCTGTTCGTGGCTGTGCTGGGCTGGAACGCCGGCGGCGTGGCCGGCCTGGTGGCCGCGCTCAGCGGCATCCTGCTGCCGTCCACCACCCTGGCGCTGCTGGCCAGCCGCTGGGGTCGCCAGCGCCGCGAGGCCCGCGGCGTGCGCGCCTTCCACGCCGGCATGGCGCCGATCTCGCTGGGCCTGCTGCTGGCCACCTGCTGGCTGCTGAGCGCACCCACTCGCGGTGCGCCCGTGGCCGTGCTGCTGCTGCTGGCCACGCTGGTCGTCATGTCGCGCAGCCGCATCAGCCCGCTGTGGCTGCTGGGCGCGGGTGCCGTGCTGGGCGCGCTGGGCTGGGTCTGAGTGTCAGATTCGAGCGCCGTTAGTCCTTTCGGGGACCTTGGCTACCTGACTGAAAATATTCAGCCGCAGGGCATCTGGTGGCATCTGGGGAATTATTTGTCATTCTGACGCAGCCCGACCCCCGCGAATGCATGGTGCGGAATCTCCTGCTCGCCGAATATCATTTCCGCAGATCCTGAAATTCATGCAGAGAATCACCTCGAGTGGATCACGGACAAACCATCAAGAGCCAGGAAGCACCATGAAGAAATCATTTATCAAGTTGCTTGCAACTGCCGCAACTGCAATTTTCACGCTGTCCGCAAACGCTGCCACCACGCAGGTGGATATCAGTCCCTATACCAATTTCAACACCTCGACCTACTTCTACACCAATCTGCCAGCCGGCAATACGACAGGCAATGCAGGCTCGCCAGGCGCCGGCATCAGTTTCAACATCCTCAGCCAGGCTGATTTCCCGCTGAATGTCTGGAATGGCGGATTCGGTGGTGATCAGATCGATATCAAGACCAGCATCTTCGGCGCGACCCAGGTTCATACGCTGCTGAACACTTTCTGGGTATTCGACCAGGCAACTGTCGCAACGGTGGACTTCGTGGGCACGAACGGGGCTGCCCAGACCTTCACGCTGATCGGGAATCGTGACATACGCGACTACAACATTGGCGCCGGTGGCACGCTTGGGGGGACACTTGCGCAAAGCTGGTGGAACACCGGGTACTACTTCGACGTCCAGACCTTCAATCTGAACTCGTCGTTTGCGAATCAAACCCTGACCGACATCGTGATCACCGCTGCTGCGGGCTCCGGGCCGGGGAGATCCATGCCGTTCCTGACGGGCGTCACAGTGGAAAGCGTAGCCGCAGCCGTGCCTGAACTGGAGACCTTGCCGATGATGATGGCCGGCATCATTTTGCTGGGGGTCGCCAGCCGTAGAAGGTCGAAGTCGGTCCGCTGACCCCAGTCCCATGCGGGCGGTTCCTGGCGGCCAGCGGGTCGCCACGCATCCATGGCCATCGGTCTCGGGTCTCGGGTCTCGGGTCTCGGGCCTGGGTGCGCCCGCTTTTCAGCGCCGCCGCGCCTCCGGATTGAGCGCCGTCTTCGGCTCGCCCCCGCCCAGCAGCGCGACGAGGTTGTCCACCGCCAGCTGCGCCATGGCGCGCCGCGTCGGGATGCTGGCACTGGCGATGTGCGGCGTGAGCACCACGTTGGGCACCTCCAGCAGTGCCGGGTGGACCTGCGGCTCACCCTCGAAGACGTCGAGCGCCGCAGCGGCTATGCGCCGCTCCTTGAGCGCCTGGGCCAGCGCGGCATCGTCGACCACGCCGCCGCGCGCGATGTTGGTCAGCGTGGCGGTCGGCTTCATCGTGGCCAGGTCGGCCGCCTGGATCAGGTGGTGCGACGAGGCGCTGTAGGGCACGACGATGACCAGGTGGTCGGCCAGGCGCAGCAGCTCGGCCTTGTCGACCCAGCGCGCACCGAGCTGGCCTTCCACCTCGGCGGGCAGGCGCGAACGGTTGTGGTAGATCACGGGCATGCCGAAACCCAGCGCGCCGCGCCGCGCGATGGCCTGGCCGATGCGGCCCATGCCCAGCACGCCCAGGGTGGCGCCGTGCACGTCGCTGCCGGCGTACATGTCCACGCTCCACTTGGTCCATGCGCCGCGGCGCAGGAAGTGCTCGGACTCGGTGATGCGCCGGGCCGCGGCCATCATGAGCGCGAAGCCGAAGTCGGCCGTGGTCTCGGTCAGCACGTCGGGCGCGTTGGTCACGACCACACCGCGGGCGGTGCAGGCCGGCACGTCGATGTTGTTGTAGCCCACGGCCATGGTGCACACGGCGCGCAGGTCGGGGCAGGCGTCGAGCAGCGTGGCGTCGATCTTCTCGCTGCCGGTGATGAACACGCCGGCCTTGCCCTGCAGCTTGGCGATCAGCTCGGCCTGCGGCCAGACGGTGTCGTCGTCGTTGGTGCTGACGTCGAAACGGGCGCGCAGCTGCTCGACGATGTCGTCGAACACCTGGCGGGCCACCAGCACGGCGGGTCGGGTCATGGGAGGTCTCCTCGTAGTGTGATCGTGGTCATGCCGCAGTTCAGGTGTGGAAGCGCGTGAAACCGGCCACCGGCTCGCGCTCGGTGACCAGCTGGTTCTCGGGCGCCTGCGGGTCGGCCACGCCCAGCGACATGCCGCACACCACCATCTCGTGGTCCGGCAGGCCCAGCTCGGTGCCGATGAGGCGGTGGAACTGCGTGAACGCGGCCTGCGGGCAGGTGTCCAGCCCGCGTGCGCGCGCGGCGATCATGATGTTCTGCAGGAACATGCCGTAGTCCAGCCACGAGCCCTGGCACATGTGCCGGTCGATGGTGAAGATGAAACCCACCGGCGCGTCGAAGAAGCGGTAGTTGCGCGCGTGCTGGTCGTGCATGCGCGCCTTGTCGGTCTTGGCGATGCCCAGCAGGCTGTACAGGTCCCAGCCCACCTTGCGGCGCCGGTCGATGTAGGGCGACGTCCACTGCTGCGGGTAGTAGGCGTACTCCTCGCTGTGCAGGGCGAGCTCCTCGGGGTCGTCGTAGGCCGCCACGATGCGTTCGCCCAGGCGCTGCAGCGCCGCGCCGGTCAGCACATGCACCTTCCAGGGCTGGGTGTTGGTGCCCGAGGGCGCGCGCGCGGCGACCTGCAGGATGTGCTCGATCACGGCGCGCTCCACCGGCGTGGGCAGGAAGGCGCGCAGCGAGCGGCGGCTGGTGATGGCGGCGTCCACGACGGGCGCGTTGCGGGGGTCGACGGGATCGTTCATGGGGCGGTCAGGCTCGGGAGGGCGTGGAAGGAACCCGGGCCGGCCAGATCCGGCCGGCGTGGCGGGGGACGACAGGAGGCGGCCGGCCGGCCGGGCGCGCGCGCGGACGTTCAGCCCGCAGCCGGTGCATCCAGCGCGATGGCCTGCAGCGCGCGGCGCAGGGCCTCGGGCAGCAGCGTCGGGCGGCGCTGGGCGCGGTCGACATAGACATGCACGAACTCGCCGTGCGCGGCCGTGAGCTCGCCGCCCCGGGCGAACAGGCCGACGCGGTAGCGCACCGAGCTGCGGCCGAGCTCGACCACGGCGATGCCGGCCTCGACCTGCTGCGGGAAGGCCAGCGGCGAGAAATAGTGGCACTGCGTGTGCACGACCAGGCCGATGACCTCGCCGTGCTCGATGTCCAGGGCGCCGGCCCGGATCAGGTAGCTGTTCACCGCCGTGTCGAACCAGCTGTAGTAGACGACGTTGTTGACGTGGCCGTAGACGTCGTTGTCCGACCAGCGGGTGGTGATGTCGCTGAAGTGGCGATAGGCCGGACGGGGATGGGCGGTGGGGCGTGACATGCGGCGCATTATTCCCGCGCGCCGGCCGGCGTGCTTGCGCCCGGGCCTGCTGCGCGGGTGCCGCCTGCGCGCAGGTGCGCCCAGCGCCACCAGGCGGCATGGGCGAGCCGCCAGGTCTGCACCTGCAGCGCCACGGTGGTGTGGATGTCCTGGCCATAACCCCCGCCCATGGTGAGCACCAGCGGGATGCCCCGTTCCAGCGCAGCGGTCAGCACCCGCGCGTCGCGCTCGGCCACGCCCTGGTCGCTCAGCGCCAGGCGGCCGAGCCGGTCGTGCACGTGCACGTCCACGCCGGCCTGGTAGAAGATCAGGCCGGGCGGGTCGTCGCCGTGGCGGCGCCACAGTTCGTCCAGCGCGGCGTCGAGCGCGGCCAGGTAGGCGGCGTCTTCGCAGTCGTCGGGCAGTTCGACGTCCAGGTCGCCGGCCACCTTGCGGAAGGGGAAGTTGCGCGCGCCGTGCAGCGACAGCGTGAACACGCTTGCGTCGCCGGCAAAGATCGCCGCCGTGCCGTTGCCCTGGTGCACGTCCAGATCGATCACCGCCACGCGCAGCGGCCGGGCGGGCTGGCTGCGGTGGTGTTCGGCCTGCATCAGCCGTGCGGCCACGGCGATGTCGTTGAAGACGCAGTAGCCGCCGCCCCGGTCGGCGCTGGCGTGGTGGGTGCCGCCACCCAGGCTGCCGGCGATGCCCTCGCGCAAGGCGGCGCGTGCCGCGCAGATGGTGCCGCCGACCGAGCGCCGCGCCCGTTCGGCCATGCCGGGCGACCACGGAAAGCCGATCTCGCGCAGCAGGGCCGGGCTCAGGCTGCCGTCGAACACGGCCGCGATGTAGGCCGGCGCGTGCGCCAGCGCGAGTTCACCCGGGCTGGCCGGCTCGCAGGGCTGCAGCCTGAGCTCGGAGAGTTCAGGCCCCGCGGCCTGCAGCGCCTCGCGCAGCAGGCGGTACTTGTCCATCGGAAAGCGGTGCCCGGGTGGCAGCGTGAGCGCGTACTGATCGTTGTGGAAGGCAAGCATCGGCACACCCTAGACGTTGCACTCTAAATGATGTTGCATTGCAGCATGCCTCTTGCAATTGAGGACTCGATCCCTATACTTCGTGTCATGCTGCATTGCAGCAATTCTTGAGTACCCTTCCACTTCGCCCAGGAGCCGCTCCATGACCACCCCCGAACAGATCACCGCCGCCAGCAAGCAAACCATCGAGTCGCTGCTCGAGCTGTCGAGCAAGGCCTTTGCCGGCGTCGAGAAGCTGGTCGAGCTGAACCTGCAGACGGCCCGTGCCGGCTTCGACGAAGGCGCCGAAGCCGCCAAGGCCGCCCTGAGTGTCAAGGATGCACAGGAACTGCTGACGCTGCAGGCCGGCCTGGTGCAGCCCGCCGCCGACAAGGCCGCCGCCTACGGCCGTCAGGTGTACGAGATCGCCGCCGCCACCCAGGCCGACATCACCAAGCTGGTCGAAGCCCAGTTCGCCAGCGCGCAGCAGCAGGTGTCGGCCCTGGTCGAGTCCGCCGTCAAGAACGCGCCGGCCGGCAGCGAGAACGCGGTTGCCCTGGTGAAGTCGGCCGTGGCCGCCGCCAACAACGCCGTCGAGACCGCCCAGAAGGCCGCCAAGCAGGCCGCCAGCGTCGCCGAAGCCAACTTCCAGACCTTCAGCGCCCAGGCCGCCAATGCTGCCAAGGCCGCTGCCCAGGCTGCCCCCAAGGCCGCCCGTCGCGCACAGTGACATCGAACAATCAGTGCAGCTTGTCGCACCGGAACTGAACTTTCTGTGCTGCGTCAGCTCCAGCTGCATGCACGGTGCTAGTCTTGGCGCCGTGTGAACGGTTGTCTCCTCGGTACCTCCCGAAAACTGTTTCCAGGTACCTTCAGCCCGGCCCTTGCCGGGCTTTCTTTTTTTCCGCGACCCGGATCCGGTCACTGCCCCTGCCCCTGCCCTGCCCTCCACTACCTGCACGCTCCCAGCGCTTAAGCTTATGGAATCTACTTCTAGCAAACTCGTGGCCGCACTTGTCCTGTCCGCGGCCTGCGCCGGCGTCAACGCCGAGGTCACGGTCAAGGATCCCTGGGTGCGGGCCACCGTGGCGCAGCAGCGCGCCACCGGTGCCTTCATGGAGCTCACGACGACGGACGCCGTGCGTCTGGTCGAGGTGCGCTCCACCGCTGCCAAGATCGTCGAGGTCCACCAGATGCTCATGGAGAACAACGTGATGAAGATGCAGGCCGTGCCTGCACTCGAGCTCAAGCCTGGCAAGGTGACCGAGCTCAAGCCCGGTGGCTACCACGTCATGCTGATCGACCTCGTCAAGCCCCTGAGCGCCGGCGACAGCGTGCCGCTGACCCTGGTGATCGAAGGCGCCGACAAGAAGCAGACCCAGGTGCAGGTGAAGGCCGACGTGCGTACCCTGAACAGCCGACCGGCGGCGGCTGACCCGCACGCCGGCCACAAGCACTGAACCACACCAACCCAGGCCCCAGGCTGCGCGAGATCCGGCATGAGCAACCCTTCCATCGACGGAGACCGAGGCGCGCGTGCCCGGTCGACCCCCGGCCAGGCCACCGAGGCCAACAGCCAGTGGGTGGCGGCCTGGACGGCGCTGATCGAGCGCCAGCCGCACCTGCGCCACCCCGAGCCTGCGGCGCTGGCGCTGCACATCCCCGAGGCCGGGCTCATGGCGCTGCGCTGCGGGCAGGACAGCACCCGTCTCAAGGGGCGTGTGGCCGACTGGCTCTCTCCCATCGCGCAGTGGGGCACGGTCGCGCTGACGGTGCGCAACGGCCTGGGCGCCGCCACGGTGGTCTGCGACGTGCGCAGCGTGTCGCTTGACGGCGACACCCTGAGCCTGCGTGGTGATCAGGAGCACTTGCTGATCTCGTGCCGGGCAGCCGTGCACGGCTTCCTTTACGAGGACCGCACCGCCCCGGGCGCGATGCACAGCCTGCACCTGTACGACCCGGCCGGCCAGGTCCTGCTGCGCGTGCAGCTGCTGCACGAGGCCGGCGCACGCGCCGCCCTGCCCCATCTGCTGGCCCATGCCGATTTCTCGGCCAGCAAGGGCTGGCGCGCTGGCAGCATAGGCAGCGAGGCGGTGGGCGGTTTTCCGGGCTGGTGCGCCATCGTGTCCACGCTCAACCGCATGGAGGCGGCCCGCCGCGCCATGGTCACGGCCGTGGGCAGCTGCGCCGACCAGCCGCGCATGCGCCTCGTGCTGGAAGGCAAGGCCGCGGCACTGAACTATGCCGGGCCGGTGCTCGGCACCCTGCAGGCGGCCATGCCGGCCGACGCGCCGCGCTGCGTGTTCAGCGCCCGCACCACGACGGCCAACCACGCCTTCGTCTGCCTGGCGCCCGACAACGTGCCCTATCTGCGTTTCCACGACGGCGAGTCAGGCACCGTCACCCTGTGGCCGCAGACCACGCCCGAGCTGGCCCAGGCCTGGGTGGACGCAGCGGTGGCGTCCTCGCGCTGAGCGTGGACGTGGGCCGCGCTCAGGCAGCAGCCTGGGCGCCAGCCAGATAGTCCACCTTGCCCAGGTCGACACCGTTGTGGCGCAGCAGCGCATAGGCGGTCGTGACGTGGAAGAACAGGTTGGGCAGCACCCAGTGCTTCAGGTAGGCCTCGCCGGTCATCACGCGCAGGGCACGGTCGCGGCCGACCGGAAAGCTGATCTCCTTGTCTTCCGTGCCGTCGATGCTGGCGGGTGGCACGCTGGCAAGGAAGGCCAGCGTCGACGCGATGCGGGCCTGCAGCGCCACCAGCGTGGTCTCGTTGTCCTCGTGTACCGGAGCCGTCAGGCCGGACAGCCGTGCGGCCGCCAGCTTGGTGGTGTCGCAGGCGATGCGGACCTGCGATGCCAGCGGCAGCATGTCGGGTGCCAGGCGCACGCCCACCAGCACGTCAGGGTTGAAATTGCGCGCTGCGGCATGGGCCGCTGCCTTGCCCAGGCAGTGGTCGAGATTGCGCAGCGCCGTCGTGAAGATCGGCAGGCTGGCGCTGGACATCGAGATGGGCATGGTGGTGGTGACTCCGTTGGATCGTGGGCCCTTGCTCGGGGCACGGGGCGCCATCATAGGCGGGTGCCACAGTCACGCGCCGCAGTGGCGGCAAGGTCCGGGCCGGCCCACCGGTCAAGACCCCGGCCTGTCGTGAATTGCACGAATCCACCCGTTCCGGGGTGTGCATTGCGCACGTTTTGACGCCATTGCTGCCATGTTGCGCTGCGTTAATGCCCACCGAAGCCTGGCGTCGAACAATCGGCTGCAGTTTACGTCCACCGGAATCCGCCATGCAGACGCCCATCAAGACCCGCGGCCGGGTGGCCTGGTCCAGCCCGCCGGGTGACCACCTTGCCACGCTGGAGCCGGCGCATGAACTCGCGCCGCGATCGGGCGGCGCCAGCCGGGACAGCGGTTTCCTGCCCTACGACCTGACGCAGCACGACAGCCTCGACCTGGGCGCATCGGTGCTGGACGTCGTCGCCCTGCGTCGCCCGCAGGCTGTGCGGCCACCGGCACACCAACGACCGGGCGTGGCGCACGGACATCCAGCGCGCGCAAATGCCGGCACCGGCCGGCCCGGCACACCCGAGGAGATCCGCCAGGCCTGGTCGCGCTGGTACGCGCTGCACCCGGTGCAGCACGCGCACGCCCGCGCGGCCGCCAGCCTGAGGGTGCGCGAGGTGGAACTGCTGCGTGCCCTGCAAGGCCAGCAGGTGCTGGCCCTGCAGCCGGACCTGGATGCCCTGCTGGCCGACGTGACGCGCTGGGGCGCGCTGGTGGTGGAGGTGCATCACCCGCTGGGTGTGGCCTGGCTGAGCCTGACGCCGCAGCAGATCCGCTTCGAACGCGGCTGCACGCTGCTGCACGACGGCAACCGCCAGATCGTGCTGCGCGGCCATGCCTGCACCGACATGTTCCTGATCCAGACCGCCGGCACCTGCGGCCTGCACCTGTTCGACGAACACGGCGAGGTCGTCGCCCGCATCCACCTGATCCAGGGCAGCCAGAGCGCCGAGGTGGCCGGTGCGGCACGCCAGCTGATGCAGCTCACGCGCATCTGCGACGACACGCCCGGCGCCGGCTACCCCAGCACCGACCGGCTGACACGGCCGGGCTGGTGTGCCATCGAGCGCCAGATTCCGGCCGGTGAGGCCCTGCACAGGCTGTGCGCCCGGGTCACCGGGACGCTGGAGACCGGCCCGGTCATGCAACTGGCCCTGGAAGCGCCTCATGCCATCCTGGCCTGCCAGGCCACGCCGGTGCACCACGGTGGCGCGCAAGCCCCGGCCAGGCTGGGGGCCCGGCCATGCAAGCTGCACCTCAGGGCTGCGGCCGTGCGCCACGCCGCTGTCTGCCTGGGGCCGGACGGCCAGCCCTTCCTGCGTTTCCATGCACAGGAAGGCAGCTGCCTGCGCCTGCAGCATGTCAACGATGCCCAGGGCAGCGCCCGGGCCTGGATCCACCAGTTGCTCGCTTGAGTGCGCTGAGTGCCCTGCGCCGGAATCGGCAAAAAACCTGAAGTTCCTTGTGAATCAGGGTATTGCGCCTGATTCATAACCTGCTCTCTAGGTGCGGGCGGGCTGCAGCACCGGCGGATTCGGGTGCCAGCGCGCCATCATCAGCGTGTCGGCATAGACGCTGTCACGCAGCGAGGCGCCGCGCAGCCGACCTTCGACGACGAAGCCCAGGCTCTCGTACAGGCGGATGGCGCGCTGGTTGTCGGCGTAGACCTGCAGTTCGATGCGCAGCACGCCGGCCCAGCGGTCGGCGTAGTCCAGCAGCGCGGCCAGCAGCGCCCAGCCCAGGCCCTTGCCCTGGCCGTCCGGGTGCACGCAGATGCCCAGGCTCATGACGTGGCGGCGCCGCAGATGCGGGCCAAGCGGGTGCAGGCCGGCGATGCCCTGCATCCGGAACGGCCCGCCGTCCAGGCTGATCTCGCCCACCAGGATCAGGTCGGTCTTGCCGGGCGCGAGCATCTCGCCCAGGCGGGTGCGCCACATGTCCTCGTCGGCATAGGGCAGCTGCAGGGTCTGGGGGTAGACATCCGCGTCGGCATGGATGCGCGCGCAGTCGGCCGCGTCGCTCGCGCGCAGGCGCCGCACGTTGAGCTGCACCGGCGCATGCACCACATCGCCTCCAGGCTCGGCCGCGGCCACCTGAACGCCACCGCCCTGCACGTGCTTGCTTGAATACTGGCTCATGTCCCGGCACTCCTGTGGTCTGCCTGATCGGGTGATCTCTGCTCGTGCGCCGGATCTTGGTGGCGTCGACACCCCAAGACAAGCGCAGCCGTCACATCCGCGTCAACACCGCAGCCGCGCGGCGCCATCAGCAAACCCGTATCCATGACACTATAGCTGTAAACGGTTTGGTACATGGTTGGCAGAACCGCCGACAGGCCGATATTGGCGATGCCCATTATCGTCATGAATCCAAGGCCGACGAGAAAGGCCCGGTTGGCGAGCATCTCCTTTTCGAACAACGGGTGCGCCACAGTGCGTGAATGAACGAAAAATATCCAGAATGCCGACAGCGCAAAGATCAG
>JBJOKY010000355.1:0-4804 GCA_046045865.1 Pseudomonadota bacterium | reverse complement strand
CACTCATGCCGCGCGAGCCGAAGTCGTCGCGGTGCAGGCTGCTGGAGATCACGCCGCGCACCAGGCCGGGATGGCGCGGTGCCAGCTCGGTGATCAGGCGCTCGGCCAGCCAGGCGCCGCCCGACCACACGCCCACCAGTGCGCGGGGCGCGTCGTCGTCATGGCGGGCCAGCAGGCCGCGGATGCCGCCGCGCAGCTCGGTGTAGAGCGCTTCGGCGTCGAGTTGCAGGGTGCTCATGGGAACTCCGGGAATGGGGCGGGTGGCTCGGTCGCTGCCCATTCAGCCATGCGCGCCGCCCGTTCGAGTTGATCGAAGTACTGTTGCAGCAGGATGGCAGCGGCGGCGGCATCGGCGTCGCGCGCGCCACCGGCCAGGGCCTCGGTGGTGGAGTAGCGCTCGTCCACCTCATGCACCGGCAGATGGAAGCGGCCGTGCAGCTGGCGGGCAAAGCGGCGCGCGGCCTCGGTGTTCTCGTGCGCCGCACCGTCGGGGTGGAAGGGCACGCCGACGACCAGGGCGTCCGGCTGCCATTCGTCTATGAGTTTCTCGATGGGCGCGAAGCGGGCCTTGCCCTCGGCCTTCACCGTGGTGAGCGGCCGGGCGCTGCCCAGCAGGGAGTTGCCGCTGGCCACGCCGGTGCGCTTGGCGCCGTAGTCGAAGGCGAGAAAGCTCTGTGCGCGCCGGGTCGCGGTGGGGGCGTTCGGCGGGGGTTCGGGAGGAGTTTCGTCCAGCCTCATGCGTGGCCGGCATCCTGCGAAAGCATGGCGCGGCTGATGCCCAGCAGCGACAGCGCGCGTTCGTAGCGCTCTTCCACCGGGGTGTCGAAGATGATGCCCGGATCGGCATCCACATTGAGCCAGCCGTTGCGGGAGATCTCGTCCTCCAGCTGGCCAGCGCCCCAGCCGGCATAGCCCAGGGTGATGAGCACGCGGCGCGGACCGGTGCCGGCCGAGATGGCTTCGAGCACGTCCTTGCTGGTGGTCATCTCCAGCCCGCCGGGCACGGCCAAGGTGGAGTTGAAGTGGGCGTCGTCCTCGCTGAGCGGATCGTGCAGCACGAAGCCCCGTTCGGTCTGCACCGGACCGCCGAAGTAGACCGGCTCGTCCTTGAGGTCGTTGCGTTCCAGGGCCAGGTCGACCCGCTCGAACAGGTTGGCGAGCTTGATGTCGATGGGCTTGTTGATGACCAGGCCCAGCGCCCCCTTCTCGGAGTGTTCGCAGAGGTAGATCACGCTGCCCGAGAAGTTGTCGTCCACCATGCCCGGCATGGCAATCAGGAACTGATTGACGAGATTGATCTGTTCTGCCCCGGCCATGGCGGGAATTCTAGCTGCGGGCACACTGCGGCCATGGCTTCGAATCCCCCCTGGCGGCGCCTGGACGCTGCCGCCGAGCAGGTCGCCCACATCACCGTCGAGGCAGCGTTGGTCTGGTTCCGCCGCGACCTGCGCTGCCAGGATCACCGGCCGCTGGCGGCCGCCCTGGCCTCGGCAAGACAGGTCTGGTGCGTCTTCGTCTTCGACACCGACATCCTGGCCGGCCTGCCGTCCGCCGACCGGCGCGTGGCCTTCATCCATGCCAGCCTGGCCGAGCTGGATGGCGCCCTGCGTGCTGCCGGTGGCGGGCTCATCGTGCGCCACGGGCAGGCCGTGCCCAGCATCGTCGAACTGGCGGCCGACCTGGGCGTGCAGGCGGTGCATGCCGGGCGGGACTTCGAGCCGCATGCCGTGGCCCGCGACAGCGCGGCAGCATCAGCCCTGGCAGGCCGTGGCATCCACCTGCAGCTGCATGACGACCAAGTGATCATGGCGCCCGAGCGCCTGCTCACCGGTGCCGGCTCGCCCTACGGCGTCTACACGCCCTATGCCCGCGCCTGGCGGGCCCGCGTGGGCGCGGACGATGTGGCCGAGGCCACGGTGACCCTGGCGGCCGGCGGCCTGGCCGCCCTGCCGCCGAGCTGGGCGGAGGCGAACCTGCCGCCGCTGCAGGCACTGGGCTTCGAGCCTGTCGAGAACGTGGCGGCCCTGCAGCCTGGCCTGAGCGGCGGGGCGCGTCTGCTGGCCGACTTCCTCGGCCGCATCGACCGTTACGACGAGGCGCGCGACTTCCCGGCCATCAAGGGGCCGAGCTATCTGAGCGTGCACCTGCGCTTCGGCACCGTGAGCATCCGCGAACTGGTGCGCGCGGCGCAGGCCCGCAGCACGGCCGGAGCGTCCACCTGGCTGGGCGAGCTGATCTGGCGCGACTTCTATTTCCAGGTCCTGCACCACCAGCCCCGGGTGGCCCAGGCCTGCTACAAGCCGGCGCTGGACGCCATCGAGTGGGAAGACGGGCCGCAGGCCGAGGCCGATTTCGCCGCCTGGTGCGCCGGCCGCACCGGCTATCCGCTGGTGGATGCGGCCATGCGCCAGCTCAACCAGACCGGCTACATGCACAACCGCCTGCGCATGGTGGTGGCGAGTTTTCTCACCAAGGATCTGGGCATCGCCTGGCAGCGCGGCGAGCGTTATTTCGCCCTGCAGCTGATCGACTACGACCTGGCGGCCAACAGCGGCGGCTGGCAGTGGGCGGCCTCCACCGGCTGCGACGCCCAGCCCTGGTTCCGCATCTTCAACCCGCTGCGGCAGAGCGAGAAGTTCGATCCGCAGGGCCGCTTCATCCGCCGCTATGTGCCCGAGCTGGCCGGCCTGTCGGACAAGGCCATCCACGCGCCCTGGCTGGCCAGCCCGCTGGAGCTGCAGGCGGCCGGCGTCAGCCTGGGCGAAACCTATCCCCGGCCTCAGGTCAACCACGACGCAGCGCGGGCCCGCACCCTGGCCCGCTTCGGGCGCCTGAAGGAGGCCGCCCCGGCCCAGCCGGGCGGCTGAGCCGGGGCGGGCCTGGCGGGGTCGGGACTGGCCTCAGGCGGGCTGGCTGGCCTTGCGCGGCTTGGCGTAGCGCCGCACCAGGGCCATCAGCTCCTCTTCGGCATAGGGCTTGCCGAGGTAGTGGTTGGCGCCCAGCTGCATGGCATGGTCGCGGTGCTTCTGGGCGATGCGCGAGGTGATCATGATCACCGGCAGGCTGCCCAGCTGGGCGTCGGCGCGGATGTTGCGCAGCAGGTCGAAGCCGTCCATGCGCGGCATCTCGATGTCCGAGAGCACCACGCTGGGCCGTTCGCCGCCCAGCACTTCCAGCGCCTCCAGGCCGTCCTTGGCCAGCACCACGCGCAGGCCCTCGCGGTCCAGCAGGCGCTTGGTGACGCGGCGCACGGTGAGCGAATCGTCCACCACCAGCACCAGGGGCGCAGGCGGGGCCAGTTCGGGCGCGCTGGGCACCAGCTGGCCGGCAGCCCCGTCGGCCGTGCCGGAGAGGGCGATGCGGGTGTGGTCCTGCGCCAGGTCGCCATACACCGTGGCCAGGGCCACCGGGTTGTAGATCAGCGCCACGCCGCCACTGGCCAGCAGGGTGAGCCCGGCCAGGCCGGGCAGGCGTGAGAGCTGGGCGCCCAGGTGCTTGACCACCACTTCCTGGTTGCCCTGCACCTCGTCCACATGGATGGCCACGCGCTGCTGGGCCGACTTGACGATGACCACCGGCCGGGTGCGGCCGCCGATGCTGCCGCTGCCGCTGGATTCCAGCAGCGCGCCCAGCCAGTAGAAGGGCACGTTGTGGGCGCCGAAGAGGTAGTTGCCCGAGGCATAGGCCTGCTGCAGGCTGGCGGCGCTGGCGCGCTGCACCAGTTCCACCAGGTGCGAAGGCACGGCGATGGTGACCGCCCCGGCACGCAGCAGCACCACCTGGGTGACCACGGTGGTGAGCGGCAGCACCAGCTTGAAATGGGTGCCTGCGCCGGCCTGGGTCTGGATCTCGATGCGGCCGCCCAGGGCCTGCACGTCGGAGCGCACCACGTCCATTCCCACGCCGCGGCCGGCCAGTTCGGTCACCTGGTCGGCGGTGGAGAGGCCGGGCGTGAAGATGAGCTGGGCCAGGCTGGCGTCGTCGGGCTGAACGTCGCCGCGCAGCAGCCCCATGGCCACGGCCTTGTCGCGGATGCGGCCCAGGTCCAGGCCGGCGCCGTCGTCGCGGATCTCGACGCTGACCTCGTTGCCTTCCTGCTGCACATGCACGCCGATGCGGCCGACCACGTCCTTGCCGGCGGCGCTGCGCTGCTCGGGTGGCTCGATGCCGTGACCCACGCAGTTGCGCAGCAGGTGCTCGAAGGCCGGGGTCATGCGGTCCAGCACGCCACGGTCGACTTCGATCATGCCGCCCACGATGTCCAGGCGAGCCTGGCGGCCGGTCTCGGCCGCAGCCTGGCGCACCACGCGCTGCAGGCGTTCGGACAGGCTGTCGAACTCCAGCATGCGGGTGCGCAGCAGGTCGCCCTGCAGCTCGCGCGTCAGGCGGCCCTGCATGGCCAGCTCGTCTTCCGTCGTCTGCAGGGTGCGCTGCAGGGTGCTGCGCACGGTGGCCACGTCGTTGACCGACTCGGCCATCATGCGGGTGAGTTCCTGCAGCCGGGTGTAGCGGTCGAGTTCCAGCGGATCGAAGGCCTGCGACATGGCGCGGGCCGCCTCCATGCGCGACTCCAGCTGGGTCTCGGCCTGCAGGGTGACGTCGCGCAGCTGCTGGTGCAGACGCTCCAGGTTGTCGCCCAGGTCGAGCAGGGAGCCGCGGATCTGGCCGACCTCGCTCTCCAGGCGCGAGCGGGTGATGCTGACCTCGCCGGCCAGGTTGACCAGGCGGTCCAGCAGCTGCGGCCGCACCCGCACCGGCAGGGTGCTGACATTGGGCCCGGTGGTCTGGGCATGGACCTGGGCCG
>JBJOKY010000073.1:0-14776 GCA_046045865.1 Pseudomonadota bacterium | reverse complement strand
TTGGCAGGGGAGGAAGGACTCGAACCCTCGCATGTCGGAATCAAAATCCGATGCCTTGACCAACTTGGCGACTCCCCTACACAGGAGGCTTGCGCCCCCTACAACTCTGTGCTGTCCTGATCGCTGACCCATTCCACCAGGGGATGGGCGTCGAGACCTAGACACAGCCTGGTCATCCAGTCTGCAGGCGCCGTCGCCATGAGGCGCTGCATCTTGTCGGACAACTCGGCTTCGGACGCCTGCGAGCAGGGCAGTCCTATTCTTGCAAAAACCGCACTGCCTGAACCGCTCATGCGGCTGGAGCCGAACTCGGCCGCCAGCATCTTCAGGGCCTGCCCTACTTGAGCACTGTAGCTTGTGGCGCAGGGCTGCAAGTCGTTTCGGCCGAAGCCGTCGGGGTCTGCAAGAAAGTCCGCAACTATAGCGGGCTGAGTGTCGCGGCGCAAGAGGGTGTTGCCGAAGATGGCACTTGTCGGGATCGCGGCGGGTGGCTTGAGCACCACATGACGGGCGGGCGGCAGCTTGATCGGGGTGAGCTGTTCACCGATGCCCTCGACCCAGGCATTGCGTCCACCCACGAAGAAAGGCACGTCCGCGCCCAGTTGCAGTGCCAGTCCGATCAGGCGTTCGCGCGACCAGTGCAGCTGCCACAGGCGGTTGAGCGCGAGCAGGGTGGTGGCGGCGTCCGAGCTGCCGCCGCCCAGGCCGGCGCCCCAGGGCACCTGCTTGTCCAGCGTGATGTGCACGCCCTGCGACACGCCCGCCACCTGTTGCAGCAGGCGCGCCGCGCGGGTGCTCAGGTCGTCCGCCGGCAGGCCTTCAGTGCCCAGGTCGGTGCGGCTGATGCCACCGTCGCGACGCAGTTCGAGGTGCAACGTGTCGCACCAGTCGATCAGGCAGAACACGGACTGCAGCAGGTGATAGCCGTCCGTACGCCGGCCGGTGACGTGCAGGAAGAGGTTGAGCTTGGCGGGTGCCGGCAGGTCGTAGAGGCAACGCACGGGACTGGGGGGCAGGTTGAGGCGGTGGGGCAGCTGGTGCTGGCCGGCTGACGCAGGCCTCAGGCCGGGTCGAGCTTGACGCGCACCGACACGAGTGGCGGCGGGCCGAGGCGCTTGGCGATGATCAGGCCGTCGTCGTAGCGTCCCAGGCGGACTTCCCAGCCCAGTTGCAGGTAGCCGGGTTCGTCGACGAGGGCGGTGTACGGCGCGCCGCTCCAGGCCCTGCCCTTGAGCCAGTCGAACAGCGCGGCCATGGGCAGGGGCTGACCGAACGCGTCCTCGGCCAGCGCGTCCAGCGAGTGGTAGTGCCGCACGCCGTCGCTGGTGGCCAGCTCGATGCGCCTGCCCTGCCAGCTGGCGCGCGCCAGCTGCGTGCCCAGCGGCGTGCTGAGCGACAGGATGCCGGCGTGCACGTCACCGCGCAGCTCGAATCCGGCAGACATGGACCGCGCCGCGTCGCCCTGCACGCTCAGGGCGATGCGCCCGTTGCTGTGGCTGGCCAGGCTGGCCGGGGCGGGGCCGGCAGGCAGGCTCGTGCAGCCGGCCAGGCCGATCAGCCCTGCCCCGACGAGCAGGGCCGTGCGGCGCCAGCAGGACAGGCTCAAAGATCGACCTTGAGGCGCGCCAGGGTTTCCTGCAGCACGTCGTTGCCGGCGTCGCGTTCGCGGCCGTTGCGCCAGACCGAGCGGGCCTCGTCGAGCTTGCCGGCGACCCACAGCACCTCGCCCAGGTGGGCGGCGATCTCGGTGTCCGGCCGGGTCTTGAAGGCGGCGCGCAGCAGGCGCAGTGCCTCGTCGGTGCGGCCGAGCTTGAACTCGACCCAGCCCAGGCTGTCGGTGATGAAGGGATCGTCGGGTGCCAGGGCCAGTGCTCGGGCGATGAGCTCGCGCGCTTCCGCCAGCCGCAGGCCGCGATCGGCCAGGCTGTAGCCCAGGGCGTTGTAGGCATTGGGCTGGTCGGGCTTGAGCGCGATCACGCGGCGCAGCAGCCCTTCCATCTCGTCGTGGCTGGCCAGCTTCTCGGCCAGCAGCGCCTGTTCGTAGAGCAGGTCGGCGTCGTCGTCCAGACGCTCGTTGGCGATCACCAGCACGGCATGTGCGCCTTTCCAGTCCTTGGCGTCGCGCAGCAGTTGCGTCTGTGCCATGGCCTTGCCGCGCACTTCGTCGGGGCTGCGTTCGGGCAGCTTGTGCAGGATGGCCTTGGCCTCTTCGAGCCTGCCCTGGCGCGCCAGCAGCGAGGCACGGCGCTGTGCCACCGCCGGACTGCCCTGGGCATCGCCGACCTTTTCCAGCCAGGCCTGCGCGCCGGTGTAATCCTTCTGCTGCTCGGCCGCCTGGGCCAGCATCAGGTAGGCCTGCACCAGTTCTGGTGCCATGCGGCCGACTTCGCCCTCGTCGTCACCATCGTCCTCGTCATCCTGCTCGGCCTTCGGGACGGCGGGCTTGGCGTTCTGGCGCAGCTCGACGAATTTCAGCAGCGCGGTCTCGGCACTCTTGGGGGCGGCCATCTCGATCTGCAGCGCCCCCTGCAGCAGCCAGGCTTCGGCGGTGTCCGGCTCGGTCCGGGTGATCTTGCTGACCAGCTCCAGCGCCTCGCCGTAGCGTTGCGACGCCGTCAGGCGCCGTGCATAGACCAGTTGCACCGGCACCGCGGGCTTGCCCTTGCCGTTCAGGTAGGTCTTGACGAGGGCTTCGGCCTCGGGCTTCTTGCCCATCATTTCCAGCGCGACCAGGGCCGGGCCTTCCGCGCTGGCGTCGGCGCGCTGGGCGGTGCGGGCGTAGTCGAGCGCCTTGTCGCTGTCGTCCACCGCCAAGGCGATGCGGGCGCTGGCGACCAGCGCGGCCACGCGCGTGTTGTGGTCGTTGCGCCAGGGCTTGAGCACATCGAGGAAGACCGGCGCGGCCGCCGCGTCACGCTTGCTGTCGCGGCTGAGCAGCCGAGGCACGCTGGCGATGGCGGCGCTGCGCTCGGCCGCCGGGGTCAGCTCGATGAAGGTGCGCAGCGGCTCGGCCGCATCCGCGGGCTTGTTCAGTGCCAGCACGATCTGTGTCTGCAACTCGACCGGCTGGCGCGATCTGGGCCAGGTCTGGCGCCAGGCCTGCACGGCCACCAGGGCCTGGTCACCGGCGCGGGCGCGCACGGCGATGTCCGAGGCGCGCTTGAACAGGTCTTCGTGGCGGGTGCGCCTGGCGGCCTCCAGCACGATCTGGAAGGCGGCGCCGGCCTCGCCGCGGTTGAGCTCCATCTCGGCCAGCATGAGCTGGAAGAACAGCTCGCCGTCCATGGCGGAGGTGCCAGTTCGCGGTGGCGCCGTCGTCGCGGCCGGCCCTGCCGCATGGGCCGGCAGGGACAGCAGGGCTGCAGCGACCAGCAGACTGCTGATCAGGGTGGGGCGTGGGCGCAAGGGCATGGCAGGACTCCTGCGTCCGATTCTAGGTGGGCCCCCCTTGTGCCTCACGGGCGTGGGGCACCGCCGAAGCGCGCGCCAGGTGCAGCGCCTCACATAATCGTCACATGCCTGAATTGCCGGAAGTCGAGATCACCCGCGCCAGCCTGGCCCCGGGCATCACGGGCGCGCGCGTGCTGGGTGCGCGCCTGGGCAAGCCGCTGCGCTGGCCGCTGGGTGTGGCGGTCGACGACCTGCGCGGCGCCACGGTGGGTGTGCCGGGCCGGCGCGGCAAGTATCTGTGGCTGCCGCTGCCGGGCGGGCCGGCGCCGCACGAGCGGCCGGACCCGCAGCCCATCGATGGCCTGCGCCCCGTGGCCGGTCTGCTGGTGCATCTGGGCATGTCGGGCTCGCTGCGCTTCGGGCAGGATCTGGGGCCGCCCGGCCCGCATGATCACTTCGAGCTCGCCACCGACCGCGGCCTGCTGCGCCTGACCGATCCGCGCCGCTTCGGCGCCGTGGTCTGGTCGCCCGACCTGACGCTGCCGCCGGCCAGCCGTCTGCTGGCCGGCCTGGGCGTGGAGCCGCTCAGCCCCGCGTTCAGCGCCAGCGTTCTGCACCAGGGGCTGGCCGGGCGGCGGGTGGCGATCAAGCAGGCCCTGCTGGCCGGCGACCTGGTCGTGGGGGTGGGCAACATCTATTGTTCCGAGGCGCTGTTCGAGGCCCGCATCGATCCGCGTACACCCGCCGGGCGCATCAGCCTGCAGCGCTGCGCCCGGCTGGTCGACGCGATCCAGGCCACGCTGGGCCGTGCCCTGGCCGCCGGGGGCTCCACCCTCAAGGATTTCCGCAATGCCCATGGCATGGGCGGCGAATTCCAGCTGCAGGCGCGCGTCTACGGTCGTGCAGGGCTGCCGTGCACGGCCTGCGCGCGGCCTGTCAGCCGTCTGATCCAGGGACAACGGGCGACTTATTTCTGCGCTGCATGCCAGCACAGGTAGGTGTCGCGGTGATGAAATGCATGGCGGCGGTTTTTCCGGCTGCGGTCATGACGCCGGTTTGCTGAAACGCAGTCGGATACCGGAAAACCTGCCCGAAATCTCGCAGCCCGGCGGGTCAGGCGCGCCACAGCTGGCCAGCTGGCATGCGATACCATGAAATCCGCTTCCACTTGCGCGCGGGACGTGCGATGTCCGATCCCTTGACCCCTCCTGTACACGAGCCTTTCGTCCGCAGCCTTGATGCGCTGGGCCGCTGGCGTGCATCGCTCGACGACCGCCTGCGCGAGCTCCTGCGCTTCATGGGCGAGCACAAGCTCACCGACGAAGGTGCGGGTGAACTGGTCGAGAGCCTGCGCCGCCGCCTGGCCGGCGAGAAGCTCGTGCTGGCCTTCGTCGCCGAGTTCTCGCGCGGCAAGTCCGAGCTGATCAACGCGATCTTCTTCGCCGATGCCGGCCGGCGCATCATGCCGGCCACGCCGGGGCGCACGACCATGTGCCCGGTCGAGCTGGCCTGGGACGCCGAGGAACCGCCCGGCCTGGCCCTGCTGCCCATCGAGACCCGCCTGGACGGCGCCTCGCTCGGCGAGCTGCGCAAGCAGCGCCGCGTCTGGACGCGCCAGGCCGTCACCGTGGGCGACCACGAGTCCTTCGCCTCGGCCCTCACCGCCGTGATGGACACGCGCCGCGCCACCATCGACGAGGCGCGTGCCCTGGGTTTCTGGAACGACGACAGTCCGACCGACAACCCGCCGGTCGAGGCCGACGGCACGGTCGAGATCCCGAAGTGGCGCCATGCGCTCATCAACGTTCCGCACCCGCTGCTCAAGCGCGGCCTGGTCGTGATCGACACCCCGGGCCTGAACGCCATCGGCGCCGAACCCGAGCTGACCGTCGGTCTGCTGCCCACCGCACATGTGGCTGTCTTCGTGCTGGGCGCCGACACCGGCGTGACCAAGAGCGACCTGGAGATCTGGCGCGACCACCTGGCTGCCCAGGCGCTGACACGCTACGTCGTGCTCAACAAGATCGACGCCCTGGTCGACCCGCTTTCCACCCGCGAGCAGACCGAGGCGCAGATCAGGTCGCAGTGCGCCCAGGTGGCGCGCACGCTCGAACTGCCGCTCGACCGCATCTTCCCGCTCTCGGCCCGCCAGGCCCTGGAGGCACGGGTCTCGGCCAACACCGCGCTGCTGGAAACAAGCCGCCTGCTGGCGCTCGAATATGCCCTGGCCGAACAGCTGCTGCCGCAGCGTCGCGCGGTGTTCGAGCAGCTGTGCCTGCTCGCGCTCGACAATGTCGAGCACCACACCACGCGCATGATCACCGAGCTGCGCCGCCAGGTGGCCGAGCAGCTGGTCGAGCTGCGCGGCCTGCGCGGCAAGAACGCCAGCAAGGTGCAGTTGCTGCTGCAGCGCGTCAGCACCGAGACGACCGAGTTCGAGCAGTGCACCACCCAGCTGCAGGCGCTGCGCACCGTGCACACGCGCGCGCTCAAGGACGCGCTCATGTGCGTGTCGGGCGAGCCCCTGCGCACCCACGTCGACGCCATGATCGGCGCCATCCGCGACTCGCTGCTCAAGCTGGGTGCGCGCAAGTCCTTCACCCAGCTCTTCCAGGAGCTGCGCCAGATGCTGGACGAGGCGCAGAAGCGCAGCAACGAGATGCGCGAGATGCTGGCCGCGAGCTACACGCGCCTGAACACCGAATACGGCTTCAGCCTGGTGCCGGCGCCTGCGCCCGAGCTGCTGCGCTTCCGCGACGACCTGGGCCTGATCGAGCGCAACTACACGCAGTACCTCGGTATCAGCCAGGCCATGCGGCTGGCGCAGGCACGCTTCCTGGAGCAGTTCCGCCGCATGCTGATGTCGCGCCTGCGCGTCGTGTTCGAGAACGCCAGCAGCGAGATCGAGTTGTGGAACCGCTCGGCCTCGGCCCAGATCGACGCCCAGCTGCGCGACCGCCGCCGCGCCTTCAAGCGCCGGCGCGATTCGCTCGAGCGCATCCAGGCCGCCGCCGGCGAGCTGGAAACCCGCCTGAGCGAACTCGAATCTGCCGACCAGCGCATCGGTGCGACCGAATACGAGCTCGCCGCGCTGTTCGAGTCGGCCCGCCGCGCTGCGCGTCGCAAGGACCTGGGCCCCGAGGCCGCTGGCAGCGGTGCCGACGCTGGCAGCGATGCCCCCTTCGAGGTGGTGTCCCTGGTCGACCCGGCTCGGAGCGGCGAACGCAGCCCGCCTGGCGTCGCGCCACGCGCTTCCCTGGCCACCCTGCCGGCCTTGATGACACCGCTGCCGCCCTTGCCTGACCTGGATCTGGAGCTCGATTTCAGCGACAGCGACGACCACGACCACGGTGATGCTGACGGTGACGACGGCGGCGACAGCGACGCGGTGCCGGATGGCAGCGGCCAGGGCAAGGTCATCGAGCTGACGTCACCCCGGCCCGCCGATGCCGCGGTCGTGCACGCGGACGGTGGTGCTGCCGAAGTCTCCGCGCCCCTGCCGCTGGGCGTGGTGGCCGCGCGCGCTTGAGCCTGCGCGCATGCGCAGCGCCGGCTGCGACGGCCGGCCAGGGTGACGGCGGACTCACACCCGCGTTCATCGCGCCGGCCCTGATCGCCTGGCAGCGTGTCCAGGGCCGGCGCCACCTGCCCTGGCAGGCCACGCGCGACCCGTACCGCGTCTGGCTCTCCGAGGTCATGCTGCAGCAGACCCAGGTCGCCACGGTGCTGGCCTACTACGAGCGCTTCCTGGCGCGGTTTCCCGACGTCGCCACCCTGGCCGCGGCACCGCTGGACGACGTGTACACGCTCTGGAGCGGCCTGGGCTACTACAGCCGTGCGCGCAACCTGCATCGCTGCGCCCAGGTGGTGGTGGAGCGCCATGGTGGTGCCTTTCCGCCCGATGCCGCGCAGCTGGCCGAACTGCCCGGCATCGGGCGCTCGACTGCGGCGGCCATCGCCGCCTTCTGCTTCGGTGAACGGGTCGCGATCCTGGACGGCAACGTCAAGCGCGTGCTCGGTCGCGTCCTGGCCTATGGCGAGGATCTGGCCGGCAGCGCCGCCGAACGCGCCCTGTGGTCCATGGCCCAGGCCCTGCTGCCCGCGCACGCGGCCGACATGCCGGCCTACACCCAGGGTCTGATGGACCTGGGCGCGACCCTGTGTCTGCAGCGCGCACCGGCTTGCGGGCGCTGCCCGCTCGCCCCGCGCTGCCGTGGCCTGGCCGCGGGCAACCCGCTGGCCTATCCGGTCAAGTCGCGCAAGCTCAAGCGCAGCCGGCGCGAGCACTGGTGGCTGTGGCTGCAGGCGGGCCAGCTGGTCTGGCTGGAACAGCGCCCGGCCACCGGCGTGTGGTCCGGCCTGTGGACGCTGCCGCTGTACGACGACGCCGCCAGCCTGCAACTGGCCGTGCAGTCGCTGCGCGGGCTTGAGGGCGGCGTCGATGTGGCGGTCGATCCGCCGTCTGCCAAGGCGCTGCAGGCCGGCGAACCCGTTGCGGCGTGGCCGGCGCCGGAGGGGCTGCAGGCGCTGCCCGACGTGCACCATGTGCTCACGCACTTCGACTGGCTGCTGCACCCGCACCGCCTGCACCTGCCAGCGGACCATGCCGCGTCGCCCCCGTTGACAGGCCGCCCGGGGCGCTGGGTCGGTCGCCACGAGCTGGCCGACATCGCCCTGCCGGCACCGCTGCGCAAGCTGCTGCTGACCACGCCCGACCGGCCGGACTGAGCGCGATCCGGCGCGGCGGCGCCTTCAGCCGCCCGCCACGATGCCCTTGCGGCGCAGGAAGTCGGCCACCAGGCGCAGGCGCGCGGTGGCGTCGGGCAACATCATGAGCTTGAGCTTGGTCGGCGCCGGAATGGGCAGGATCTCGCACCAGCGGTTGGCCACCCAGGCCGTGTTGCCGAAGTCCAGCGGCGCCTGGAAGGGCGAGCGATCCTGCGCCGCCAGGCTGGCGCAGGCCAGCTGCAGGGCGTCGACCGCGTCCTGGCAATCGGCCGGTGGTGGCTGGGCCGGGTCGTCGGCCAGCAGCTCGGCGTCGGCGCGCCACAGGCCGTCGGCGTCCTGGCGCGGCGGGCCGGTCTCGAAGCGGTGCGTGCCGCTGCAGCTCACCTGCAGCAGGCCGGCCTGCGGCGCGTCGCAGCTCAGCAGGCGGGCCAGGCAGCCCTGGCGCGTGAACTCCACCTCGGCCGCACCAGCCTTGCCGGCACGCACCTCGCCGCCGCGCGTGAGCGTGACCACGCCGAAGGGGGCGCCGCTGCGCAGGCACGCGCTCATCAGGTCGAGGTAGCGCGCCTCGAACACGCGCAGCGCCAGCAGCGCCTGCGGAAACAGCACCAGGCCGAGCGGGAACAGCGCCAGGTCGCCGATGCGCTCGCCGCCGGCAGCCGTGCCTGCGCCTGGGGCGGCCGTGGCGGGCGCGCTCACCCTTGTTCCGCCGCGGCGACCTCGCGCGCTTCCAGCTCGCGGTGGCGCACCAGCGTGGGCACGCGCAGGCTGAAGCGCCGCGCCAGCTGCTCGGCGCAGTACACCGAGCGGTGCTGGCCGCCCGTGCAGCCCACGGCCACGGTCAGGTAGCTGCGCTGGTCCTGCTCGTAGCCGGGCAGCCAGCGGGTCAGGAAGGCCTCGATCTGGCCCAGCATCTCGGCCACCTCGGGTTGGCGGCCCAGGAAGTCGATCACCCCGGCGTCGCGCCCGGTCAGCGCGCGCAGCTCGCGCACGTAGTGCGGGTTGGGCAGCACGCGCAGGTCGTAGACGATGTCGGCGTCACGCGGCACGCCGTGACGGAAGGCGAAGGACTCGAACACCAGCGTGAGGCCGCTCTGCGCCGCGCCGGCGAGCTGGCGTATCCAGGCGCGCAGCTGGACCGGCCGCAGGTCGGAGGTGTCGATCACCGTCGAGCTCTCGCGCAGCTCGGCCAGCATGTCGCGTTCGAGCTCGATGGCGTCGACCAGCCGGGCGCGGCTGAGGCCTTGCTCGCCGTGCAGCGCCGACAGCGGGTGGCGTCGGCGCGTCTCCGAGAAGCGGCGCACCAGCGTGGCCGTGCGTGCGTCCAGGAAGATGGACAGCACCGGCGTGCCCTCGTGGCGCAGCGTGTCGATCAGCGGCAGCAGCTTGGGCAGGGCGCTGGCGCTGCGCACGTCGGCGGCCACGGCCACGTACGGTGTCTTCTGGGCCCGCTCCAGGCGCACGAAGTCGAGCAGCAGGTCGGGCGGCAGGTTGTCGACGCAGAAGTAGCCCGCGTCCTCCAGCGCGTTGAGCGCGACCGACTTGCCCGAGCCCGAGATGCCCGAGATCAGCACCAGCGGCGCGGCGCTGTGGTCGGTGTCGCCGGCCACGAAATCGGCGAAGTCGGTGGGCGAGGCCGCGTAGGGCTCGTCGGCCGGCGCCCAGCGCCCGGCGCGGGGCTCGGCCCTGGGGCCCTGGCCGGGCAGGGGCTGGCCGTCGTCGTCGGGCAGGTCGACGGGCAGGTCGATGTGCAAGGTGTCGGGCCGCTGCATGGGGTACTGCTCGGTGATGAGGTTCAGGCGCCGGGCGCCGGGGCCCGCGTGGTGTTGCGGACGGTGGTGCGGGCGGAGCCGCTGCCGGTAGATGGGGGTGCACGCAGCGAGGCATCAAGCAATTCGCGTGCATGCGCCAGGCCGGCCTGCGAATGTTGCGCGCCGCCCAGCATGCGCGCCAGTTCGGCCACCCGCGCCGGGCCGCTCACGGCCTGCAGCGCGCTGCTCACGCCCGTGCTGCCGTCGGCAGCGCTGCCACCGGCCGCGGACGTGTCGCCGCCACCCTTGCTGACGACGAAGTGCTGGTCCGCGCAGGCGGCGACCTGGGCCAGGTGGGTGACGGCCAGCACCTGGCGCGCCGCACCCAGGCGCTGCATGAGCCGGCCCACGGTGATGGCCACGGCGCCGCCTATGCCGGCGTCGACCTCGTCGAAGATGAGGGTGCCGGCCGCGCTGGCCGCGGCGGGCGGGTCGGCGGCGGCGGCCGGGGCCGCGTTCAGCCGCGGCGCGACCAGGCCGAGTTCGGGTGCACTGGTGGTGACGGCGATGGCCAGCGCGATGCGCGACAGTTCGCCGCCCGACGCCACCTTGGCCAGCGCCCGCGGCGTGGCACCGGCGTGGCCGGCCACGCGCAGCTCGATGCTTTCCTGGCCATGCGCCTGCGGCTCGTCCAGCGGCAGCAGCGCCACCTCGAAACGTCCGCCGGCCATGCCCAGCGCCTGCATGGCCTCGGTCACCACGGCGGACAGCCTGGGCGCGGCGCGGCTGCGCTGCGCCGTGGCCTGCTGGGCCAGGGTCAGCCAGCGCCTGCGGCCGGACTCGGCGGCGGCCAGCAGGGCGTCCAGATCGGTGGCGGCATCCAGCGCGCGCAGCTGTTCGCGCCACTGCAGCAGCAGGGCCGGCAGCTCGGCCGGCTGGCGGCGGAAGCGCCGTGCCAGGCTGACCCAGGTGGACAGGCGCTCGTCCAGCTCGGCCAGGCGCTGCGGATCGAGTTCGGTGCGGCGCAGCGCTGCGCCCAGGCTGTGCGCGGCGTCGCCGAGCTGGGCCTGGGCGGCCTGCAGCACGGCCAGGGCGTCGGCCAGCACGGGGTCGTAGCCGGCCACCGGGTCGAGCGCGCTCACGGCCGCGTCGGTCAGGCCGCTGGCGCTGGGTTCTCCGTCCGCCAGGGCGAGCTGGGCGCGCTGCACCGCGTCGATGATGGACTGGGCGTGCGCCAGGCGCTGGTGTTCGCCGTTGAGCTCGTCCCACTCGTGCTCGCCGGGGGCGAGCTTGTCCAGCTCGGCCAGCTGCCAGGCCAGGCGCTCGCGTTCCTGCTCGATGTCGGCGCTGCGGCTGCGCGCGGCGTCGAGCTCGGCCACGGCGGCACGCCACTGCGTCCAGGCGGCCAGCAGCGGACGGGTGTCCAGACCGGCGTGGTCGTCCAGCAGCTGGCGCACCGAGGCCGGCCGGGTCAGGCCCTGCCAGGCGTGCTGGCCGTGGATGTCGACCAGCGACTCGCCCAGCTCCTTGAGCTGCGTGGCCGTGGCCGGGCTGCCGTTGATCCAGGCGCGGCTGCGGCCCTGGGCGTCGAGCGTGCGGCGCAGCAGCAGCACGGCATCGTCGGCCTCGTAGCCAGCCTCGGCCAGCCAGGCCGCCACCGCCGGGCCGAGGTCGAACTCGGCGCTCACCTCGGTGCGCGGCGCGCCCTCGCGCACCAGGCCGGCATCGGCACGCCCGCCCAGCACCAGCTGCAGCGCGTCGATCAGGATGGACTTGCCCGCGCCGGTCTCGCCGGTCAGCACGCAGAAGCCGTCGGCGAACTCGACGTCGAGCTCGCGCACGATGACGAAGTCCCGCAGGGCCAGGCGGCGCAGCATCTCAGTTCAGCTCGCCGATGATGGTCGGGCCGCTGCCGTCGCGGCCCGCGCCGTGGTCGCCCACGTCGGTCAGGCCCTCGTTCCAGTGCAGCTTGCGGCGCAGTGTGGCGTAGTAGCTCCAGCCGCGCGGGTGCAGGAAACGCACGCGGTGTGCCGAGCGCCGCACGCTGATGCAGTCGCCCGGGATCAGGCTGGCGATGGACTGCATGTCGAAGTTGGCGCTGGGCTCGCGCCCGGTGACGATGGAGATGTCGACCCGGCCGCTGTCGGGCAGCAGGATGGAGCGGTTGGACAGCATGTGCGGCGCGATCGGCACCAGCACCCAGCCGGCGATGCCCGGGTGCAGCAGCGGCCCGCCGGCCGACAGCGCGTAGGCGGTCGAGCCCGTCGGCGTGGCCAGGATCAGGCCGTCGGCACGGAAGTTGGCGACGAACTGGCCGTCGACCTCGACGCGCAGCTCGACCATGCCGGCCGCGCCGCTGCGCACCACCACGTCGTTCATCGCCAGCGCGCCGAAGATGACGCGGCCGTCGCGCTCGACCCGGCCTTCGAGCATGGAGCGCTGGTCTTCCTCGTAGTCGCCGGCCAGCATGGCGCGCAGCGCGTCGTGCATGCTCTTGACCGAGATGTCGGTGATGAAGCCCAGCCGGCCCTGGTTCACGCCCACCACCGGCACGCCGTAACGCGCCAGCTGGCGCGCGATGCCCAGCATCGTGCCGTCGCCACCCACCACGATGGCCAGGTCGCACTGCGTGCCGATCTCGTCCACCGTCAGCGCCGGATAGTCGGCCAGCCCGGTGTTGAGCGAGGTGTCGCCTTCTATCGACACTTCCAGCCCGCGCCGGGTCAGGAAGTGGGCGATCTCCTCCAGCATCGGCCGCATGCCGCGGGCCTGGTATTTGCCTACGAGCGCGACATGGCAAAAGCGGCTTTGCATCGATAAATTACACCACAGCACCTGTGACGCGCCGGTGTCCCGTACCCCCCGATCGACCGTCCAGGCCCGCCACCTACAATCTGCAACAACATGCTGGACGACCGCGCCAAGTTGCTGCTCAAGACCCTGGTCGAGCGCTACATCGCCGACGGGCAACCCGTGGGCTCGCGCACGCTGTCCAAGACCTCGGGTCTGGAGCTTTCGGCCGCGACCATCCGCAACGTCATGGCGGATCTGGAGGATCTCGGCCTCATCGCCAGCCCGCACACCTCGGCCGGGCGCGTGCCCACGGCGCGCGGCTACCGCCTGTTCGTCGACACCATGATCACGGCGCGCCACGGCGGCCAGCATGGCCAGTACATCATGGGCGGCGAGGCGCCCGACGGCAGCTGCGCCGACCTGCTGCTCGACCACCCCCTGCCGCTGCGCGACCAGCTCCAGCCCGACCAGCCGCAGCGCGTCATCGCGCACGCGGCGCAGATGCTGTCCAGCCTGTCCAACTTCGTGGGCGTGATCACCGCGCCGCGCAAGACCAGCGTGTTCAGGCACATGGAATTCCTGCGCCTGGGCGAACGGCGCGTGCTGCTCATCCTGGTGGCGGCCGACGGCGACGTGCAGAACCGCGTGCTCTACACCGCGCAGGACTACACCCAGGCCCAGCTCGTCGAGGCCACCAACTATCTCAACATGCACTACGCCGGTCTCACCCTGGAAGCCGTGCGCGAGCGCCTGCTGGGCGAGGTGGATGCCCTGCGCGACGAGATCGCCGCCCTGATGCAGGCGGCAGTGCAGCTGGGCAGCGAGGCCGTGGCCCAGGCCGAGCAGGTGGTGGTCTCGGGTGAACGCAAGCTGCTGGAGGTGCGCGATTTCGGCAGCGACATGACCTCGCTGCGCAAGATGTTCGACCTGTTCGAGCAGAAGACCGCGCTCATGCGCCTGCTCGACGGCTCCACCCGCGCCGAGGGCGTGCGCATCTACATCGGCGGCGAAAGCGGCGTGGTGCCGATCGAGGAGCTCTCGGTCGTCTCGGCGCCCTACGAGGTCGACGGTCAGGTGGTCGGCACCCTGGGCGTGATCGGCCCGACCCGCATGCCCTACGACCGCATGATCCAGATCGTGGACATCACCTCGCGCCTGGTCAGCAACGCGCTGAGCCAGAAGGGCTGAGAGGCCCATTCGCCGCCTACAATCCGCGCCCATCCAGCCGGGGGCCGTTAGCTCAGTTGGTTAGAGCAGCGGACTCATAATCCGTTGGTCGCTGGTTCAAGCCCAGCACGGCCTACCAACAAAAAAGCGTTGCCAGACAAGGGCTTGCCGCAGCAGCGCCCGCCCGCTCAGAGCAAGCGCCGCAGCGCCTCCTGCCCGGTTTCGCTCATGACCAGCGCCAGGTGCATCTGCGCACGCGTCATGCCGACGAACAGCAGGCGGCGGGCCAGCGGCGTCAGGGTGTCGACATCCACCTCGCTGAGCACCACCGCAGGGGCAGACTGGCCCTTGAAGCGCCGGATGGTCTCCACGCGCAGGGCGCCGGGCGTCCAGACCGGCTCGCCGGCGGCGTCGTAGCGGCCGGTGTAGCGTGCCAGCGGCCACGCCCCCAGCCGCTCCAGCTTCAGCAACTGCGCCTGCTCGCGGCCGCGCCAGCTCAGCACGGCGATGTCGTGCAGCGCGAAGCCCTGGTCCAGGCAGCGCTGCACCGCCTGGGCGGTGCGGCTGACCAGGCTGTCGGCGCGGCGGTCGGGTGCCTGCGCGTCGTAGCCCAGGACGTCCGGCGCCTGGCCCAGGTAGGGGCTGCACGCCTGCACCGGCCGGTCGCCCAGGCCGAGCAGGTTGATGGTCTCGACGATGCGGCGCGGGCTGCGGTGGTTGTCGTCGCTGGTGATGACGACGGCGCCCTCGACCTCGATCTCCTCGCGGTCGGGGTACAGGCTCTGGCCCGGGTCGTCGAGCAGCACCAGCCGGCCGGCGGCGCGCAGCCGCCGGGTGAGCAGGCCGATCCAGTCGGGCATGAAGTCCTGCAGCTCGTCGACCACGAGCAGGTCCAGGTCGGGCGCGCGGTCCTCCAGCACCGCGGCCAGGGTCTGCAGCTGCGCCGC
>JBJOKY010000354.1:0-4855 GCA_046045865.1 Pseudomonadota bacterium | reverse complement strand
GAGACCGAGGACGATTTCAACAAGATGATGAAGCTCATCGACGACGTCGGCTTCGACGCCAGCTTCAGCTTCGTCTTCAGCCCGCGCCCCGGCACCCCCGCCGCCGCTCTGCACGATGACACGCCGCAGGAGCTGAAGTTGAAGCGCCTGCAGCAGCTGCAGGCCCGTATTGAAGAAAACGTGCGCGCCATCAGCGCCAGCCGTGTCGGCACGCGCCAGACCATCCTGGTCGAAGGCCCGAGCCGGAAAGACCCGAACGAGCTGATGGGCCGCACCGAATGCAACCGCATCGTCAACTTCAGCGGCGGCCCCAACGCGGCGCGGCTGGTGGGCCAGATGATCGACGTCAGCATCACCAGCGCGCTGCCGCATTCGCTGCGGGGCGAGGTGGTGGTGAGCTGACGAGACGGCGCGACCGGGCAGCAGCATCGCATGATGGCCGGCAGGACCTCTGTCCGTCACTGGGCCACCGACAGGATGAACTGGGCCGCCCCCGTGAACGGCGCGATGAAGCCCGGCTGGTAGACCGGCGTGACACCGGTGCCACGCAGGCCCAGGGCGACGAATTCGCGCACGTCGAGCAAGTTGCCCACGGCCACGAGGTTGGCGTTGCGCTGGGTGTAACCGCTGCGGGCCGTGTTGATCTGGAGCGCCTCCGGACGGCTGTCGGCCGGCGTGACTATCGCCGCCGCCGGCCTTGTTCACGTGCAGGCTGGGCAGGATGCCGGTGACTGGCGTGCAGCCGGCCAGCGGCAGCAGCGGGCTGTCGTTGAAGCAGCTCGCTGCGCTGACCACACCGCTGGCGCTGAAGCTGGCCGTCCCGGCCTCGACCTGGTATGCCGGTGCCAGTCCGGTGCCGGCGTTCATCCACGACAGCGAGTTCCAGGTAGCGGCCAGATCGGCCTGGCAGAGAGCCTGCGCCGGCAGGGCCATGACAAAGCGAAAGGCGCCAGGAGCGCCCACGCTCATGCGCCCGACCAGCACACCGGACTGCGCCACGACATCGTCGTCCAGCCCGTTGGCACCGCGCTAGCGGCAGGCGCCATTGGTCGACAGCACCTCGCTGCGGCGGGGGAATGTGCGCACGAGGCTGGCGGCATCGATGGCCAGGATGCTGGTGGCCGTGAGTGGTGCGGTGGAGGCGGTGTTGTCCTATGGCTCAAAGCGCAGCGCCACGCTGTGGCGACCGTCGGCCAAGGTGACGCCGCTGGCGGTAGCGATGCCGCTGTTGCCCAGACACTTCACGCTCACCGCGGTGCCCGTGGGTGGCGCGGCGATCACGGGCCGGCTGGGCGCGGTCGCCCCCACAGCACCGGCTCAGGCACAGCAGACCACAAGCCAGGCCCGGCATCGGCAGCTCGGCAGGTGCCCATCCCTGATCGCACGGCTGGTTACAGTGCGGCCATGCTCACGACGTCATCCACCACGCACCCGCCAAGCCTGACGCTGCTCGAGCGCGGCTGGCTGTCGTCCAACAACGTGCTGCTGCACGGGCCGGACGGCACCGTGCTGTTCGACAGCGCCCACACCCGCCATGCACCACAGACGCTGGCGCTGGTCGGGCACGCCCTGGGCGATGTGCCGCTCGACCGGCTGGTCAACACCCACCTGCACTCCGACCACTGCGGCGGCAACGCCGCGCTGCAGGCACGCTGGCCCGCCCTGCAGGTGCACGTGCCCCCCGGCCTGGCCGACGCCGCCCGCAGCTGGGACGACGACGCACTGACCTACCGCCCCACCGGCCAGGTGTGCGAGCGTTTCCGCGTCGATGGTGTGGTCAGGCCCGGCGAGGTGGTGAGCTGCGGTGGCTGGCGTTTCGAGGCACTGGCCGCACCGGGCCACGACAGCCATGCGCTGATCTTCTTCGACGCCGGCACGGGCACGCTGATCGCGGGCGACGCCTTGTGGCGTGACGGCTTCGGCGTGGTGTTTCCCGAGCTCGACGGCCAGGCCGGCTTTGCCGACGTGCGCGCGACGCTGGATCTGATCGCCCGCCTGCCGGTGCGCGAGGTGCTCCCTGGCCACGGCGCCCGCTTCAGCGAGGTGGACGATGCCCTGCGACGCGCCCGGGCCCGCCTGGCCGCGCACGAGGCCAACCCGGCCGCACACGCCCGCCACGCCGCCAAGGTGCTGGTCAAGTACCACCTGATGGAACTGGGCGCACAGCCGCTGCACGAGTTGCGCCGCTGGCTGGCCGACACCCCGCTGCTGGGCCGCTGCCAGCAGCACTGCGGCGCCGCGGGAGCGCAGCTCGACTTCGGGCTGATGCTGTTCGACGAGCTGTGCAGCCGCGGCGCACTGGTGGTTCACGAAGGCGTCGCCCTCGACGTCTGATCGACCGGGCGCAACAGGTCGCAACCGGCGCTCACCGCCACCTGGCGGCCGCGCATCAGTGCCTGTTCAGCGCACCCGCCACAAGCTCCACCACAGCGTGGCCGAGCAGGCCAGCACCATGGCCAGGTAGGTGGACATGCGGCCGTCGCGGCCGTCCAGCAGCAGTCCGAGCAGCAGGGCAAGGACGCAGGCGATCACGGCGCGCAACGCCAGCTTGAGCCAGGTCAAGCCACGGAACTCGCGTAGCCAGAACACTTTGGCCAGCGCCGCAGCCAGCGCGCCAACCACCACGGCCGGTGCGAAGAAATTGAGCAGATGCCAGATGGCGCCAAGGAAGTCCATGCCCGTTCCGGGTTGTGCGCGGCGCCGCGGCTGGCCCGTGCTGGGCTGCGGTCGATCGCTGTATTGAGGGTGATTGAACTGTGGCTGAAACGTCGCGCGACAAAATCGACCGCGCAGACTCGGCGTCGTCCAGCCTCCACAACCGGGTGCAATCTTACAATTCGACCATGACGGTGTTTGCCCTGAGCCTGAACCATCACTCCGCGCCGGTCGACCTGCGCGGCCGTTTCGCGTTCACGCTCGACCAGCTGTCGCCCACGCTGCAGGGCCTGCGCGGCGCCTTCAGCCGGGTCGAGCCCGAGGTGGCGCTGTTGTCCACCTGCAACCGCACCGAGCTGTACGTGGCCGTGCCCGGCGGCCAGCGCAGCCAAGGCCTGGTGACACCCACGCTGGACTGGCTGGCGCGCCAGGGTGGCGTGAGCACCGAGCAGCTGCTCGCCCACACCCACGTGCTGGAGCAGCACCAGGCGGCGCGCCACGCCTTCCGCGTCGCCTCGGGCCTCGATTCGATGGTGCTGGGCGAGGCGCAGATACTGGGCCAGATGAAACAGGCGGTGCGCGAGGCGGATGCCGCCGGCACCCTGGGCACCACCCTGCACCAGCTCTTCCAGCGCAGCTTCTCGGTCGCCAAGGAAGTGCGCACCTCGACCGAGATCGGCGCACATTCCATCAGCATGGCCGCCGCTGCGGTGCGCCTGGCTGGCCAGCTGTTCGAGGACCTGAAGAAGATCCGCATCCTCTTCGTCGGCGCGGGCGAGATGATCGAACTGGCCGCCACCCACTTCGCGGCCAAGGGCCCGCGCCACATCGCCATCGCCAACCGCACGCTGGAGCGCGGCGAGAAGCTCGCCACCCACTTCGGCGCCGAGGCCATGCGGCTGTCCGACCTGCCGGCGCGGCTGCACGAATTCGACGCCGTCATTTCCTGCACCGCCAGCAGCCTGCCGCTGATCGGCCTGGGCGCGGTGGAACGCGCGCTGAAGGCGCGCAAGCGCCGGCCCATCTTCATGGTCGACCTGGCCGTGCCGCGCGACATCGAACCCGAGGTCGCCCAGCTCGACGACGTGTATCTCTACACCGTCGACGACCTGTCGGCCCTGGTGCAGACCGCCGGCGAGAAGCGCCAGGCCGCCGTCGCCCAGGCCGAGGCCATCATCGACGCCGGCGTGCAGAACTTCGTGCACTGGCTGGAGCAGCGCAGCGCCGTGCCGCTCATCCAGGCGCTGCAGAACCAGGCCGAAGCCTGGCGCGGCAGCGAGATTGCGCGGGCCCGCAAGCTGCTCGCCAAGGGTGGCTCGGTGGACGACGCCCTGGAAGCCCTGGCGCGTGGCCTGACACAGAAGCTCATGCACGGCGCCCTGGCCGAGCTGCACAACGCCGATCCGGTGCAGCGCGCCGCGATGGCCGATGCGGTGTCGCGCCTGTTCCTGCGCGGCGAGCAGCGCCAGGAGCGCGGCGCCTCCGCGACCGAGTCCGTCGTCCCCGCCCAACGGCGCCGGGCCTAGCGACGCGGCAGCGGCCCGGGCGGATCCCTCCGCCACTTCGGGCCTGATGACCGGCCGGCCCTCGCCGGACCGGACCTGACCGATCGGCCCATCGTTTTCCCTCCCCTCCTCCATGAGCCCATTTCTGCGCAGCCAGCTTGCCCGCCAGGACCTGCGTCTGGCCGAGATCGACGCCGCCCTGGCCGACCCCCAGGTCGCCGCCGACCTCACGCGCCTGCGCAGCCTGACGCGTGAACACGCGCGCGTCGCGGCCCTGGTGCAGCGCTGGCAGCGCTTCGAGCAGCGCGAGCGCGACCGCGCCGAGGCCCAGCTGATGCTGGCCGACGCCGACGGCGACGAGGAGCTCGGCCGCTACGCGCGCGACGAGATCGCCCGCACCGACGTCGAGCTGGCCCGGCTCGAAGGTGAACTGCAGGCCGCCCTGCTGCCGCGCGACGCCGACGACGACCGCAATGCCTTCGTCGAGATCCGCGCCGGCACCGGCGGCGACGAATCGGCCCTGTTCGCCGCCGACCTGCTGCGCATGTACCTGCGCCACGCCGAGCGCCAGGGCTGGCAGACCGAGATCCTGTCGGCCAGCGACAGCGACCTGGGCGGCTACAAGGAAGTGGTGCTGCGCGTGGCCGGCGACGCGGTCTACGAGGCGCTCAAGTTCGAGTCCGGCGGCCACCGCG
>JBJOKY010000072.1:0-14911 GCA_046045865.1 Pseudomonadota bacterium | reverse complement strand
CCAGGTGCGGCTGTACGGCGAGATGCACCGCTTCATCCCGGCCTGGCTGTCCACCGTCACCTCGCCGGCGCGCATGGCCGAGATGCCGGTGCGCCACCACGCGCGCACCGCGGGGGCGAGCAAATACGGCATCTCGCGCACCTTCCGCGTGCTGGTCGACCTGCTGGCGGTGAGCTTCTTCCAGCGTTTCGCCGCCCGGCCGGGCCACTTCTTCGGCGTGCTGGGGCTGATGGTGGGCGGCGCGGGCACGGCCATCCTGGCCTACCTGGGCGTGCTCAAGCTGCTGGGCCAGGACATCGGCACCCGCCCGCTGCTGACGCTGGGCATGCTGTGCATGATGAGCAGCCTGCAGTTCCTCACCACCGGCGTGCTGGCCGAGCTGCTCATCCGCATCTACTACGGCGGGCGCTACGCCCAGCCCTATCACGTGCGCCAGGAGCTGGTCGCGGGCGCGCCTGCGGCCACCAGCGCACAGGCCCCGGCGTCGGTTTGGGCCAGCGGCGGTATGCCGGCCCAGCCGGGCGGGGCGATGCAGCTGCCCGCCAGCCGGGTTGCCAGCGCGCCTGCCACCCATGAGCAAGCCTGAGCCAGCAGCACCCGCGGCCCTGCGCCGCGTGGTCGCCGGCGGCCCGGTGCCGCCGGACGACCGGCGCCTGTTCCGGCTCTGGGCGGCGGCCCTGCTGCTGCTGTGCACGCTGGGCCTGGGGCGTGCGCCTCTGTTCGATGTCGACGAAGGCGCGTTTTCCGAAGCCAGCCGCGAGATGGTCGCCAGCGGCGACTGGGGCCACACCACGCTGAACGGCGCGGACCGTTTCGACAAGCCCATCCTCGTCTACTGGCTGCAGGCCGGCAGTGCGGCCGTGCTGGGCAACAGCGAGTTCGCCCTGCGCCTGCCCTCGGCCCTGTGCACCTGGGCCTGGGCGCTGGCGCTGGCGCTGTTTGCCCGGCCGCGCTGGGGCATGCGTGCGGCGGTGCTGGCCGGCACGCTGCTGGCGTCCAGCCTGGGGGTGATGCTGATCGGCCGCGCCGCCACCGCCGACGCCCTGCTCAACCTGCTGCTCACCCTGGCCACGCTCGACCTGTGGCGCTGGGCCGAGCTGAAGGTCAGCACGCCCGAGCCCTCGCCGGTGGTGCACAAGCTCGCGCGCAGCCTGGGCCGCGCACCCAGCGGCGAGGCGGCCATCGTCAAGCTCTTCGTCAACGCCGCCGGTTCGCCGCTGCTGGCGGCGCGCCTGCTGCGCCGCGCCGCGCTGTGGATAGGCCTGGGCCTGCTCGCCAAGGGCCCGGTGGCGCTGCTGGTGCCGGGCGCCGCGCTGATGTTGTGGTGCCTGTTCGCGAAGCAGTGGCGCCTGCTCGGCGCGGCGCTGCGCGACCCCTGGGCCTGGGCCATCGTGGTCGCCGTGGCCGCGCCCTGGTACGGCTACGCGCTGATGCGCCACGGCCAGGCCTTCATCGACGGCTTCTTCATCAAGCACAACCTGGCGCGCTATGGCGGCGCGCTGGAAGGCCATGGCGGCGGCCTGGCCTACTACATCGTCGTGCTGCCGCTGCTGCTGCTGCCCTGGTCGGCGCTGCTGGGGCCCATGGTGTGGCGCCCGGGCAGGCTGTGGGCCGAGGCGCTGCCGCGCTATCTGCTGCTGTGGGCGCTGTTCGTGCTCGTGTTCTTCAGCTTCTCGGGCACCAAGCTGCCGCACTACCTGCTCTACGGCTTTTCCCCGGTGGTGCTGCTGGCGGCGCGCTGGCTGGCCGATCTGGACGACGTCCTGCCGCGCGCGAAGCTCAGGCTGGCCGGGGTGGCCCCCGCCGGCGCCGGTGGCAAGACCAACGGCGCCGGCTCGGGCACGGCCGGCAAGGCCGACCGCGGCAACCGCCCGGACGTCAAGCCCCAGGCCTTCATGCTGCCCGTGCTGGTGGCGTCCATGGTCGGCCTGCTGGCGCTGGCCGCGCTGCTGCCGCTCTATCTGCCGGGCATCGCCGCCGGGCAGGCGGACGCGCTGTACCGCACGCTGCTGGGCGCGCCGGCCGATCCGGCCGCCCTGACGCAGGAACTGTGGCTCGGCCTGGGCCTGGCGGCACTGCTGGTGCTGGCGGCCGGCTTCTGGCCGGCGCGCCAGGTCGCCACGCTGCGCCTGACGCCGTCGACCCGCGCGGCGCTGGCCGGTGTCGTTACCGCGCTGGCCTGCGCCTGGCTGGTGCTGCCCTGGTGGGGCGAGCGCCTGCAGGCGCCGGTCAGGGCGGCCGCGCTGCAGGCGCGCGCCTGGCTGGCGCAGCAGCCACCCGCCGCAGCCGGCGTGCACCCGCCTGGCGTCGTGCAATGGCGCATGCACCAGCCCAGCTTCGCCTTCTACCTGGGTCAGCCCACGCCGCCGCGCGCGCCGCGCAGGGGTGAACTCGCCCTGGTGCGGCTGGACCGCCTGCCCGCCGAACGTCCCGAACGCTGGCGCCTGCTGCACCAGGCGCGCGGCTACGGCCTGCTGCTCTGGCTGGACGAACAGCCGGCGCCCGACGGGCCCTGAGCGCCGCCCTCTGTCCCGCCGAGCCCTCCGCCCGCCCGCCCTGACCGAACCGAGCCTTCCACGCCGTGACGACCACCGCCCCGACCACCGTCCGCCCGGCCGCACGTCCCACCCCGGCGGCGCAAGGCCCTGCTGCCGCCACGCGGCGCTGGCTGATCGTCCTGCTGCTCGTGCTGGCCGGGCTGGGCGCGCTGCGCGCCGCGCTGATGCTGGCCTCGGGCGTGGGCCTGCAGCTCGACGAGGCGCAGTACTGGCACTGGTCGCGCGACCTGCACTGGGGCTACTACTCCAAGCCGCCGGTGATCGCGGCGCTGATCGCCGCCTCCACCGCGCTGTTCGGCCACACCGTGCTGGGTGTGAAGGCGCTGGCCATGGCGTGCTGGCTGCTCGTGGCCGTGCTGGTCTACCTGTTCACCCGCGACCTCGTGCTCAGCACCCTGCACGATGGCGAACGCGCCGGCACACCCCTGGCGCTGCCCGGCGGACAGGCCGGCGCCGACCTGCCCGAACGCGCCGGCTTCTGGGCCGCGCTGCTGTTCACCACCACGCCGGTGGCCGGCCTGCTGGGCATGGCCGTGACCACCGACGCGCCGCTGCTGCTGTGCTGGACGCTGGCCAGCTGGCTGCTGTGGCGTGCGCTGCGCAGCGGGCGCTTGTCGGCCTGGCTGCTGCTGGGCGTGGTGCTGGGCGTGGGCCTGCTGTCCAAGTACACCCTGGCGGCCTGGCTGCCCAGCGCGGCGGTGCTGGCCTGGCTGGCGCGGCTGCAGCTGCGCCGCTCCCGCGCCGTGCGCCTGCACGAGGAAGACACGCGCGGTGCGCGCGCCCACGCCGGCCCGAGCGCCTTCATGGCCACCGCCCTGCCGGGCGGCGAGGCGTCCGGCGTCCTGGGCGGTGCGCCGCAGCGGCGCGTGCGCCGGCTGCGCTGCCTGCCCGGCCTGGCGCTGGCCATCGGCGTGGCCCTGCTGGTATGCCTGCCGCACCTGGCCTGGAACGCCGCCTGGGGCTGGCCGACCTGGCACCACACGGCCGACATCACGGCCGCGGCGCGGCGCGACGACGACCTGGGCGCCGGCGCCTCGCTGAGCGAATTCATCGGCGGCCAGCTGCTGCTGATCGGCCCGGTGCTGGCGGCGTGGCTGGGCGTCATCGCGGCCGCCTGGCTGGGTCGCATGGCCGGGCTGCTGCGCCAGGGTGGCTTGGCTGCCCTGGCGCGCAGCCTGGTCGAGCAGGCCAGTGGAGCCACGCCGACGGCGGGCCGCGCCGGTGGCGCTGCTGCCGACGAGCCCGCGCCGGGCGTCGCCGCCACCGGGTCCCCTGCGCCGACGCTGGCTGCCGCCCTGGCCGGCGCGCGCCGCCACCTGCTGTGGCTGGCGCTGCCGCTGCTGGGCCTGGGTGCGGCCCAGGCCATCAACGCACGCGCGCAGATGAACTGGACGGCACCGGTCGTGCCGCTGCTGTGCATCTGGCTGGCGCTGCACCTGGTGTCGGCCGGCTCGGCGGCGGCGGCCGCGCGGCGCCGCCGCCTGGCCGTGGCCGGCATGGCGCTCAGCCTGGGGCTGACGCTGTTCGCCGCCGCCGCGCCCAGCATCGCCCACGCGCTGGGCCGGCCCTGGCCGGCGCGGCTGGATCTCTACATCCGCATGCGCGGCTGGCCCGAGGCCTATGCCCGGCTGCAGCCCCAGCTGGCCGCCCACCCAGGCTGGCGCGTGCTGGGCGTGAACCGCACCGTCATCGCCCACGGTGCCTGGCTGTGGCGCGATGCCGACGTCGACTGGGCCGCCTGGCGCGAACCCGGCCCGCCGCGCGACCACTACCAGCTCACCATCCCCTACGACCGCGCCCGCCCCGGCGCCGGCCGGCCCGGCGGTGCTGCCATGGCCGCGGGTTCTGCCGAGGCGGCCGAACCCCTGCTGGTGCTGAGCGAGGCCGAAGGCCTGCCCGACCAGATGCGCCGGCGCCTGGCCGACGTGCAGCTGCTGCAGGTGGCCGAGGTGCAGACCGCGCCGGGGCGGGTGCTCAAGCTCATGCTGTGGACCGCGCGCCTGCCACCCGCGGCCTCGGCGCGCCAGCCGTGACCGGCCTGTGCCGGCGTCGCACCGGCCTGCACATGGACATCCATCTGTGCCTTGGCACGCCCGCCTGCGCCCGGGCGGCGACGCCGGCATGAACCCGCTGCCGCGCAACGCCCGCACGCGTGAACTGCGCCTGTGGCTGGCCGCGCTGGCGCTGGTCGGCGGCGTGTTCGGCGCCTGGCCGGCGGCCGACCTGTGGCTGGCGGCGCTGTTCTTCGAGCAGGCAGCCGGCGCCGGCCCGGCCGGTTTCAGCGCTGCCAGGCAAGCGCTCGTGCTGGCGGTCTACCAGGTCGTGCCCTGGCTGGGGCGGGCGGGCCTGCTGCTGGGCCTGCTGGCCTGGGTCTGGCCGGCGCTGCAACGCCGCCGCCACGGCGGCTGGGTGCCCGGTCCGGCGCAGCGGCGCTGGCGCCGCCGCCTGCTGGTGCTGCTGGCCGTGCTGGTGCTGGGCCTGTGGCTGGCGGTGAACGTGGTGCTCAAGGAAGGCTGGGGCCGCCCGCGGCCCGAGCAGGTGGGCGAGTTCGGTGGCGCCCGGGTCTTCCAGCCCTGGTGGCAGCCCAGCCGGCAATGCCCCACCAACTGCTCGTTCGTGAGCGGCCACGCCGCCACGGGCTACGTGCTGCTGGGCGTGGGCCTGCTGGCCGCGCCGCGCAGGCGCCGACGCTGGCTGCTCGCCGGCCTGCTGGCCGGCCTGGGCGTGGGCCTGGTGCGCATGGTGCAGGGCGGGCATTTCGCCAGCGACATCCTGGGCGCCGGGCTGGTGATCTGGGGCACGGGCATCGCCGTGCGGCGCTGGGCGCTGGCGGCGCGGCTGCGGCGCTGGCGCGGGCTCAGTGCGCCGGGCCGGCCTTGACGGTACCGAGCTGCACCGGCGTGCCGGCGGCCTTTTCCAGCGCGGCGTAGAAGGCGCGCACCGCGGCGGCCTCGCCGCGCACGGCCCAGGTGTCCAGGTCGCAGGGCGTGCAGTGGCCGCGGTAGGCCAGCTCGACACCCCTGAGCGCGCCCACGTCCATCTGGTCGACGCTGCCGACCTCGGCCTGGCAGCTGCTGCAGCGGATGGCGGGCGGTGCGGGCTGGGCGAGGCTCGCGTCCGGCTGCGCCGCGGGGGCAAGTTCGGCCTGCCGGGCCTGGGCTAGTGCGATGCGGGCCGCGCGCGGCCCTCGGTGCTTGGCTTCGCCCACGGTGGGCCTCCGGTGTCAGGCGGTCAGGGGGCGGCAGTGTATCGGCCGGCCTGCCCGCTCCACAGCCCGCTCCAGGTAGCCAACTCAGCCCTGCGCCTGGCGCAGCAGCCAGGCGGCGGCGTCGCCCGCGGCGACGCGGCCTTCGTCGGTCGGGATGACCCACACCGCGATGCGGCTGCCTTCGTCGTGGATGGCCGTGGGTGCGTCGCCGGTGGCTGCGGCGTTGCGCTCGGCGTCGATGTGCACGCCCAGGTGGGCCAGGCCCTGGCTGAGCTCGGCGCGCATCTCGATGTCGTGTTCACCGATGCCGCCGGTGTAGACGATGCCGTCCAGCCCGCCCATGCAGGCGATCAGCGCGCCGCTCTCGCGCAGCACGCGGTGGGTGAACAGCGAGATGGCGCGCCCGGCGCGCGGGTCGCTGCTGGCGCGCAGGGTGCGCATGTCGGCGCTGATGCCCGAGACACCGGCCAGGCCGCTGTCCTTGTAGAGCAGCTTTTCAAGGCGGTCGGCGCTCCAGCCGGCGCGCAGCAGGTGCAGCAGCACGCCGGGGTCGAGCGCGCCGCAGCGCGTGCCCATCATCAGGCCGTCCAGCGCCGAGAAACCCATGGTGGTGGCGATGCTGTGGCCGCCCTGGATGGCGCACAGGCTCGCACCGCTGCCCAGGTGGCACAACAGCCAGCGCCCGGCGTGGCGTTCGGGCTCCAGGCACGGCAGGCTGGCGGCCAGCCAGCGGTAGGACAGGCCGTGGAAGCCGTAGCGCTGCACGCCGGTCAGGTCGGGCTCGTCGGCCGGCAGGGCGAACATGGTCTCCTCGCGCGGCAGGGTGGCGTGGAAGCCGGTGTCGAAGCAGCCGATCTGCGGCAGGCCGGCCAGGCCAGGTGCCGTGGTGGCCAGGAAGGCACGCACCCCGTGCAGGTTGTGCGGCTGGTGCAGCGGCGCGAGCGGGGTGTAGGCCTCCAGCTGCGCCAGGGTGGCGTCGTCCAGTAGCACCGAGTCGCTGAACCTGCCGCCGCCGTGCACGATGCGGTGCGCCACGGCCGCCACCTGCACGCCCGCCGGCAGGGCCTGGGCCAGCACCGAGGGCAGGTGGGCCAGGGCGATGGCGAAGGGCGAGGCCACACCGGTGGAGTTGGCGGCGTCGGTCGGGTTGGCGCAGGCCAGCTGGAACCTGTGGCGCTGGCCGTCGGCGCCGCGCCAGTCGAGCTGGATGGCACGTTCGGCGTCGCCGGGGCTGCGCGGCTGCAGGCCGTCGTAGCTGCCGCTGGCGATGGCGGCGTCGGCACTGGCGCCGCCGGCCGCGTCACGCGCCGTGACGCCGTGCACCGGATAGAGCGCGAACTTGAGGGTGGCGGAGCCGGCGTTGACGGCCAGCACGCAGAGGTCTTGGGTGGACGACATGATCGGTCAGGGCTGAGACATGGGCACCGTGCGGGCCGGGCAAGGCCGGGCAGGGGCGGGTCAGGCGGGGTGGACGGTGGCGGGCGGCAGGATGTTCGGCCGGTGCGGGCAACGCCGCTCGGCACATCACCGGGTCAAGGGCGGTGCTTTTCGTACCAGTGCGCCAGGTAGCGCACCAGGCCGGCGGACGCCAGGCGGGCCACCGCGCCGTCGCTGCGGCTGGTCAGCGCGATGGGCACCCGGGCGCCCAGCACGATGCCGCAGCACTGCGCGCCGCCCATGTATTCGAGCTGCTTGGCCAGCATGTTGCCGCTCTCCAGGTCGGGCACGATCAGCACGTCGGCGCGCCCGGCCACCTGGCTGCGCTGCAGGCCCTTGCGTTCGGCGGCTTCCAGCGACACGGCGTTGTCGAAGGCCAGCGGACCGTCCAGCAGCGCGCCGGCGATCTGGCCGCGGTCGGCCATCTTGCACAGCGCCGCGGCGTCCAGGGTCGAGACCAGCTTGTCGTTGACCGTCTCCACCGCCGACAGGATGGCCACGCGCGGGCGCGCCAGGCCCAGGGCGTGGGCGACGTCGACGGCGTTGGCGACGATGTCGACCTTCTCGTTCAGGCCGGGCCGGATGTTGAGCGCCGCGTCGCTGAGCAGCAGCGGGCGGTCGTGCAGCGGCGCGTCGATGCGGAACACGTGCGACATGCGCCGCTTGGTGCGGAGCTGGGCACAGGCGACCACCTCGTGCATCAGCTCGTCGGTGTGCAGGCTGCCCTTCATGAGGGCGCCGACCTCGCCGGCCGCCGCCATGGCCACGGCCTTCTGCGCCGCGGCGTGGCTGTGCGGCACGTCGACCAGGGTGGCGCCGGCCAGGTCCAGGCCGTGTTCGGCGGCCACGGCGCGCAGCCTGGCCAGCGGCGCGACCAGCACGGCGTGGATCAGGCCGACCGCCTGGGCGTCGAGCGCGCCGCGCAGCGACTCGGCGTCGCAGGGGTGCACCACCGCGCAGGGCAGCGACGCCAGGCCGGCCAGCGGTGCCAGGAAGGTGGCCAGGCGCTGTTCGGGGTCGAAGTCGACGATGTGCGCGTGGGCGGTCGCCGACGCCGACGCGGATGACGGTGCCTGGCCGGGTGCGGGGGCCAGGCCGGCGAGTGCCGCGGGCCGGGTGAGCTGTTCGCCGAGTTCGGCGCTGTCCAGGGGCGGGAGGGTGTGCATGATCGGGCTGCCTTCTTGAAATCGATTCTGTCAGCGCAGACCGGCCGCGGCCTTGTTGCACTGCGGCATTCTTGAGCTGGGTCAAGCTGCGTGGGTCGGGCACGGTGGGTAGGCTCGCTGTCGACCTGGGCGGCACGCTTGCAGTCAAATCGGCAGCAGGTCGCTTGCCCAGGCGCAGCATGACGCTCGCGCCGCCCTGCGCCCTGCACGACAAGGATCCCCACCATGGCCCGCCCTGCATCCACACCCCCCCGGCGCGTTGGCGCGCCCTGCACGGCCGTCGCGCTAGGCGGCCTCGTCGTGGTGGCCAGCCTGGTTGCCGGCTGCGCCGCCACCGGCGTGCAGTCGCTGCCTGCCGGCACCAGCGTCGACGAACTGCTGCAGCGCGCCGGCCCGCCCACCGCGAAATACGAGCGCACCGGCCAGCAGCGCTGGGAATACGCCACCGGCCCGGCCGGCAAGTTCACCTGGATGGTCGACCTGGACGCCGCCGGCAAGGTGCAGCGTGTCAGCCAGGTGCTGAACGAGGCGGATTTCGCCCGTGTCCAGCCCGGCGAGACCATCGACGAGCTGCACTGGCAGCTCGGCCGCCCGAGCGAGACGCGTGGCATCTGGCGTGGCGCCAGCCTGTGGGGCTACCGCTACTTCACCAACGCCTGCTTCTGGTTCGTCGTCACCGTCGAACCGACGGGCGTGGTGCGCGACAGCGGCTACGTGCCCGACCCCACCTGCGAGGCGGGCCGCAACGACCGGTCGAACGGCTGAGCACCGCGGAGCGGTGCTGCACGGTACGGCGGGCGGGTCGCACGGCGCCTCGTTAGAGTCGGGGCAGCCCAACCTGCCATGCCGCGTCGACCCGTGGCGCCCTCCGCCATGTGTCCTCGTGCCCGCCTTGCCGCCCTGAGCCTGAACCTGAGCCCGTCCCGCCGCCTGCCGCTCCTGCCGGGGCTGCTGGCGCTGCTGCTGTCCGCGCTGCTGGCGGGCTGCGTGTTCACCCCGCGCGCGATCAGCGTCTACGACCCGGACTGCCAGATCACCAGCCGTCAGCTCATCCTGCAGGCCGAGCAGATGCCCGTGATGGGCCACTGCCGTGGCGAGGAATGCGGCGCCATGCTGGTCGTCTTCGGCGCGGTGTCGGCCGCCACGGCGGTGGTGTCGGGTTCCATCGTCGTGGTCGGCAACGTCGTGTACTGGTTCGAGAAGCAGAACCAGTGCCGCAAGGTCGAGCCGGCCAGGTGAGCGGCCCGCCCGCCCGGCCGGCTCAGTGCGGCGCGCGCAGCTGCTGCGCCTGCACGCGGGCCAGCGCGCGCCAGGCGGGGCTGAACTCGTCGCTGTCGGCCATGGTCTGCCAGGTCAGCTCGGCCCAGGGGCGGGCGGCCGAATGCAGGGCGCGGGCATCGGGCTGCAGCGGCGTGAGCGGTGGCTCGCCACCCAGCAGCGTGGGCGTGTAGCGCTCGGCGCGCAGCGTGGTGAGCGGAGCCAGCGCCAGGCGGCCGCGCGCGACGTCGCCGGCATCCACCGCCAGCGCCAGCTTGGCGGGCGCCAGCGCGCCGTGGCCGACGAGCTGCGCATAGGCCTGCAGCAGGCTGATGCGCTGGGCGTCGGCAGCGCACAGGCGGCGCTGCTCGGCCAGGGCGCGTGCGCTGCCGGTGGCGTCACGCAGCGGGCCGGCCACGAAGGCACGGTGCGCGGTGGCCAGGCTGACGAGGTGGCGCCGCCCGGCGGCACGCGGCCCGGGCGGCAGGCTGGCCACGCCTGCACCGGCAACCTCGGTGACTCCGGCCGGCGCGACGCGCGGGGCGGGCAGACGGTCGACGCGCTGGGTGACGAGGTAGACGCGTTGCGGCGAGATGAGCAGCTCGGCCTCGGCCACCGGCAGGCCGGCCTGGCCCAGCACGGCCAGGGCGGTGAGCTCGGCGTGCAGCAGGTCGCTCCAGCGCTCGGCCCAGGCGCCGCCCATGGGGCCCAGCGGCGGGCTGTACTTGACCACCTCGGCGCCGCCGTCAGTCAGGCGGCAGAGGAACTTGGGCTGCTCGCCGGGCAGGCAGGCGCCGTCGGGCAGTGCGGCGGCCGGCGGCGTGTTCTCGTCGGCCAGGCGGTCGTACAGGGCGCAGCGGCTGGCCACGTCGGCCTGGCGGCGGCGCAGCGGCAGCGGTGGCGCGGCGGCGCTGGCGGCGGCCAGCAGCGGGGCCAGGGCGGCCGGCAGCAGGCGGCACGCGTCGGGCGGCAGCTCGTCCACGCTGGCGATGGCCGACACGGGCAGCGTGGGCACGGCCTGCAGCGCGGGCAGCAGGGCCGGCCGGGCGGCCGGCGCTGCCGTGGCGGCGGCCGGGCCGAGCACGGTGGTGAGCAGCGGCGGCGCGAAGCCGGGCAGCTCGCCCAGCACCAGGGCGCCGGGGGCGTCGTGCAGCAGGGCGGCGGCGTAGAGCTGTTCGGCCAGGGTCCAGCGCTCGGGCCGGCTGTCCAGCCCCAGGGGCGCGAGTTCGGCCGCGATGATGCGGCCCAGGTGGCCTTCCACGCGCAGCGGCGCCAGGAACCAGGGCAGGGCGCCGCGCGTGATGACGTCCACACCGGGGCCGCTGACGTGCACCTGGTCGCCCGCCAGCAGCGTGAGCGCGCCCCAGGGCCGCGCGACGCCGTGCTCGTCCACCCAGGTGAGCGGGCGGCGCGCCGGCAGGCCCAGGATGCTCTGCGGCACGCCGTAGCGCCGCGCCCGCGCCGCGCCCAGCGCGACGACCCGCCCGCCCAGCTCGCGCAGCACGCGCGACAGGGTGGGCTGGCTCTTGCCCAGCACCTCCAGCAGCTCGGCCGCGGGCATCACGCCGGCCCGGGTGAGCGCCTGCAGCAGGCGGGCGGCGTCGGGCGTCAGGCCCGCGGTGGCGGCTTCTGGAAGGACGGCGCTCATGAATGGATAGTCGGCTGGTCTGCGGGCGCCGCGCCCGGTGGCGCAAGCGGTTCAAACCATGCTAGTCCGTGAGGCTTCACACAGGCCAGGGTCATCCCCGGCTGTGCGGGGGTGGTCCGCGCGGATGCGGTGGCCGAAGTCGGCAAATCGGTGAATGGATGGTGAATGGATCCGCCTGTCACCGCCAGGGCGCCGGGTCGTGACGTGGTTCACGACCCGCCGGGGGGCGGCCCGGGCCCGGATCAGGCCCGGCGCGCGCTGCCAGCGCTGCCGGCGCGCCACTGCTCCGACAGCTCCCCCCAGCGCCCGCGCACCTTGGCCAGATGCCTGGCCTTCACATGGCCATAGCCGCGGATGTCCTCCGGCAGCCGTGCGATCTCGACCGCCAGGGCGAGCTTGTCCACGCTCAGGCCGGCCAGCACCTCCTCGATCGCGGCGCGGTATTCGCCGATCAGGGCGCGTTCGGTGCGGCGTTCCTCGGTCTTGCCGAAGACGTCGAGCGCGCCGCCGCGCAGGCCCTTCATCGCCGCCAGCAGCCTGAAGCCGCTGCGCATCCACGGCCCGAAGGCCTGCTTCACGGGCTTGCCCTGCTTGTCGACCTTGCCCAGGATGGGCGGGGCGAGGTGGTGCACGATCTTGTAGTCGCCCTCGAACATGCCTTCTATCTTGGCCGTGAACGACGGATCGGTGTGCAGGCGCGCCACCTCGTATTCGTCCTTGTAGGCCATGAGCTTGAAGAGGTAGCGGGCCACGGCTTCGGCCAGCCTGGTGCTGCCCAGCGGCGCCTCGGCGGCGCTCACCTTGTCGACGAAGGCGGCATAGGTCTGGGCGTAGGCGGCGTCCTGATAAGCGGTGAGGAAGTCGACGCGCTTGGCGACGAGGTCCTTCAGGCTGGGGCGCTTGACGAACTCGATCACCTGGGCGCCGGTGTTGCCGGTCTTGGCGTTCAGCAGCGCCGTCACCTCGGCCAGGTTGTGCGCCGCACGCCGGCCCCATTCAAAGGCGGCCTTGTTGTTCTCCACCTGCACGCCGTTCAGCTCGATGGCGCGCATCAGCGCAGCCTGGCTGAGCGGCAGGGCGCCGCGCTGCCAGGCGTAGCCCAGCATCAGGGGGTTGGTGTAGATGCTGTCGCCGAGCAGCTGCACGGCGATCTCCTCGGCATCGACGCGGCCCAGGGTGGCGGCGCCGACGATGCGCTCGATGGCGTCTTCACACGCCGCACCCGGCGCCTGCCAGTCCGGGTTCTTGACGAAGGCGGCCGTGGGTGTGCCGTGGGTGTTGAGCGCCACGTGGGTGCCGGCGCGCATCAGGCTCATGGTCGACTTGTTGGCGGCCACGATGGCGTCACACGCGATCACCAGGTCGGCCTTGGCGATGTCCACCTTGGTGGTGGCGATGGCCTCGGGCGTGTTGGCGATCTGCACATGGCTCCAGGTGGCGCCGCCCTTCTGGGCCAGGCCGGCGGAATCCTGCGTCACCACGCCCTTGCCCTCGATGTGTGCCGCCATGCCGAGCAGCTGGCCGATGGTGATGACACCGGTGCCGCCCACGCCGGCCACGATCACGCCCCAGGGTGTGGCGCAGTCCGGCAGACGCGGGTGGGGCAGGGCGCTGGCGCTGGCCAGGGTGAAGGGGTCGGGGCGGCTTTCCTTCTTCGGCTTCTTCAGCTGGCCGCCTTCCACCGTCACGAAGCTGGGGCAGAAGCCTTCGGCGCAGGAATAGTCCTTGTTGCAGGTGCTCTGGTTGATGCGGCGCTTGCGGCCGAACTCGGTCTCGACCGGCTCGACCGACAGGCAGTTGCTGGTGGTCGAGCAGTCGCCACAGCCTTCGCACACCAGCTCGTTGATGACGACGCGTTTGGCCGGGTCGACCATCGTGCCGCGCTTCCTGCGGCGGCGCTTCTCGGTGGCGCAGGTCTGCTCGTAGATGATGACGGTGCAGCCTTCGACCTCGCGCAGCTCGCGCTGCACCAGGTCCAGCTCGCGGCGGTGACGGATGGTGACGCCCGGCGCCAGGCCGGCGGCGCCCTGCCACTTCTCGGGGTCGTCGCTCACGATGACGATCTGGCGCGCGCCTTCGGCATGCACCTCGCGGCTCATCTCGGGCACTTTCAAGGTGCCGTCGATGGGCTGGCCGCCGGTCATGGCCACGGCGTCGTTGAACAGGATCTTGTAGGTGATGTTCACCCCGGCGGCGATGCTCTGGCGCAGGGCCAGCAGGCCCGAGTGGTAGTAGGTGCCGTCGCCCAGGTTGGCGAACACATGCTTGTCCTTGCTGAACGGCGCCTGGCCGACCCAGGCCACGCCTTCGCCACCCATCTGCGAGTAGGTGACGGTGGAGCGGTCCATCCACACCGCCATGAAGTGGCAGCCGATGCCGGCCAGGGCGCGTGAACCCTCGGGCACCCGCGTGCTGGTGTTGTGCGGGCAGCCGCTGCAGAACCAGGGCTGGCGGTCGCCGGTGTTGACGGTGACGGTGGCCTGTGCCGCCTCGGCCGCGGCGATCACGGCCAGGCGGGCGTCCATGCGCTTGGACACGTCTTCGGGCACGCCGAGCTTTTTCAGGCGCTTGGCGATCGCCTTGGCGATGATGGCCGGCGTCAGGTCGGCCTTGGCACGCAGCAGCCAGTTGCCGCTCGGGTTGGGCTGGGCCCATTCGCCGCCGCTGTGGTCGCTGTCGTCCGGGCCGCTGTCGAACTTGCCGACGACATCGGGCCGCACATCGGCGCGCCAGTTGTACAACTCTTCCTTGATCTGGTATTCGATGACCTGGCGCTTCTCCTCCACCACCAGGATCTCCTGCAGCCCCTGGGCAAAGGCGCGCGTGCTGCTGGCTTCCAGCGGCCACACCACGTTGACCTTGTGCAGGCGCAGGCCGATGCGCCCGCAGGTGGCTTCGTCCAGCCCCAGGTCGATGAGCGCCTGGCGCGTGTCGTTGTAGGCCTTGCCGCTGGCGATGATGCCGTAGCGGTCAGCCGATCCGCGGATCACGTCGTGGTTCAGCTTGTTGGCGCGGATGTACGCCAGCGCCGCGTACCACTTGTAGTCCATCAGGCGCGCTTCCTGGTCCAGCGCGTTGTCCGGCCAGCGCATGTGCAGGCCGCCGGGCGGCATGGCGAAGTCCTCGGGCAGAACGATCTTGACGCGGTCGGCGTCCACGCTCACCGAGGCGGCGGACTCGACCACCTCCTGGATGGTCTTCATGCCGCTCCACACGCCGGCATAACGGCTCAGCGCGATGGCGTGCAGGCCCATGTCCAGGATGTCCTGCACGCTGCTCGGGAAGAACACCGGCAGGCCGCAGGCCTTGAAGATGTGGTCGCTCTGGTGCGCGGCGGTGCTGCTCTTGGCCACGTGGTCGTCGCCGGCGATGGCGATCACGCCGCCGTGCTTCGCGGTGCCGGCCATGTTGGCGTGCTTGAACACGTCGGAACAGCGGTCCACGCCCGGGCCCTTGCCGTACCAGATGCCGAACACGCCGTCGAACTTCTTCGTCTGCGGGTACAGGTCGAGCTGCTGCGTGCCCCACACGGCGGTGGCGCCGAGCTCCTCGTTCACGCCGGGCTGGAAGACGATGTGGTTGGCCTGCAGGTGCTTCTTCGCCGCCCAGAGCGACTGGTCGTAGGCGCCGAGCGGAG
>JBJOKY010000353.1:0-4863 GCA_046045865.1 Pseudomonadota bacterium | reverse complement strand
GTGCGAGCACACGCGCCGCCACATGCAGCGGCAGGCAGACGACGGCCTGCTGCGCCTGCCAGCGTTCATTGCGCTGGTTGCGGGCGTTCCACACGTCGACATCCACCGCATGCCGCCCCGCCTCGACGCGCAGCACGACCGAGGCCGGCCGCAGCCGCTCGCCCAGCGGTGCGGCCAGGCGCCGGGTGAGCCACGCATTGCCTTCGGGCCAGGTGAACACGCCCTCGCGTTCGGCCGCTTCGTCGCTGCCGGGCGCATGAAAACCGTGCCGGCTGGCGAAGTAGTGCAGGCCGGCCCAGGCGGAGACGCTGGCCATGCCGGCGCCGTAGTCGTCGCGGCAGGCGTAGTCGAGGTACCAGCGCAGGCCGGGGTCGTGCAGGCCCTGGGCGTCGAGCCAATGGGCGAAGGTCTGGCCGTCCAGTGCGGCGTGGCCGGGTGTCCAGCCGGCGCGACGGGTGGGCAGGGCAAAGGCCAGCTGGCGCGAGGTGTCGGCCACGAGGCGTGCAAAACGGCGGTACTGCGCGTCGGCCGGCGAGCCCGGCTCGGCATGGGGCAGCAGGCCTTCGGTCCAGTGGCCGGCGCTCCACAGCCGCTCCTGCGGGCTGTGGCACAGGTGGCGCTCGTCGGCCACGGTGCGGCCTAATTCCTGGCGCAGCAGGCCCAGCGCGTGCAGCAGCTCGGCCACCTCGTGCGCCTGCGGGCCGGGCAGCGGCAGGTAGTGCGCGCCCAGCGGGCAGGCCATGCCGCCCATCCCGTGGCCACGGGCGTTGCCGCCGGCGTCGTCCTCCAGCTCGAACAGGCGCAGGTCGTCGATGCCGGCCTGTGTCAGCGCCCGGGCCGCCGCCAGGCCGGCGACGCCACCGCCGAGGATGGCCACGCCGCAGCGTTGCACGGTGGTGGGGGGTGGCGCCACGGCTGATGCGGGCCCCGACGCCGCTGCGCCGCCCGGCCGCAGCCGGTGGCCACGCGCGTGCGCGGCGCCGACCCAGCCGCCGTCCCAGGCCGGCGCCGGGCGCTGCCCGCAGCCGGTCGCGCCCACAAGCAGCAGCGGCGCGGCCAGCAGGCTGCGCCGGCGCGGGCCGCTCGGCGGGTGGTGGTGCTTGGGGTGGCTCCGGCTCACCGGTGCACCCGACCCCATTCCTCCTCGAACAGCTGCACCAGCACCTGGTTCGAGAGGCGGTTGGCCTGGGCTGGCACCCTCGCCATGTCGGGCGCAAAGTCCAGCAGCGCCGGCAGGCCGGCCGGGGTGAGGAAACGCAGGCCCTCGGGCAGTTGCGCGGGCTGGCGCCAGGGCCGCCGGCTGGCGATGAGAAAGCCCCATTCGCCGAAGCTGGGCACATGGGCGTGGTAGGGCGTCACCGTCAGGCCCACGGCTTCGAGCGTGGCGGCCACGGTCCAGTAGCTGCGCCGCGCCACCAGCGGCGAGGTGGTCTGCACCACGGCGTAGCCGCTGGCGGCCAGGTGGCGGTCGACCAGGGTGTAGAAGCTGGTGGTATAGAGCTTGCCCAGGCTGTGGTTGCTGGGGTCGGGGAAGTCGATGACGATGACGTCGAAGATCTCGTCCGCATGGCTTTCCAGCCAGGCAAAGGCGTCGGCATTCACCACCCTGAGCTTCGCTGAGTCGTAGGCGCCCTGGTTGAGCCGGCGCAGCAGCGGCTCGGTGGCGAACAGGCGGGTCATGTGCGGGTCCAGCTCGACCAGTGTCACCTGCTCGACGCTCGGGTACTTCAGCACCTCGCGCAGCGCCAGGCCGTCGCCGCCGCCCAGGATGGCCACCTTCTTCGGCGCGCCGTGCGCCGCCATGGCCGGGTGCACCAGGGCCTCGTGATAGCGGTATTCGTCGCTGCTGCTGAACTGCAGGTTGCCGTTGAGGAACAGCCGCACGTTGCCCGAGGTGCCGGCCGTGACCACCACGCGCTGGTAGGGGCTGCTGGCGGCGTGCACGATGCGTTCGCCGTAGAAACGGTCCTCGGCCCAGGTGGTGAGCGCATCGGCTGCCAGCGCCGCGCCGCACAGCAGCGCCGCCACGCCCGCGCAGGCAGCGGCATGGCCGCCCAGGCCGCGCAGCTCGGCGCGGAACAGCCACAGCGCCCAGGCTGCCACGCCCACGTTCATCAGGCCGAAGACGATGCCGGTGCGGATCAGCCCCAGCTGCGGCAGCAGCACGAGCGGGAAGGCGACGGCCACCACCAGGGCGCCGAGGTAGTCGAAGGTCAGCACCTGCGACACCAGCTCGGCCAGCTGCCAGCGCTGGCGGAAGTGCGACTTCAGGATGCGCATCACCAGCGGGATCTCCAGCCCCACCAGCGTGCCCACGAGCAGCACCAGGGCGTAGAGCAGCACACGAAAGGGCGCGGCCGCACCGGCCACCTCGTGCAGCAGGTTGTGCGACACGAAGAGGGCCGCCGGCATCAGCCCGCCCACCAGACCCACCAGCAGCTCCACGCGCAGAAAGGTGGCCACCAGCTGGCGTTCCACGAAACGGCTCAGCCAGGAGCCCAGCCCCATGGCGAACAGGTACACACCGATGATGGTGCTGAACTGCAGCACCGAGTCGCCCAGCAGCCAGCTCGCCAGCGTGCCGGCCACCAGCTCGTAGAGCAGGCCGCAGGCGGCGACGACGAAGACCGAGGCCAGCAGCGCCACCTCGGCCGGCGCGATGGGGGCGGTGCTGCGTGGCGTGGCCGTCACCGCCGCGGCATCGGCCTGCGCCGGCTGTGTTGTGGTCTGCGCCGTCTGCGCAGCCTCGTCGGGCATCAGCGGCACGGGCTCAGCCGTGCACCGCCGCAGCCACGATCAGGCCGATGGCGATGCACATGGCGCCTACCACGATGCCCAGGGCGACATTCTTCTTCTCGACGATCTCGGCCCACAGGTCGTAGGGCGTGAGCTTGTCGATGACGATGAAGCAGACCCAGAAGACCGCCACGCCCATGAGCGCGTAGATCATGGAGCCGACGAAGACGCCGGGTTTCAACCATTCGATGCCCATCATGGGGAACTCCTCGTGTCGTGTGTCGGTCGGTGGTGCCGGTCGCGCCGGTCGCGCCGGTCGCGCCGGTCGCGGTGATGGTGGCGATGCCGGGCCGGTGCGTTCACTTGTGCCCCCCGCCGCCAGAACCATAACCGCCCCAGCTTCCGCCGCCGGTGCGCCCGCTGCTGCTGCCACTGCCGCTGCTGCGCAGGCACTGCCGGTATTCGGGGCTGTCGGGGCCCCAGGTCTCGCGCAGGTCGGCGCAGCGTTCGCGGCTGCAGGCCCTGATCATCACGATGACGAAGATCAGCAGCACCAGGATCCAGATCCAGCGGCTGGTGAGCCAGCCGGCCGCGCTGCCCAGGCTGGTGCCGCTGAAGGTGTTCTGGCTGAAGGTCGAGGCGTCGCGCCTGAGCGCCGCATGGCGATCCGCCGGCAGCCGGAAGGCCTGCGCGACGAGCTCGGCCTTGAGTGTCTGGCCGGCCGACCAGGTCACCTCGCCCTGCGTCTGCTCGCGGTTCAGGCGTTCGGTGCCGACGGCGTAATCGGTGTTCCAGGTGCGCTGACCGCGTTCGAGCTTCCAGTAGAACTCGCCCAGCACGTAGACGATCTGGCCGCCGTAGCTGTAGAGCTTGCGATAGCTGCGGCCCTGCCACTGCGCAGCCTCGCCGCGCAGCTGCGGCGCACCGGTGACGGGGGCGCTCCAGCTCCAGCCGTCCTCGGCATCGATGAGGAAGGCGAAGCCCACGGCGCGCGAGTACAGCAGGTATTCGCGCCAGTAGGCCTGTTCGTCCTCGGCCGGGTCCGAGGTCTGGGCGGTCTCGCAGCGTTCCACATAACCCACCACCTGCCAGCTCTGCACCGCGCCACCCAGCGCCAGGCGGGCGGTCGCGCCCAGCGGCAGCAGGGGCTGCGCGCCGTCGACGTCCGGATTGTCCTGGGCGTAGAAGGCCAGGTCGGCGCCCACGCCGCCGGACACATCCACCACCGCCTTGCATTGCGCGCAGACGATGGAGCGGGTGGTGGAGAGCTTCACCTCCAGCGCGCTGCCGCAGCTCGGGCACTCCGTGGCGCGAGCGCCGAGCGACTTCTCGCTGACGGCCTCGCGCAGGCCTGTGAGCGCCAGGTCGGTCAGCGCCACGCCGCGGCCGACGGACCAGCGCGGTTGTGCGGGGTCGGTGTAGTCGAGCGTGCCGACCTCGCCGGCGCGGTTGCGCAGGTCGACCAGGGTGAACTCGCGCGTCAGCTCGGGTGCATACGGCAGCTCGCCCTGGGCGGCGGCGATGCGCACGGTTGAGGTGATGCTGGCCACGTCCCAGGCCGAACCGGCGAACTGCACGCCCGCGCCCACCTGCAGCGCACCCAGGCGCGGCAGGCCGGCGGGCGGGGCCGGCGCTGGGGCGTCGAAGGCCATGACGTGGCGGCCGTTGTCCTCCGACAGCCAGCCGCCCTTGCCGCTGTCGAACAGCACGAACCATTCGTTCCAGCTGCCCTCGGCGTAGCGCAGCTGCAGCCGCCCGACCAGCGTGAAGGCCGCGCCCTGCCAGCGCCCGGCCGCGCCCAGCTGCAGGGGGCTGTGGTCGTCGAACAGTTCGGCGCTCTGGCCGATGCGGCGCAGCGCCTGGCCCTCGCGCGCCAGCGTGCTGCGGCAGTAGCTGCACACCGCGATGGGTGACGCGGCGCTGGCGAAGTCCACCGGCGCACCGCAGTTCGGGCACGCCGCGCGCCAGGCGCGTTGCGGGGCAGGAGACGTCAAGATGTCGGACGGGGCGGACGGACGGGCAGGGCAGTGCGGGCGGGGCGGGCGTGTTGGTCAGCTCAGGACGATCGGGCGCCGGGCGGCCGGGCCGCTCAGACCAGCTTCTTCAGCAGCTCGGTCTTCTTGGCGG
>JBJOKY010000352.1:0-5347 GCA_046045865.1 Pseudomonadota bacterium | reverse complement strand
CGCCAGGTGTTCCACGAGGTGCGCGAGGACGAACGCCTGCACGCCGTCTCGCTGCTGCTGGAGCATTACCGCCCGGCCAGCACCATCGCCTTCTGCAACACCAAGCAGCAGTGCCGCGATCTGGTCGAGGTGCTGCGCGGCCAGGGCTATGTGGCGCTGGAATTGCACGGCGACCTGGATCAACGGGAACGCGATCAGGTGCTGGTACGGTTTGCCAACGGCAGCTGCAGTGTCCTGGTTGCCACCGACATCGCCGCACGCGGCCTGGACATCGCCCAGCTCGAAGCCGTCATCAACGTGGACATCACCGCCGAGATCGCCACCCACACCCACCGCATCGGCCGCACCGGCCGGGTCGACGCCGAAGGCTGGGCGCTCAGCCTGGCCAGCCTGGACGAGATGGGGCGGGTCGGCCAGATCGAGCACGAGCACGGCTTCGTCGCCGAATGGGCGTCGGCCGGCGACGTGCTGGGCGCGCTGACCAAGGACATGGGCTTTGCCGGCGCCGACATCGGCAGGATCAGCGTCAACGAGTACTCCACCTATGTGGCGGTGAAGCGTGACATCGCGCCGGCCGCGCTGCGCAAGCTCAACGCCGGCAAGGTCAAGGGGCGCAGTGTCAAGGTCAGGCTGCTGGAGGGCTGATGACGCGCGCACCCCTGCACGGCGCGGCCTCGGCCCTGTCCTGCGAGCCTGCTCCCCCGTCCACGCCCGGCCGGCTGCGGCACGCGGGTGCCTGCGTGATGGCGGTGCTGATGGTGCTGGCCGTGCTGCCGCTGCGCGCGTACCTGGTGACGGCCTTCGACGAGCGGCCCATGTTCATCCTGTTCATGCTGCCGGTGCTGCTGGCCGCGCTGCTGGGCGGGGCCGTGCCCGGCCTGCTGGCCACCGCGACGGCCGCGCTGTCCACCAGCTACCTGGTGCTGGCGCCGCGCCACAGCCTGGTCATCGGTTCGGCGGCCGACCTGCTGCAGTGGTCCCTGCTGGTGGGCTGCGGCGTGCTGGCCAGCCTGCTCAGCCTGGCGCTGCAGCGCTCGCGCCGGCGCGAGGTGGCGCGCTGGCAGGCGGTGGCCGCGGCGCGCGGCGAGCTGCTCGACAGCGAGGCGCACTACCGCACCGTCGTGTCGGTGCTGGCCGAAGGCGTGCTGGTGTGTGATCCGCAGGGCCACGTGCTGAGCTGCAACGCCGCGGCCGAACGCATCGTCGGCGTACCGCAGCAGGGCTGGCAGGGCCGGTCGGTGGTCGCGCCGGGCTGGACGCCGCTGCGCGCCGACGGCACGCCCATGCCGGTCGCGGAACTGCCGCCCGGCCAGGTGCTGGCCGGCAACCCCCGGCCGGCGGGCATGCTGGTGCAGTGCCGGAACCCGCAGGGCCAGCCGGGCTGGTTCGAGATCCATGCCCGTCCGGTCCATGCCGCCGACGGCGACGGCCGGCTGCTGGCGGTGGTCACCACCTTCCTGGACGTCACCGAGCGCAAGCGCCTGGACGACGAACTGCACGCCCACCGCGATCACCTGGAGCAGCTGGTCGCGCAGCGCACCGCCGAGCTGGCGGCCAGCAACCGGCGCATGGACGAACGCGAACGCTTCCTGCGCAGCATCACCGACGCCCTGCCCGGCCCGATCGGCTACATCGGCCAGGATCTGCGCTGCGGCTTTGCCAACCATGCCTTCCTGGACTGGGTCGGCCGCACACCCGAGCAGGCGGTCGGCCTGCACATGCGCGAGCTGCTGGGCGAGGCGATGTTCGAGCGCAACCTGCCGCTGATGCAGCAGGCGCTGGCCGGCCAGCCGCAGCATTTCCAGCGCAGCTTCCCGCAGCCCGACGGCAGCGAGCGTCACGCCATCGTCAGCTACGTGCCCGAACGGGTGGACGGCCGGGTGCAGGGTGTCATCGTCAAGGCCTCGGACGTGACCGAGCTCAAGAACGCCGAGCTGGCGCTGGCCGCGCTCAACCGCGAGCTGGCGCTGCGCGTCGACCAGGCCGAGTCGGCCACGCGCGCCAAGAGCGCCTTCCTGGCCAACATGAGCCACGAGATCCGCACGCCGATGAACGCCATCATCGGCCTGACCCACCTGATGGCGCGCGACAGCCGCGACGTCGTGCAGCGCGAGCGCCTGGACAAGGTCGACCACGCCGCGCGCCACCTGCTGCAGGTGATCAACGACATCCTCGACCTGTCCAAGATCGAGGCCGGCAAGATGGTGCTCGACGAGGCCGAGTTCGCCATCGACGAGCTCGTCAGCCGTGCCTTCGAGATGGTGAGCGGCCAGGCGCGCGCCAAGGGCCTGGAGCTGGTGCTTGACACCGACCACCTGCCCGCGCGCGCGATCGGCGACGCCAAGCGCATCACGCAGGCGCTGGTGAACCTGCTGGGCAACGCCGTCAAGTTCACCAGCCACGGCTGGGTGCGCCTGCGTGGCGAGCTGCTGGCCGAGCAGGGCGGGCGCCTGCAGGTGCGCTTCGAGGTCGGCGACAGCGGCGAAGGCGTCAGCCCCGAGCAACTCGCCCTGCTGTTCAACGCCTTCGAGCAGGCCGACAACTCCACCACCCGGCGCCACGGCGGCACCGGCCTGGGCCTGGCGCTGACCCGCCACCTGGCCACCATGATGGGCGGCGAGGTGGGCGCCAGCAGCACGCCCGGCGCCGGCAGCAGCTTCTGGTTCACCGCCTGGCTGGGCCGGGCGCACGAGGCCGGCGACCTGGCCGTGCCCATCCCGCTGGCCGGCCTGCGCGCCCTGCTGGTCGACGACCTGGCCGAGGCGCGCGAGGTGCTGCACGCGCGCCTGGCTCAGCTCGGCCTGCAGGTGCAGGCCCTGGCCGACGGCCCGGCCGCGGTGGCCGACGTGCAGGCCTGCATGGCCGAAGGCCGGCCCTACGACCTGATGCTGATCGACTGGCGCATGGCGCCCATGGACGGCATCGCCACCCTGCAGCAGCTGCGCGCCGTGCTGGGCGACGGCATGCCGCCGGCCGTGCTGGTGACGGCCTTCAACGACACGGTGATGTGGCAGCAGGCGCGCGCCGCGCTGTACGACGCCGTGCTGGTCAAGCCGGTCACCTCGTCCACCCTGCACGACACCCTGGTGCGCGTGCTGCGCCGCCAGGGCGCGGCCGCGCCGGCGCTGGCCGGTGCCGGTGCAGGTGCTGGCGAGGCCGAGGCCGTGCTGCGCCGCGCCCACGCCGGCCAGCGCGTGCTGCTGGCCGAGGACAACCCCATCAACCTCGAGGTCGCCAGCGAGCTGCTGCAGTCGGTCGGCCTTGTCGTCGAGTGCGCGGACGACGGCGCACGCGCCGTCGAGCTGGCGTTGGCACGGCCCTACGACCTGGTCTTCATGGACGTGCAGATGCCCGAGCTGGACGGCCTGCAGGCCACCCGCCGCATCCGCGAACGCATGGGCGCGGCGCTGCCCATCGTCGCCATGACGGCCAACGCCTTCGGCGAGGACCGCCAGGCCTGCCTGGACGCCGGCATGAACGACCACATCGCCAAGCCGGTCGACCCCGGGCTGCTCTACGCCACGCTGCTGCGCTGGCTGCCGGTGGCTGCCCATGCCGGGGCCGGCGCGGCACGCCAGCGCCGCGCCAGCGACCAGGTCCGCCCACCGCTGCAGGACCGCCTGGCCGACATCGACGGCTACAACCTGGCCACCGCGCTGCACAACATGGGCGGGCGCGAGGCGGTGCTGGAGCGCGCGCTGCTGCGCTTCGTCGCCACCTACCGCGACGGCGAACCCGCCCTGCTGGAGCCGGCCGCCGGCACGCAGGTACTGCTGCGCTGGCGCGCGCTCGGCCACGCGCTGCGCGGCGCCTGCGCCACCATCGGCGCGGTGCGCCTGCAGCACGAGGTGCAGGACTTCGAATGTGCGCTCGACGCCCAGGCCGACCCGCATGAGCTCGAACTGCGGGCCCGCCAGATCCACCAGCAGCTGGGCCAGCTGGTTGCCCGGCTGGCGCACGAGCTCGACCTGCCCGGCGGCCGCCCGGCCGGCGGCTGAGCCGCGCGGGCGGCCAGCGGCGTCAGGCCGCCTGGCCGGCCTCGTACCAGGCGCGGCTGCGGTTGACCACGTGCACCACCGCCAGCATCACCGACACCTCGATCAGCACGCCCACCACGGTGGCCAGCGCCGCGCCCGATTCGAAGCCGAACAGGCTGATGGCCGCCGCCACCGCCAGCTCGAAGAAGTTGCTGGCGCCGATCAGCGCCGAGGGGCAGGCGACGGCGTGCGCCTCGCCCGCCCGGCGGTTGAGCCCGTAGGCCAGGCCCGCGTTGAAGACCACCTGGATCAGGATGGGCACGGCCAGCATCGCGATCACCAGCGGCTGGCGCAATATCGCCTGGCCCTGGAAGGCGAACAGCAGCACCAGCGTGGCCAGCAGCGCGCCGATCGACCACGGGCCGATGCGCGCCAGCAACACATCGAAGGCTGCCTGGCCGCGCCGCAGCAGCGCCTGGCGCGCCAGCTGCGCCAGCGCCACCGGGATCACGATGTAGAGCACGACCGAGGTCAGCAGCGTCGCCCACGGCACCACGATGCTCGACAGCCCCAGCAGCAGCGCCACGATGGGTGCGAAGGCGAACACCATGATGGTGTCGTTGAGCGCCACCTGCGACAGCGTGAACAGCGGGTGGCCGTTGGTCAGCCTGCTCCACACGAACACCATGGCCGTGCAGGGCGCCGCGGCCAGCAGGATGAGCCCGGCCACGTAGCTGTCCGCCTGCCCGGGCGGCAGCCAGGGCGCGAACACGTGGCGCACGAAGAGCCAGCCCAGCAGCGCCATCGAGAACGGCTTCACCGCCCAGTTGACGAACAGCGTGACCGCCACGCCGCGCCAGTGCGCCCTGACCTCGTGCAGCGCGCCGAAGTCCACCTTCAGCAGCATGGGGATGATCATCACCCAGATGAGCGCACCCACCGGCAGGTTGACCTGGGCGATCTGCATCGCCCCGATGGCCTGCACCGGCCCGGGCAGCAGCTGGCCCAGCACGATGCCGGCGACGATGCACAGGGCGACCCACAGGCTGAGCCAGCGTTCGAACAGCGACATGGCGGCGCGACCCGGCTTCAGCAGCAGCCGCCGGTCGGCGCACCCCTGACGGTGATGCCGATCGGCCTGCCGCGCGGCGCAGCTGCAGCGGCGGCAGGCGCCGCGGCCTGTGTCGCAGCGGCCGGCGCGCAGCACGAGGCCGCCACCGCGCCGGGCGCGACGCTGGACGGGCTGCCGGCCGCAGCAGCCGGCGCACAGCAGGCCGAGCCGCCGTCGGCGCCCGCGCGGGCGGCGGCGCCCTCGCTGAACACCGGGATGTCGTCCAGCGTGTGGAACTGCTCCCAGGCGATGCCCTGCG
>JBJOKY010000351.1:0-4903 GCA_046045865.1 Pseudomonadota bacterium | reverse complement strand
CGCCTGGCTGGAGATCGCCCGGCCGGCAACTGGCTAGTTCATACCGCGAGACTGGCCTCGCGCTCGGCCGCCAGGGCCAGCAGGCCCTCGAAGATCAGGGTGTCCACCACCTCGAAGGGCAGGGCTGTGATGGGCGCCAGCTTCACGGCGGCGCCACCGGTCATGTAGAGGGCCGGGGCCTCGCCGCAGCGGTCATGCAGATGGCGCAGCATGCGCTCGACCGCCCCGGCAATGCCGTAGGAGCCGCCGCTCATCAAGGCATCGCTGGTATTGGCCGGGAATTCGCGCACCTCGCCGGTGGGCACCTTGAGGCCGGCCGTGCCGGTCTCCAGCGCCTTCAGCATCAGGCCAAAGCCCGGCAGGATGAAGCCGCCCAGGAAGTTGCCGCCAGCGTCCATCGCATCCACGGTGACGGCCGTGCCCACCATCACCACCAGCGCAGGACGAGGCCGGCCGGCAGCCAGCACGCGCTGGCGCGCTCCGACCAGGGCCATCCAGCGGTCCGAACCCAGCCGGGCCGGATGGTCGTAGCCATTGACCACGCCGCCACCGTGCGGGGACGACACCAGCCAGCGCGGCTCCAGATCCCAGAGTTCCAGCTGTTCGTCGACCCGGCGGCGCACCGCCAGGCCGGCCACGATGCAGCCATGCACCGAGCCCGGGGTGGGCAGGCCGGCCCAGTGCTGCTCGGCCAGGGTGTCTATGGTCTCGAGGAAGACGGCACCATGGGCCAGCATGCGGGCGCCTGCGCCCACGCGGTCGTACTGTGCCCACTTGAGGCGGGTATTGCCCACGTCGATGACCAGCACCGGCGGCGGGTCGGACGAGGCAGAAAGGGCGGAAGGGGCGGAAGGGGCGGAAGGGGCAACAGCCATGGGCAACGGGAACACGGGCCGGCGGCCGATGGGCGGGCCGCCCCGCCCGCGTCCGCCGCGGCGGGCGCGAGATTAGCCCAAAGCCGACCCCCTGCCGGCCGGGATAAACGCGGCGAAGACGCCGGACCAGCCTGACGCAGCCGCCGCAACGGTTTTCGTGGTGCGCTTGCCGCGCCCCTGCCGATGCCACATCCAGAGGCGCTGATTCAGCCGTCGCTCAAGCAGTCGCTCAACCAGTCGAACAGGCCGAGGATCAACCCGCCAGCAGCCGCTCGGCGCGGCGCACCATGGGCCAGAGCTCCGGCCAGCGCCTGGGGCCCTGCAGACGGCGCTGCACCTCGGGCATGAGGGCGCGCAGGGCCTGGCGGTCGCCGGCGCGCCGCGCCTGCCAGCGGGTCAGCGCGCCACGCCACGGCGCCGCGCGCTCCAGCACCCGATCGACCAGCAGCCGGGCTTCGAGGAACTGGCGCTCCGCATCCACCACGGCCGCGTCGTTCAGCACCTTGTGCAAGGGCTGAGGATCGAAGGGCGCTGGCTGCGTGGGCTCCAGCACCTGGATCAGCGGGGCCGGCGCGGCGCCCTCCTCCAGGGCGAGATCCACCCCGGAAGGCACCGGCATGGCGCGCGACGACGCACCGGGCTGGAGCCAGCCCGAGAGTTGCAGCGGACCATCCAGCGGCGGCCAGGCGGTGCTGCCGACCTGGGGATCAAGGTCACCGGGCACGGTGACATCCAGTTCGGTGGTGTAGTGCATGGCCACCAGGCCCCGGTCGAGCAGGCGATCCAGCAGGCGATCCAGCACGGCCACCGCCAGGCCGGCCTGTGCGGCCAGCGGCAGCAGTTCGTCCAGGGTATGTCGACCGTCGATCAGTTCCAGCAGACGCTGCTCGGAGTGGAGCAGGCGCTGGTCATCGACACGGGCCAGTTCGGCCTCTCCCGCCAGTGTTCTGCAGGGCAGATACATGTTCGGCTCTCCCTGAGGCAGGAGCCGTCAGAAGCTGACGGCATGCTTGCCCCATGGGTGGCAATTCTGCACAGGCCTGGCCGAGATGTAACAGGAGGAACACCCGGAACCACCGGAATCGGGGGCCCCAAAAAAGCCGGCGTCGCACCGACACAGCTCGGGAGAGCCGCGCCGGTGGACGCCGTGTCCAAGAAATGTCCCACCTAGAGAGAGTGGCGATCGCTCGTCACCCGATGAAGTTTTAGCAGGGACCGTGCCAACCTGGCGGCACTGCCCTGGTCAAGACGGACATGGCGTTCCCGCCACAGCACAGGCGGGTGCCACCGCGCCGTGGACGGGATGCCGATTCGATGCCGGCCGGGCCATCCCGGCCCGCGTTCAGGTCGATCAAAAGCAAGTGACGTTTACGTAAACGTCAATCTAGAATCCGCCGCCCGGCGCATGCAGTGCATCCGCCGCCCCATCCCCACGTCAAGACCCGACCTCCCACGGAGACCCGCGACATGACCGACCTTCGCGCCGACTACCAGGCCCTGGCCAACTATCGCCCGACGAACAAGGTGCGCTTCGTCACCGCCGCCAGCCTGTTCGACGGCCATGACGCCGCCATCAACATCATGCGGCGCATCCTGCAGGGCATGGGCGCCGAGGTCATCCACCTGGGCCACAACCGCTCGGTCGACGAGGTGGTCACCGCCGCGCTGCAGGAAGACGTGCAGGGCATCGCCGTCAGCTCCTACCAGGGCGGCCACGTCGAGTACTTCAAGTACATGGTCGAGCTGCTGCGTGCGCGCGGCGGCGCCCACATCCAGGTCTTCGGCGGCGGCGGCGGCGTCATCGTGCCGGCCGAGATCCGCGACCTGGCCGAGCACGGCGTGCGCATCTTCAGCCCCGAGGACGGTCAGCGCATGGGCCTGGCCGGCATGATCGGCGAGATGGTCATGCGCTGCGACCAGGATCTGTCGCCGCACGCCCCCTCGGCCCTCGCCGCCGTGCAGGGCCACAGCGAAGCTGCCTGGCGCTCGCTCGCCCAGCTCATCACCGCGCTGGAAAACGGCCAGGCCGACGCCGCGCTGGTCGAGCAACTGCGCGCAGCCGCCCAGGCCAGCCAGACGCCTGTGCTCGGCATCACCGGCACCGGCGGCGCCGGCAAGAGCAGCCTGACCGACGAGCTGATCCGCCGCATCCGCCTGGACCAGGACGACGCCCTGCGCATCGCCGTCATCAGCATCGACCCCTCGCGCCGCAAGAGCGGCGGCGCGCTGCTGGGTGACCGCATCCGCATGAACGCCACCGGGCCGTGGAGCAAGGGCGCACGCGTCTACATGCGTTCGCTCGCCACGCGCGACACCGGTTCGGAAATCAGCGCCGCCCTGCCGGACGTGCTGGCCGCCGCCAAGGTCGCCGGCTTCGACCTCATCATCGTGGAGACCTCGGGCATCGGCCAGGGCGACGCCGCCATCGTGCCGCTGGTCGACGTGCCCATGTACGTGATGACGCCCGAGTTCGGCGCCGCCAGCCAGCTCGAGAAGATCGACATGCTCGACTTCGCCGAGTTCGTCGCCATCAACAAGTTCGATCGCAAGGGCGCGGCCGATGCGCTGCGCGACGTGGCCAAGCAGGTGCAGCGCAACCGCGAGGCCTTCACCGTCATGCCCGACCAGATGCCGGTGTTCGGCACCATGGCGAGTCGTTTCAACGACGATGGCGTCACCGCCCTGTACCAGGCGCTCAAGGCCCGCCTCGTCACCCTGGGCCTGGCCCTGGGCGACGGCCGCCTGCCGCTGGTCAACACCAGGCACTCGACGCACCAGACCCCCGTCGTGCCCTCATCGCGCAGCCGCTACCTGGCCGAGATCAGCGACACCGTGCGCGACTACAAGGCGCGGGTGGTCAAGCAGGCCCGCATCGCCCGCGAAGCCCAGCAACTGCGCGCCACGGCGCGCATGCTGGTCGAGGCGAATGCCGAGAAGCACCGCGCCCGCGATGCCGTCACCGACCTGGCCGAGCAGCGCGAGGCCGCGCTCGCCCCCGCCGCCCGCAAGCTGCTGGCCATGTGGCCGGAGATGCAGCAGGCCTACGCCGGCGACGAATACGTGGTGAAGATCCGCGACAAGGAGATCCGCACCAACCTCGTCCACACCACGCTCAGCGGCAACAAGATCCGCAAGGTCGCGCTGCCCAGCTACGAGGACCACGGCGAACTGCTCAAGTGGCTGATGCTGGAAAACGTGCCCGGCAGCTTCCCCTACACCGCCGGCGTGTTCGCCTTCAAGCGCGAGGGCGAGGACCCCACGCGCATGTTCGCCGGCGAGGGCGACGCCTTCCGCACCAACCGCCGCTTCAAGCTCGTCAGCGAGGGCCTGCCGGCCAAGCGCCTGTCGACCGCCTTCGACTCGGTGACGCTCTACGGCGCCAACCCGGATCCGCGGCCGGACATCTACGGCAAGGTCGGCAACTCGGGCGTGAGCATCGCCACGCTCGACGACCTGAAGGTGCTGTATTCGGGCTTCGACCTGTGCAGCCCGACCACCTCGGTGAGCATGACGATCAACGGCCCGGCGCCGAGCATCCTGGCCATGTTCATGAACACCGCCATCGACCAGCAGATCGACAAGTTCAAGGCCGACAACCACCGCGACCCGACCGACGACGAGGCCGCCAAGATCAAGGCCTGGGTGCTGGCCAATGTGCGCGGCACGGTGCAGGCCGACATCCTGAAGGAAGACCAGGGCCAGAACACCTGCATCTTCTCGACCGAGTTTTCACTCAAGGTCATGGGCGACATCGCCGAGTACTTCGTGCACCACGACGTGCGCAACTTCTACTCGGTCAGTATCAGCGGCTACCACATCGCCGAGGCGGGGGCCAACCCGATCAGCCAGCTCGCCTTCACGCTCAGCAACGGCTTCACCTTCGTGGAGGCGTATCTGGCGCGCGGCATGCACATCGACGACTTCGCGCCCAACCTGAGCTTCTTCTTCAGCAACGGCATGGACCCGGAGTACACCGTGCTGGGCCGCGTCGCCCGCCGCATCTGGGCCGTGGCCATGAAGGAGAAATA
>JBJOKY010000350.1:0-4908 GCA_046045865.1 Pseudomonadota bacterium | reverse complement strand
ACACGGCCGCCGCGCACGAGCACGACGCTGTGTTCCTGCAGGTTGTGGCCTTCACCGCCGATGTACGAGATGACCTCGAAACCGTTGGTCAGGCGCACCTTGGCGACCTTGCGCAGAGCCGAGTTCGGCTTCTTCGGGGTCGTGGTGTACACGCGGGTGCAGACGCCGCGGCGCTGCGGGCATTCCTGCATGGCAGGTGACTTGGACTTCGTGACTTCGGCCTTGCGGCCTTGGCGCACGAGTTGATTGATGGTCGGCATGGTGGGTAACTTGTTCCCGTTTGAAGTTACGACTGAACGTTTCCCGGCGGACCGAACGCGCAGCACAAAGGCTGGCGCCCAGCGCCGAAAAGCCCGCGAGTATAACGAAGGCGCCCCCCTGTGGACAAGCCGGATCGCGCCGGGGCCGGGCCGGCGTGGCGCCGGGCGTGGCCGGGAGGATCTGCGGCGCGGCGCCGACGGCACGTTGTCGCTCAGCCCGCACGGGCCGACGCTGAAGAAATTTCAGGGCGCCGACGGCGACGCTTGGCTAGCATCGCCGCCGCTCTCGGGCCGCGCCGGCCTGCACCTTGCATCAGGCCGGCCACCCCAGCCTCACCGCCAACAATACCGGAGACACCATGACCGTCATCACCAACATCGAAGACCTGCGCGTGCTGGCCGAGAAACGCGTGCCGCGCATGTTCTACGACTACGCCGATTCCGGCTCGTGGACCGAATCGACCTACCGCGCCAACGAAAGCGAGTTCGGCAAGATCAAGCTGCGCCAGCGCGTGGCGGTGAACATGGAAAACCGCAGCACCGCCGTGCAGATGGTCGGCCAGACGGCCAGGATGCCGGTGGCCATCGCCCCGGTCGGCCTGACCGGCATGCAGCACGCCGACGGCGAGATCCACGCCGCGCGTGCGGCCGAGAAGTTCGGCATTCCCTTCACGCTCTCGACCATGAGCATCTGCTCGATCGAGGACATCGCCGAACACACCAGCGCGCCCTTCTGGTTCCAGCTCTACATGATGCGCGACCGCCAGGCCATGGCCAACATGATCGAGCGCGTGCGCAAGGCCAAGTGCAGCGCCCTGGTGCTCACGCTCGACCTGCAGGTGATCGGCCAGCGCCACAAGGACCTCAAGAACGGCCTGACCGCGCCGCCCTCGCCGACCCTCAAGAACATCATCAATCTCATGACCAAGCCGCGCTGGTGCCTGGGCATGGCCGGCACGCGCCGCCACACCTTCCGCAACCTGGTCGGCCACGTGAAGGGCGTGAGCAACATGAAGTCGCTCTCGGCCTGGACCAACGAGCAGTTCGACCCCAGCCTCTCGTGGGCCGACGTGGCCTGGGTGAAGGCGCAGTGGGGCGGCAAGCTCATCCTCAAGGGCATCCAGGATGTCGAGGACGCCCGCCTGGCGGTGGCCAGCGGCGCCAATGCCATCGTGGTGAGCAACCACGGCGGCCGCCAGCTGGACGGCGCGCTGGCCAGCATCGAAGCCCTGCCCGCCATCGTCGAGGCGGTGGGCGACCAGATCGAGGTGTGGATGGACGGCGGCATCCGCAGTGGCCAGGACGTGCTCAAGGCCTGGGCCCTGGGCGCACGCGGCACCATGATCGGCCGCGCCATGGTCTACGGTCTGGGCGCCATGGGCGAGGCCGGCGTCACCAAGGCGCTGCAGATCATCCACAAGGAGCTGGACATCTCCATGGCCTTCTGCGGCCACACCCAGCTCACCGGCGTGGACCGCAGCATCCTCGTGCCGGGCACCTACCCGCTGCCCAGCGCCAACCCGCCAGCCTGAATCCGACGCCGGTCAGGACCGGGCCAAGGCCGGATCAGCGCCCGGCCCGGGCAGGGCGTCAGTTGTTGGGCGCCGCGCCGAACACCCGCCCGCTGTGCTCGCGCATGGCGTGGAACTGGATGTCGGGCGAGCGCTCCTGCGCCACGCGCAGGTCCGAGCTGTACTGCACCAGGAAGGCGGGCGCGCCGACCACGTCGTGGGCGATGCGCAGCGGTTCGCTGTCGATGAACTTCTTCAGCTTGGCCTCGTCGGCGCTGGTGATCCAGCGCGCCACCGAGAAACGGCAGGGGTCGAGCCGGGCGTCGACGCCGTATTCGCCCTTCAGGCGGTGCAGCACCACCTCGAACTGCAGCTGGCCGATGGCGCCCAGCATCATCGAGCCGCCCGAGACGGGGGTGAAGACCTGGATCGCGCCCTCCTCGCCCAGCTGCTGCAGGCCCTGGCGCAACTGCTTGCTGCGCAGCGGATCCTTGATCTCGACGGTGCGGAAGCTCTCGGGCGCGAAGAAGGGCAGGCCGGTGTAGTGCAGCGCCTCGCCCTCGGTCAGCGTGTCGCCCAGCTGCAGCACGCCGTGGTTGGGGATGCCGATGATGTCGCCCGCCACCGCGTCGTCCACCAGCTCGCGGCGCTGCGACAGAAAGCTCACCACCGTCTGCGGCCGCATCTCCTTGCCGGTGCGCACCACCTTCAATCGCATGCCGCGCGTGAAGCGCCCGGATGACACGCGCACGAAGGCGATGCGGTCGCGGTGCGCCGGGTCCATGTTGGCCTGCACCTTGAACACCACGCCGCTGAACTTGGGCTCGTCGGGCAACACCGTGCGCTCGATCGAGCTGCGCGCGCCGGGCGGCGGCGCCAGCGCCACCAGGGCGTCCAGCACCTCGTGCACGCCGAAGTTGTTGACGGCCGAGCCGAAGAACATCGGCGTCTGTTTGCCGGTCAGGAATTCGGCGTGCTCGAAGGCCGGCGCGGCGTCGCGCACCAGTTCGATCTCGCCCAGCGCCTGCTCGTAGGGCTGACCGAAACGCGCGGCGTTGGCCGGTTCCTGCAGGCCATGCAGCACCTCCTCGTCGCCGCCGGCGCGGTCCTCGCCGGGCGCGAACAGGCGCATCTGGTCGGCGCGCAGGTCCATCACGCCGTGGAAGAACTTGCCCATGCCCACGGGCCAGGTGAAGGGCACGACCGTCATGCCCAGCTCCTGCTCGATCTCGTCCATCAGCGCCAACGGCTCCTTCACCTCGCGGTCCATCTTGTTGACGAAGGTGAGGATGGGCGTGTTGCGCGCGCGACAGACCTGCAGCAGGCGGCGTGTCTGCGGCTCCACGCCGTTGGCGGCATCGATCACCATCAGCGCGGCGTCCACCGCGGTGAGCACGCGGTAGGTGTCCTCGCTGAAGTCCTGGTGGCCGGGCGTGTCGAGCAGGTTGATGACGCAGTCGCCGTACTCCATCTGCATCACGCTGGACGCCACCGAGATGCCGCGCTGCTTCTCGATCTCCATCCAGTCGGACGTGGCGTGGCGCGTGGCCTTGCGCGCCTTCACCGAGCCGGCAATCTGGATCGCGCCCGAGAACAGCAGCAGCTTTTCCGTCAGCGTCGTCTTGCCCGCGTCAGGGTGGGAAATGATGGCGAAGGTGCGTCGGCGGCGGATGTCGCTCGCCAGCGGGGACTCGGGGGCAGACGCGGAGGGTTCGGTGCTCATGGGGCGGGGTCGGCGGGGCCGGGCCGGAAGAAGGTGGCGCGAAGTTGGCACTGGGCGGCGAGCCGGGCGCAATCGCGCATTGTCGCCGCTCGCCCCCGGCTGCGGCACGGCGCATGAACGCCGGCTAGCATGACCGGTCCGTCCACATCCCCCACCCCAGGAGACCGATCCATGATTCTCGAAGTCGCCGACATCCGCATCCAGCCCGGCCGGCAGGCCGAATTCGACGCCGCCATCCAGCGCGGGGTGGAAACCGTCATCGCCAAGGCGGTGGGCTTTTCCGGCTACCGCGTGGTGAAGGGCATCGAATCGCCCGAGCGCTACCTGCTGCAGATCTGGTGGGCAACGCTGGAGAACCACACGGTGGACTTCCGCGGCTCGGCGGCCTTTGCGGAGTGGCGCGCCATCGTCGGCCCGTTCTTCGCCGGCCCGCCGAACGTGGAGCACTACAGCCTGCTGGTCGACCAGGCGGGGTGAGCCCCGCCAGCAGCGCCGGGCCCGGCCGGCCTACTGGAACGCCACCTCGTCGAAGCTGCGCAGCTTGCGGCTGTGCAACTGGTCCAGGCGCTGACGCTTGAGGATATCCATGGCGCGCATGCCGATGCGCAGGTGCTGGTCGACACGCTCGCGGTAGAAACGATCGGCCATGCCGGGCAGCTTGATCTCGCCGTGCAGCGGCTTGTCGCTCACGCACAACAAGGTGCCGTAGGGCACGCGGAAGCGGAAACCGTTGGCGGCGATGGTGGCCGATTCCATGTCCAGCGCCACGGCGCGGCTCTGGCTGAAGCGGCGCTCGGGCACGCGGTTGGGCAGCAGCTCCCAGTTGCGGTTGTCGGTGCTGGCCACGGTGCCGGTGCGCATGATCTTCTTCAGCTCGAAGCCGTGCAGTTGCGTCACGTCGGCCACCGCCTGCTCCAGCGCCAGCTGCACCTCGGCCAGCGGCGGGATGGGCACCCAGGGCGGCAGATCCTCGTCCAGCACATGGTCCTCGCGCACATAGCCGTGGGCCAGCACGTAGTCGCCCAGGGCCTGGGTGTTGCGCAGGCCGGCGCAGTGGCCGAGCATGAGCCAGGCGTGCGGGCGCAGCACGGCGATGTGGTCGGTGATGGTCTTGGCGTTGGCCGGGCCCACGCCGATGTTGACCATGGTGATGCCGCTGCGGTCCGGCCGCATCAGATGGTAGGCCGGCATCTGCGGCAGTCGGGGTGGCGGCGTGCCGCGTTCGTCGCCCGGCTCGGCCGGCAGGCCGCTGCGACGCGTCACCACATTGCCTGGCTCGACGAAGGCGCAGTAGTCGCTCGCCGGGTCGACCATGAGCTGGCGGCCCAGCTCGACGAACTGGTCGATGTAGAACTGGTAGTTGGTGAAGAGCACGAAGTTCTGGAAGTGCTCGGGCGCCGTGCCGGTGTAGTGG
>JBJOKY010000071.1:0-15013 GCA_046045865.1 Pseudomonadota bacterium | reverse complement strand
CGCTACGTCGACCTGGTGAACCAGTGGCAGATCATTGCCTGCGCGCGCCATGGCCGCACCGCCGCGCTGGTGGCGCCCTTCAAGCCCAAGGACGCGCAGCTCTTTGCCGTCATCTCGGGCTTCGACGCCGCCTACAGCGCCTACAACGGCTACCAGAACGCCATCGAGCGCTACTGGACGCTGCGCTGGCTGCAGCAGAACGAGGTGGTCGAGTTCGAGGCCCACGTCATGAAGGACGGCCTGGTGCGCGCTACCCACCTGCCGCTGGTGCTGCGTGTGGGCGGCACCGAGAGCCTGCCGCGCAACGCCCTGGTGCGCCTGCGCCTGACCGGCGTGGACCTGCTCACCCTGGACGCCTATGCCAACCTGGTGGCCCGCCTGGACGAGCCGGCGACCGATGCGGCCGAGGACGCCGACGCCGACGAGGACGAGGCCCCCACCACCGGCCTGGCCCTGGCCATCGACCTGGGCGACGTGGCCACTGACACCGCGGCTGCGCCGGCCGACGCCACCACCCCAGCCTGAGCTACGCCATGCCTGTCAGCTTCAAGCAACTCAGCCTCATGCAGCGTGCCATCCTGGCGTCGCTGTTCGTGCACTTGCTCGTGCTGATGGTCAAGGTGGCCGACCCCGAGGCCTTCAAGCGTATCCTCGACGACTCGTCGCTCGATGTCGTGCTGGTCAATTCCAGCAGCGCCGAGAAGCCCACCAAGGCCCAGGTCATCGCCCAGCGCAACCTGGCCGGCGGCGGTGACGCCGACAAGGGCCGTGCCACCTCGCCGCTGCCGCCGGCCATGTTCAACACGGTGGGCGAGGCCTTCGACGAGACGCACCACGCGATCGAGCAGATGCAGGAGCAGCAACTGCAGCTGCTGGCCCAGGTCAAGCGCGAGCTGGCCACGCTGCCGGCGCCCGACCCCAAGCGCGGCCAGAGCAAGGCCACCCCCAGGCAGGACGAGGAGCGCCGCCGCCAGCTGCTCATGCAGCTGGCCGCGATCGAGAAGCGCATCAACGAGGAGAACTCGCGGCCCAAGCGGCGCTACATCAGCCCGGCCGCGCGCGAGGGCGTGCATGCGCTGTACTACGACGCGCTGCGCCACAAGATCGAGGAGCTGGGCACGCGCAACTTCCCCGAGGCCGGCGGGCGCAAGCTCTACGGCGAGCTGACCGTGCTGGTGGCGGTCGACGCCCTGGGCCGGGTGGTCGAGGTCGAGGTGGTGCGCAGCTCGGGCAACAAGGTGCTGGACAAGCGCGCCGTGTCCATCGTGCGTGGCGCCGCGCCCTACGGCGACTTCAGTCCGACGATGCGTTCGCAGTTCGACCAGCTGGTCTTCGTCTCGCGCTTCCGCTTCACCCGCGAGGAGGGGCTGCGCGCCTCGGTCGACGACGCCGGTTCGCGCTGACGCCGGCCCGGCCGCCTGCGCTCCGTCCACCCCTGTGCCTGCCTGCTCGTCCGCCTCCTCCACCCGTCCGGCCGCCCTGCCGATCCGATCTGTATCCGCCTGCCCGTGCTCATGGATCTCTACGCCGTCGTCGGCAACCCCGTCGAACACAGCCGCTCGCCGGCCATCCACGCCGCCTTCGCGCGCCAGACCGGCCAGGCGCTGAGCTACGGCCGCCTGCTCGCGCCGCTGGACGGCCTGGCCGCCACGCTGCGCGGCTTCGCGGCCGACGGCGCGCGCGGCTGCAACATCACCGTGCCGTTCAAGTTCGAGGCCTTCCAGCTCGCCGCCGCACACAGCGAACGCGCCGCGCTGGCCCAGGCCGCCAACGTGCTCAGGCTCGACGTGCAGGGCTGGTGGGCCGACAACAGCGACGGCATCGGCCTGGTGCGCGACATCCAGGCCAATGCCGGCGTGCCGCTGCGCGGCCAGCGCGTGCTGCTGCTGGGCGCCGGTGGCGCGGCGGCCGGCGTGCTGGGCCCGCTGATCGAGGCCGGCCCGGCAGAGGTGGTGGTGGCCAACCGCACGCTGGACAAGGCCCGCGCACTGGTCGGGCGCCATGCTGCCTGGGCCGCGCGCCACGGCGTGGCGCTGGCCGCGCGCAGCCTGGCCGACTGCGGCCGTGGCTACGGCGTGCTGGTCAACGGCACGGCCGGCAGCCTGGCCGGCGTGGCCGAGCTGGTGCCCGCAGCCACGCTGGCCGAGGGTGCGCTGGCGCTGGACATGATGTACGGCCCGGCGGCGCGGCCCTTCCTGGCCTGGGCCGGGACGCAGGGGGCGCGCGGCCGCGACGGCCTGGGCATGCTGGTCGAGCAGGCGGCCGAGGCCTTCGAGCTCTGGCGCGGCGTGCGGCCCGATACCGCAGGCGTGCTGGCCGAACTGCGCGCTGCGGTCGACGCGGCCTGAGCGCGGGCGGACTTCACCATGGCGATGTCGGTGTCCCTCCTGCAGGCGCGGCCCTGGGCGCGCCAGGCCGCGCGTTTCCTGCTGCTGCTGGCCATCAGCCTGCTGGCGTTGCAGGCCTATTTCGCGCTGCGGCTGGTGGCGATGAACTGGATCGATCCGCAGAGCACCAGCTTCCAGCGCTCCGAGGCCTGGCGGCTGCTGTCGGAACACCCGCGTGCCGGCTGGCTGCAGCAGTGGCAGCCGGGCGTGCGCATCAGTGCCCATCTCAAGCGGGCCGTGATCGCCAGCGAGGACGCCACCTTCGCCGACCACGGCGGCATCGAGTGGGATGCGATCGAGAAGGCCTGGGGCCGCAACCAGCGCGCCCAGGCGCAGGCCGAACGCGTCAACGAGCAGCTTGCCCAGCGCAAGCGTCCGCCCGGCAAGGAGCCGGCCAAGCGCGAGCCCAGGGTCTTCGGCGGCTCGACCATCAGCCAGCAGCTGGCCAAGAACCTCTTCCTGTCGGGTGAACGCACGGTGCTGCGCAAGGCGCAGGAGCTGGTCATCACCCTGCTGCTGGAAGCCACGCTGCCCAAGCAGCGCATCCTGGAGATCTATCTCAACAGCGTCGAGTGGGGCGAGGGCGTGTTCGGCGCCCAGGCGGCGGCGCGCTACTACTACCGCGTCGACGCCGCCCAGCTCAGCGCGGCCCAGGCCGCCCGCCTGGCCGTGATGCTGCCGGCGCCCAAGCGCTTCGAGAAGCTGCCGTATTCACCCTACCTGGCCAGCCGGTCGATGACGGTGCAGGCGCGCATGGCCGCGGTGGCCTTGCCATGAACAGCGCCGACGCTGCCGAGGAACTCTGCGCCGCCGCCGCCCGCCTGGTGGTGGACGACGGCATGGAGTACGGCCCGGCCAAGCACAAGGCGCTGCGCCTGCTGGGCCTGCGCCGCGGCACCGAGCTGCCCGGCAACCTGGCGCTGGAGGACGCGGTGCGCGAGCACATCGCCCTGTTCTGCGCCGACACGCAGCCGGCCGAGCTGGCCGCGCTGCGCGAGGTTGCCGTGCGCTGGATGACGCAGCTGGCCGAGTTCCGTCCCCATCTGGTCGGCGCGGTCTGGCGCGGCACGGCCACGCGGCTGTCGGCCGTGCGCCTGCGCCTGTACTGCGACGATTCCAAGGCCGCCGAGCTGGCGCTGCTGGACCACCGCATCGACTTCGACATCGCCAGCGAGCCCGGCCCGCGCGGCCAGCCGGTCGACGTGCTGGTGCTGGCCACGCCCAGCGCCGCGCTGGGCGAACACGTGACCGTGCAGCTCAGCGTGCTTGACCACGACGACCTGCGCGGTCTGCTCAAGCCCGACGCGCGCGGGCGCGCCCAGGCGGGCGACCTGAACGCGCTGCGCCGCCTGATCGCCGCGGAGCCCGAGGCCGCCCCGGTCCGACCTGCATCCAGTTGACCCAGTTTCCATGGAGTACCCCTCATGAATCGTCGCAACCTTCTGTTTGTCGGTGTCGCCGCCGTCGCCGGCGCCGCCGGCGTGTGGTGGAGCCAGCGCCGCCCCGTCGCCGCGCCGGCCGAGACCGCCCAGTTGCCGGTCGAGTCCGCGCCCGCCCAGGCGCCGGCCGCCAGCACAGGCAAGCCGGACCTGTGGGCCCGGCGCTTCGACAAGCCGGGCGGCGGCGAGCTCGTGTTCGCCGAGCTGCGCGGCAAGCCGCTGGTGGTGAATTTCTGGGCCACCTGGTGCCCGCCCTGCGTGAAGGAGATGCCCGAGCTCGACCGTTTCGCCAAGGACTACGCCGCCAAGGGCTGGCAGGTGGTCGGCGTGGCGGTGGACGGGCCCACGCCGGTGCGCGAGTTCCTGCAGAAGACGCCGGTCGCCTTCCCCATCGGCCTGGCCGGCTTTGGCGGTGCAGAACTCGCACGCGACCTGGGCAATAGCGGCGGCGGCCTGCCCTTCACCGTGGTGTTCGACGCCGCGGGCAAGCAGGTCCACAGCCGGCTGGGCCAGACCAGCTATGCCGAGCTGGCCGGCTGGGCAGGCGGCTGAGCGGCGCACGCGCACGTTGTGGCCGGCGTCCGGCCGGCATCGGGTCGACTGCGGTCCGGCACGCTGCCTGGGACGTCGTGTGTCGGTGGATCGGAGCGAAATGCGCGTAAAGTCCGGGGTTTCGCCGGCAAACGCGGCCCAACACTACATATCCTCCACGGCCTCGCACAGTGGAGGACACCCGTCGCGCAGCGCGCCGGGTGCTGCAACGAACAACAGACGGAGCCCCAAACATGGATCTACGCAAACTCAAGACCCTGATCGACCTCGTGTCGGACTCGAACATTTCCGAGCTCGAGATCACCGAGGCCGAAGGCAAGGTGCGCATCGTCAAGAGCGCCCCGGTCGCTGCCGGGGTGGTGACGTTTGCCCAGCATGCCCCGGCGCCCGCGGTGCAGGCCGCGCCGGCACCGGTGGCCCCGGCCGTGGCTGCTCCGCCGGTGGAGACCGGCCATGTGGTCAAGTCGCCCATGGTCGGCACCTTCTACCGCGCCAGCAACCCGGGCGCCAAGCCACTGGTCGACGTGGGCCAGCAGGTCAAGGTCGGCGAGGCGCTGTGCATCATCGAAGCCATGAAGATCATGAACGAGATCGACTCGGACAAGGCCGGCACGGTCAGCAAGATCCTGGTCGAGAACGGCCAGGCTGTCGAGTACGGCCAGCCGCTGTTCATCATCGAATGATGTCGGCCTGGCCGATGACCGGGTCCGTGCACCGCGCAGACCCAGCAGCGAGCGCCCACGGCGCAGACGACGCGGCGCCCGGCGCCGCAGGCCCGGCCCTTCCGGGCACTTGAGCCAAGGCATCCATGTTCAAGAAACTACTCATCGCCAACCGCGGCGAAATTGCACTGCGCATCCAGCGCGCCTGCCGCGAAATGGGCATCCGCTCGGTCGTCGTGTACTCCGAGGCGGACCGCGACGCGAAATACGTCAAGCTGGCCGACGAGGCCGTGTGCATCGGCCCGGCGCCCTCGGCGCAGAGCTACCTCAACATGCCGGCCATCATCTCGGCCGCCGAGGTGACCGACGCCGAGGCCATCCACCCAGGCTACGGCTTCCTGTCCGAGAACGCCGACTTCGCCGAACGGGTTGAGAAGAGCGGCTTTTCCTTCATCGGCCCGACCTCGGCCTCGATCCGCCTGATGGGCGACAAGGTCTCGGCCAAGGAGGCCATGATCAAGGCCGGCGTGCCCACCGTGCCGGGCGCCGAGGGCTCGCTGGGCGACGACCCGGCGCAGATCATCCGCTCGGCGCGCGAGATCGGCTACCCGGTCATCATCAAGGCCGCGGGTGGCGGCGGCGGGCGCGGCATGCGTGTGGTGCACACCGAGGCCGCGCTCATCAACGCGGTGCAGACCACGCGGGCCGAGGCCGGTGCGGCCTTCGGCAACCCGGCGGTGTACATGGAGAAGTTCCTCACCAACCCGCGCCACATCGAGATCCAGATCCTGGCCGACCAGCACGGCCACGCGGTCTGGCTGGGTGAGCGCGACTGCTCCATGCAGCGGCGCCACCAGAAGATCATCGAGGAAGCGCCGGCACCGGGCATCCCGCGCAAGATGATCGAGAAGATCGGCGAGCGTTGCTCGGCTGCGTGCAAGAAGATCGGCTACCGCGGCGCCGGGACCTTCGAGTTCCTGTTCGAGGACGGCGAGTTCTACTTCATCGAGATGAACACGCGTGTGCAGGTCGAGCACCCGGTGACCGAGCTGGTGACGGGCGTGGACATCGTGCAGATGCAGATCCGCATCGCCGCCGGCGAGGAACTACCCTTCACGCAAAAGCAGATCAAGAACCACGGTCACGCCATCGAGTGCCGGGTGAACGCGGAAGACCCGTACACCTTCCTGCCCTCGCCAGGCCGCATCACCATGTGGCACCCGCCGGGTGGTCCGGGTGTGCGTGTCGATTCACACGCGTACAGCAACTATTTCGTGCCGCCCAACTACGACTCGATGATCGGCAAGATCATCGTGCACGCCGACACGCGCGACCAGGCCCTGGCACGCATGCGTTCGGCGCTGTCCGAGACCCTGGTCGAGGGCATCCAGACCAATATCCCGCTGCACCGCGATCTGATGGCCGACGGCCGTTTCATCGAGGGCGGCACCAGCATCCACTACCTGGAAGGCTGGATGGAACAGCACAAGCGACGCCCCTGATGAGCGACACCGCCGGCACCATGGTCGAACTTTTCCTGCTGGCACCTGCGGCCGACGTCGAGGTGCTCAGCGACGAGCTGCTCGAACTCGGCGCGCTGGCCGTCACCATCGAGGACGCCGATGCCGAGACACCCGACGAGGTGCCCGTCTTCGGCGAGCCGGGCATGCCGGCCTCGCACGCGGCGGCCATCCGTGGCTGGCAGCGCTCGCTCGTCAAGGCCTTGTTCAGCGACGACGCGGCCGCCACCGAGGCCGCCACCCTGCTGCTGGCCGGCGAGCGCGGTGCCGACCTGCACGTGCACGCCCTGCAGCCCGTGCCGGACGAGGACTGGGTGCGCCTGACGCAGTCGCAGTTCGAGCCCGTGCCCGTCACGCCGACCTTCTGGATCGTGCCCTCGTGGCACGAGCCGCCGGCCGCCGCCGAACTCGTGATGCGCCTGGACCCGGGTCTGGCCTTTGGCACCGGCACGCACCCGACCACGCGCATGTGCCTGCGCTGGATCGCCCGTTCGGCCGACCGCAGCCAGCCCTGGCAGCGTGTGCTCGACTACGGCTGCGGTTCGGGCATCCTGGCCATCGGCGCGGCACTGCATGGCGCGAACGGCATCGATGCGGTCGATATCGATCAGGCGGCGGTCACCGCGACCCGGGCCAACGCCCGCGACAACGGTGTGAGCCTGAACGTCGGCCAGCCCGATCTGGCGGCCGGCAGCTACCCGGTCGTGCTGGCCAACATCCTGGCCGCGCCGCTCAAGGTGCTGGCACCGCTGCTGTGCGGCCACCTGGCGCCGGCTGGATCGCTGGTGCTTGCCGGCCTGCTGGAACGCCAGATCGAGGAATTGCAACTGGCCTATGCACCCTGGCTGCAGCTCGAGGTCGGTGACCGCGTGGATGGCTGGGCGCTGCTGTGCGGCCGCCGTGCGGCCAGCTGACGCACCACCATGGCCGGTCCGTCTTCCCCGGAGTCCTCCGCCAGCCTCGCGACGGCCTGTCCATCGTGCTCGACGGTCTTTCGCGTCGTGCAGGACCAGCTCAAGGTGTCGCAGGGCTGGGTGCGCTGTGGTCGCTGTCACGAGGTCTTCAACGCCCTGGAGGCACTGTTCGACCTGGATGTGCGCCGCGATGGTGATCCGCCCGCACCGCGCACCAGTGCCGGTCTGCCTCCGCCTGGCAGCCTGACCCCGCCCGCACCGTCTGCGCCCGCGCCTGCGGTTGCGCCGGTGCCGACCCCTCCGCCGCCCGCACCGGTGCCGGCGAGGTTTCCATCCGCCCCCGTGCATGGGGGCTGGGATGAAAGCAGCCCGGCGGCCCTGCCCGATACGCGCAAGGGTGCGATCAGTGCAGCCGCGGCGTTGCGTGACCGCCTGGCGGCACGCACGGGGGCGGCAGCGCCACCGCCGACCAGTCGGCCGCGCGGTGGCGGTCTGTTCGTCGAGGAGCCGGTCGTCGACGAGGCCGAGCTTGACACCCGCTTCGAGCCCAAGTTCTTCGATGCCGACTCCGCGCCTGGTGGCCACCGTCCGCCGGTGTCGGGTGCACCCGCCGTGCAGGCACAGGTGCAGCCGTCGTCACCCGGGGCCCCCGCCGCTGCGCCAGCACCAATGCCAGTGCCAGCGCCAGCGCCAGCGCCAGCGACCACCCCGGTCACCGTGGACATTCCGACGGGTAGCGAGTCTGACCTGCGGCGCGAGCCCTGGCTGGACGCTCCACCACCGCCCCCGCTGGCGTCGCCGGCCGTACCGCCCTCCGTGGCGCGACCTGCACGCGAGAAACGGCACCAGGCTCGTGCGGCTTCAGCGGGCTCGGACAACGGCGGCGAGTGGACCCAGCCGTGGAACGAGACCATCGTCGATCCGTCGGTGTTGCCGGCCAGGGAGGCCGTTCTCCATGACACGGCACAAGCTGCGTCCAGCACGTCGGCGGCCATGCCGACCTCGCCGGGTGCGGACGAGCACGCTGCAGTCGACGGGGGTGATGACGGTCGCGGCGTGCGCCTGCCTGCGCCAGATCCGATGCAGGTCGGTTTCGACGCGGCCCATGCCGGCCAGCCTGCGCCGGCCTCGGGTGCGTTGGACACGCAGGTGCTGGCGCCTGGCGGCCCGATGACCCAGCCCGGTTTCCTGCGCGAGGCGGAGCGCAAGGCACGTTGGCAGCGCCCCTGGGTGCGCGTGTTGCTGTGCCTGGTGTGCCTGCTGCTGGCGGCCGCGGTCGTGCTCCAACTGGGCGTGCGCAACCGCGATCGTTACGCAGCGCGCTGGCCGGTCGCCAGGCCTGTGCTGGTCGAGATCTGCAACTGGCTGGATTGCACGCTGCAACCGCCGCGCATGCTCGACGCCTTGGTCGTCGAGACCAGCAGCCTGACCCGTCCGCCAGGCATCGATGGCCTGCGCCTGCAACTGGTGCTGCGCAACCGCGTCGAGCATGAGGTTGCCGCGCCCCATGTGGAGCTGACCTTGACCGACGCCGCCGGTGCGATCTCGGCACGCCGGGTCTTCAACCCGGGCGAGTTCGGAATCACCCGTGCGGTACTGCCAGGTCAGCAGGACACCAACTGGTCGCTGGTATTCAGCACATCAGCCCGCAACATCGCCGGTTACACCGTTTCTGTCTTCTATCCCTGAGCAGGATGCCGCCCGGGCGGGCTGCCACGGGCGGATCGGTCGGTCCGGGCTGTGCGATCAGCGTGCCTTGGCCTGCGCCAGCAGCGTGTCCGCGTCGCTGACCTCGAACTTGCCGGGACCTTCGACATTGAGCGACTTGACCACGCCGTCGACGACCAGCATCGAATAACGGTTGGAGCGCAGGCCCAGGCCGCGTGCGCTCAGGTCCAGAGTCAAGCCGGCAGCCTTGGCGAAGTCGGCGCTGCCATCGGCCATCATGCGCACCTTGCCGCCGGTACCCTGGTCGCGACCCCAGGCGCCCATGACGAAGGCATCGTTCACCGACAGGCACCAGATCTCGTCCACACCGGCGGCCTTGAACTCGTCGGCCTTGGCCACATAGCCCGGCACATGCTTGGCCGAGCAGGTAGGCGTGAATGCGCCAGGCAGGGCGAACAGGGCGATGGTCTTGCCTGCACTGGCCTTGGCGACCTCGAAGGCGTTCGGGCCGATGGAACAGCCTTCGCCTTCAACTTCGATGTATTCGAACAGGGTGGTGGCGGGCAGCTTGTCGCCGACTTGAATCATGGTCCGTGCTCCTGGTATGGCTCTGGTTGGGCAAAAGAAAACCGGCTGCCAGTATCCCAGCGAGCCGGTTGTCGTGCGACCAGGGGTTTCAATAACCCCCGGTGCATCTGTCTGTGAGTCTGGTCAGACGCTGCGTGCCTTCTCGACCAGACGGGTCACGACCCAGTTCTTGGTCTTGGACAGCGGGCGGCTTTCGGAGATCTCGACCATGTCGCCGATCTTGAATTCGTTGGCCTCGTCATGCGCATGGTACTTGCGCGACTTGCCGACGATCTTGCCGTAGAGCTCGTGCTTCACGCGACGCTCGATCAGGACCGTGACGGTCTTTTCGCGCGCATCGCTCACCACGCGACCGACGAGGGTGCGGGTGTTCTTGGCCGCCGGGGCGGCCTGGTTGGTGGCGTCGCTCATGCGGCGGCTCCCTTCTTCTTTTCGGCCAGGATGGTGCGAGCGCGCGCGATGTCGCGACGCGTCTTGCCCAGCTGGGTGTTGTCACTCAGCTGTTGGGTGGCCTTTTGCATGCGCAGGCCGAAATGGGCTTTCAGCAGATCGCTGATTTCCTTTTCGAGCGCTGGCACGTCCTTGCTGCGGAGTTCCGAGGCTTTCATGTGGTGCTCCTGTGTCCTCAAGTGCCGAGCTGACGCGCGACGAACACGGTCTTCAGCGGCAGCTTGGCAGCGGCCAGCTGGAAGGCTTCGCGGGCGAGCTGTTCGGGCACGCCGTTGAGTTCGTAGATGACCTTGCCCGGCTGGATCTCGGCCACGTAGTACTCGGGGTTGCCCTTGCCGTTACCCATCCGGACTTCGGCCGGCTTCTGCGAAATCGGCTTGTCCGGGAAGATGCGGATGAAGATGCGACCACCGCGCTTGATGTGACGCGAGATCGCGCGACGAGCGGCTTCGATCTGGCGTGCGGTCAGACGACCACGCTCGGTGGCCTTCAGGCCGAAGTCGCCGAACGACACGAGGGCGCCACGGGTGGCGACGCCGGTGTTGCGGCCCTTCTGTTCCTTGCGGAACTTGCGACGTGCGGGTTGCAACATTGCTTATTCTCCTTTGGCGCCCGGCGCAGCGGCGGCGGGCTTGCGCACGACGCGCTTCACGGCGGGCTTGTCGCCGGCAGCGGCAGCAGCGCCCTTGTCGGCACCGTCGGACGGCGCCTCGTTGCGGCCAGGGCCGCCGGCGCGCGGGCCGCGCGAAGGCGGGCGGCGGTCGTTCGGACGATCACCACGCGGGCCGCGGCGGCGACGGTCGTCCTCGGGACGCTCTTCGCCACGCAGTGCGGCCGGCGCTTCGCCGTTGGGCAGACGGTCACCCTTGTAGACCCAGACCTTGACGCCGATGACGCCGTAGGTGGTCTTGGCTTCGGAGAAACCGTAGTCGATGTCGGCGCGCAGGGTGTGAAGCGGCACGCGACCTTCGCGGTACCACTCGGTACGCGCGATCTCGATGCCGTTCAGGCGACCGGAGCTCATGATCTTGATGCCCAGGGCACCCAGACGCATCGCGTTCTGCATCGCGCGCTTCATGGCGCGGCGGAACATGATGCGCTTCTCGAGCTGCTGCGTGATCGATTCGGAGATCAGCTGGGCATCGACTTCGGGCTTGCGCACTTCCTCGATGTTCACTGCCACAGGAACGCCCAGGCGCTTGGCCAGTTCGATCTTGAGGTTCTCGATGTCCTCGCCCTTCTTGCCGATCACCACGCCCGGACGAGCCGAGAAGATGGTGATGCGCGCGTTCTTGGCGGGGCGCTCGATCAGGATGCGCGAGACGGCGGCGTTCTTGAGCTTCTTCTTCAGGAACTCACGGACGTCGATGTCTTCGGCCAGCATCGACGCGAAGTTCTTGTTGCCGGCGTACCAGCGTGACGACCAGTTGCGCGTGACAGGCAGGCGGAAACCGATCGGATGGATTTTCTGTCCCATGGTGCTTCCTGCCTTTAGTTGCCGACGGTCACGTAGATGTGGCAAGTCGGCTTGCTGATGCGGTTGCCGCGGCCCTTGGCGCGAGCGGCGAAACGCTTCAGCGTGGCGCCTTGTTCGACGTAGATCGAGGTGACCTTGAGTTCGTCGATGTCGGCACCGTCGTTGTGCTCGGCGTTCGCGATGGCGCTTTCCAGCGCCTTCTTGATGATGCCGGCGGCCTTCTTGGGCGTGAACGTCAGGATGTTCAGGGCCTGGTCGACCTTCTTGCCGCGCACCATGTCGGCGACAAGGCGACCCTTGTCGCAGGACAGGCGCACGCCGCGGACGATTGCTTGAGTTTCCATCGTCGGTTCCTTAGCGCTTGGCCTTCTTGTCCGCCGGGTGACCCTTGAACGTGCGGGTCATGGCGAACTCGCCCAGCTTGTGGCCGACCATCTGGTCGGTCACGTACACGGGCACGTGCTGCTTGCCGTTGTGCACGGCGATGGTCAGACCGATGAACTCGGGCAGGATCGTCGAGCGACGCGACCAGGTCTTGATCGGCTTCTTGTCCTTGATGGCGGTGGCCTTGTCGACCTTGGCCATCAGGTGGTGGTCCACGAAGGGACCCTTCTTCAGTGAGCGTGTCATGTGCTTGCCCTCTTACTTCTTGCGACGCGACACGATCATGTTCTGCGTGCGCTTGTTGTTTCGGGTGCGGTAGCCCTTCGTCAGGGTGTTCCAAGGCGACACCTGGGCCTGGCCTTCGCCGGTGCGGCCTTCGCCGCCGCCGTGCGGGTGGTCGACCGGGTTCATGGCGACACCGCGAACGGTCGGGCGGACGCCCTTCCAGCGGATGGCGCCGGCCTTGCCGTACTGACGCAGGTTGTGCTCTTCGTTCGACACTTCGCCGATGGTGGCGCGGCAGTCGATGTGGATCTTGCGCACTTCACCCGAACGCAGGCGGACCTGGGCGTAGATGCCTTCACGCGCCATCAGCGTCACCGAGGTGCCGGCCGAACGCGCGATCTGGGCGCCCTTGCCGGGCATCATCTCGACGCAATGGATCGTCGAACCCACCGGGATGTTGCGGATCGGCAGGGTGTTGCCGGCCTTGATTGGCGCATCCGAGCCCGACACGATGGTCTGGCCGACTTCGAGACCGCGCGGGGCGATCACGTAGCTGCGCAGACCGTCGGCGTAGCACACCAGGGCGATGTGGGCGGTGCGGTTCGGGTCGTACTCGATACGCTCGACCTTGGCCGGAATGCCGTCCTTGTTGCGACGGAAGTCCACCACACGGTAGTGGTGCTTGTGACCGCCGCCCTTGTGACGCACGGTGATGTGGCCGTTGTTGTTGCGGCCGGCGTTCTGCATCTGGGGCTCGAGCAGCGACGCTTCGGGCTTGCCCTTGTGCAGGTGCGAGTGCACCACCTTGACCACGGCGCGGCGGCCGGGCGAGGTTGGCTTGACTTTGACGACGGCCATTACACGGCCTCCCCGGAGAAGTTGAGTTCCTGGCCGGCCTTGAGCGACACGTACGCCTTGCGCACGTGGTCACGGCGACCGATGGAACGACCGAAGCGCTTGACCTTGCCCTTTTGATTCAGGACCTGGACCGACTCGACCTCGACCTTGAACATCAGCTCGACAGCGGCCTTGATCTCGGTCTTGGTGGCGTCTTGCAGCACCTTGAACAACACCTGGTTGTTCTTCTCACCGACGCTGGTGGCCTTCTCCGACACGATCGGAGCGACCAGCACCTGGGCCAGACGGGCCTCGGTGTGGTTGTGATTGATGGGAGCGCGGCTCATGCGAACATCTCCTGGAGCTTGTCGATCGCGGCCTTGGTCACCAGCACCTTCTTGAAGTGCACCAGCGACAGGGGATCGGCGTAACGCGGCTCGACGACCAGCACGTTGACGAGGTTGCGCGAGGCCAGGAACAGGTTCTCGTCGATCTCGTCGGCGATCACCAGCACGTGGTCCAGGTTCATCGCCTTGAGCTTGGCGGCCAGCAGCTTGGTCTTGGGGGCCTCGACGCCGATGGAGTCGATCACCGCCAAGCGGCCTTCACGGGCCAGCTGCGAGAAGATGGACGCCATGCCGGCGCGATACATCTTCTTGTTGATCTTCTGGCTGAAGTTCTCGTCGGGCAGGTTCGGGAAGATCCGACCACCACCACGCCACAGCGGCGACGAGGTCATGCCGGCGCGAGCGCGGCCGGTGCCCTTCTGGCGGAACGGCTTCTTCGTCGAGTGGTGCACCTGTTCGCGATCCTTCTGCGCGCGGGTGCCCTGGCGGGCGTTGGCCTGGTAGGCCACCACGACTTGATGGATCAGCGCTTCGTTGTAGTCACGCGCGAAAACGGTATCGGGAGCATCGACCTTGGCGGTCGCCTGACCCTGTTCATTCAGGAGCTCGAGCTGCATCACTTGGCTCCTTCTGCAGGCTTGGCCTTGGCCTTGATGGCGGGACGCACGGTCACGAAGCCACCCTTCGAGCCCGGCACGGCGCCGCGCACCAGCAGCAGCTGGCGGGCTTCGTCGATGCGGACGATGTCGAGGTTCTGCGTGGTGACGGTGTCGTCGCCCAGGTGACCCGACATGCGCTTGCCCGGGAACACGCGACCCGGATCCTGCGCCATCGAGATCGAGCCCGGCACGTTGTGCGAGCGCGAGTTGCCGTGCGAGGCACGCTGCGAACCGAAGTGGTGACGCTTGATGGTGCCGGTGAAGCCCTTGCCGATCGTCGTGCCCTGCACGTCGACCTTCTGGCCCACGGCGAAGACCGTCGACACGGCCACTGCGGCGCCGGGTGCGAACTTGCCGGCGTCGTCGGCGCTGAGGCGGAATTCCTGCAGCAGCTCCGCACCTTCCACACCTGCCTTGGCCAGGTGACCGGCTTCGGGCTTGGTCACGCGCGAGGCCTTGCGTGAACCGAATGCCATCTGGATGGCACTGTAGCCGTCGTTTTCTACCGTCTTGACTTGGGTCACGCGGTTGTTGGACACGTCCAGCACGGTCACGGGAACGGCATCGCCGTCGTCCGTGAAGATGCGCAACATGCCCACCTTGCGGCCCAGCAATCCGAGACGATGGCTCAGACTCGTGGTCGTCATGATGTTCTCCAATGCCCGACATCGATTGGCCGGGCTGACTGATCCGCCTCGACTGCGAGCCCGAAGACTCGTCAGAACAAGACGCCCTATACGGACGCGGGTCGCCCCCGTCCGCAAAACGCGTGAGTATAGCAGTGTTCGAGGGCCCGGCCCAGCCATGCGTGGCAGGCCTGGTACTTCAGGGTGCCCCCAGGCCGACGACAAGCGTCGTCCGCCCCCCGGGGGGGATGAGCCAACTCGGGAGCGGCCCGTCGTTG
>JBJOKY010000349.1:0-4945 GCA_046045865.1 Pseudomonadota bacterium | reverse complement strand
GCGGCGGCGACGCGGTCCTGCCAGCTCTTGCAGCGGGTGTAGCCGGCACAGCTTGCGTCGTCGTACGAGGCCATGTTGCGCGAATCGGACCAGATCGTGCCCACCAGATCGCTGGCCAGGTAGGCCGCGTCGGCGCGGTACTTGGCGCTGCTTTGCGCGCGCAGCATGGTCGCCTGCAGGCCCAGCAGGCCCAGCGTGGCGAGCGAGAAGATCAGGATGGCAATGAGCGCCTCGATCAGCGCGAAGCCACCGGTCTGGCGGCGCGGCAGCTTGACGGGACGGGGCAGGGGCAGGGCAGGCATGCAGGGCTCCGGGGCGGATGGTTCAGCAGCGGCGCGGGTCGTTGGCGCCGACTGAAGGGTCGGGGTCGCACATGCGCACCGTGCCGCCGCTACCGATGACGATGTTGAGCGGGCGGAAGTCGTTGCCCTGCAAGCTGGACACGACGATGCAGCGCAGCGGCCCAGTCGTCCACGCCGGCGAGTTGGCAATCCGGCCGTAGCCGTTGAAGGCGATGCTGGTGGCGGTGTCGTCGGCGCCGCAGGGGTCGGTGCCGTTGGGCTGGCGCACGGTGACGGTGATGTTGGGCGAGCCTTCACCCTGTGACTGCTTGGCGACGATGAAGGGCGTGGCCGTGTCGCTCACCGCGGCGTCGCACTTGCCGCCCGGGTTGTCCTTGCTTGCCACCCACGAGCCGGAACTGCTCGACAGCGCGCAGCTGCCGTCGAGCTGGCGCTTCGCGTTGTGCGTGAGCAGGCTGAAGGTGATGACCTCGTTGCGCCGCACCGCCTCCGAGCGTGCCTTGTTCAGGCCGTTCTGGATGGATTCGGCCGCGTTGCGGATCTCGGTGTTGCGCATCCAGCTGCCGATGCTGGGCATCACGGCCACCAGCAGCAGGCCCAGGATAGTCAGGGTGACCAGCACCTCGATCATGGAGATGCCGCGGCAGCGGGCGCGACGGGCGGGCGCGGTGTTCATGGTGGTGTGGCCAGGCGGATCGCTCAGCATTCGCTGCCCTTGACCAGCCAGCAGGTCTTGCCGCTCACGGTCTGGCCCTTGAACTGGGTGGTGGTGCGCTGGTTGGCCTGGTTGACGGTGTAGGCGTGGCCGGCGGCCAGCGTGCCGGTGTTGCCGGTGGCGGTGAGCGTGTAGCCACCGGCGGCATTGCCGTCGGCCGTCTGGATGGTGCAGCCGATGGTGAAGTACTTGAGTGCGCCACCCTCCGTGGCCTGGATGGTGGTGGCGCCACCGGCGTCGGGCGCGCAGACGTTGTTGGCGCCGTAGCCGCGGTTGTCCTGGTAGTGCTGCTCCAGCTTGACGCGGTTGTTGGCCAGGTAGGTGAAGGCCTCGGGCAGCTGGCCGCGGCGCAGGTAGTCGGTGTACGAGGGGATGGCCACGGCGGCCAGGATGCCGACGATGGCCACGACGACCATCAGTTCGATGAGCGTGAAGCCGCGCACCGGGCGTCCAGGCTGGGCGATGGGAAGCGGGCGGCGGCAGGGCATCGACAGTGGCATGGTGGTCGTCTCGGGGCGATCGAACGGGATGGGGGGGCAGCCGGACTGGCCGACGCTGGAACTGCACGAAATGTTAGGTCGCTGCCGTGCCGCCCGGCACGGCGCGGCCTGCCGCCGGTCGGCCGGGTGCTGCCGCTCGTCGGGAAAATGTGGCCGGATGTTGCTGGCCGGCTGCGCCTTGCGCCGGTTGGCCGGCCGGCCCGGCCGACTCAGTGGAAATCGCGCGACGTCGCCTGCAGCCGGCCCAGCCAGCTGCTGGCGTCGAACAGGCGCCGGGCGATGAGGTGGGTCACGCCGCCCTGGCGCTGCCAGGCGCCGGCCACGGCCAGCAGGCGCGCGCCCAGCAGGGCGGCGCGGCAGGTGTCGCGCACGTCCTTCCAGACGATCACGTTGACCGGGCCGGTCTCGTCCTCCAGCGTCACGAAGATGGTGCCCTTGGCGGTGGCGGGCTGCTGGCGTGACACGACCAGGCCGCAGGCGCGCACGCTGCGGCCGTTGCCCACCCGGGCGAGCTGCGCGGCGCTGAGCACGCCCTGGCGTGCCAGGCGTTCGCGCAGCAGGGCCACGGGGTGGCGGCGCAGCGTCAGGCCGGTGGCGGCGTAGTCGAGCGTGATGGCTTCGCCCTCGCCGGCCTCGATCAGGCTGAGCTGGGCTTCCTCGATGCGCGCGCCGTGCAGCAGGTCCGGCTGGACGGGCCGGGGCTGGGCGTGCTGCGAAGGCGCGGTGCAGGCCGCCGCGTGTGCGGGAGTGCTGCCGGTTGCGGATGAACCGCCACCCGCCACCGCTCGGCTGCCCGTCGCCACCCGGCCGGCGCCGACGCGGGGGGCGACGCACGGCGCGGCGGCGGCCCAGAGCTGCTCGCGCCGGTGGCCGGCCAGGGCCGTGAGCGCATCGGCGCGCGCCAGGGTGCGCAGTTCGGCGGTGCCCAGGCCGGCGCGCAGGGCCAGGTCCTGCACGTCGGCAAAGGGCGTGTCGGCGCGGGCGGCGAGCAGGCGCAGGGCAGCGGCTTCGGTCAGGCCAGAGACCATGCGCAGGCCCAGGCGCACGGCCGGGCCGCCGCGCGGGGCGTGGCGGTGCGGCGCGGGGCGGTGCTCGGGCGGCGGGTCTTCGAGCGCGCAGTCCCAGGCGCTGATGCACACGTCCACCGCCAGCACGGCCACGCCGTGGCGGCGCGCGTCCTGCACCAGCTGGGCCGGGCCGTAGAAGCCCATGGGCTGCGAGTTGAGCAGCGCGGCGAGAAAGGCCGCCGGCTCGTGGCGCTTGAGCCAGACGCTGAACCAGGCCAGGATGGCGAAGCTGTAGGCATGGCTTTCCGGAAAACCGTATTCGCCGAACCCCTGGATCTGCCGGAAGATGCCTTCGGCGAACTCGCGCTCGTAGCCGCGCTCGACCATGCCGCCGATGATGCGGTCGTGGAAGTGGTGCACGCCGCCCTTGCGCCGCCAGGCCGCCATGGCGCGGCGCAGGCCGTCGGCCTCGCCGGGCGTGAAGCCGGCGGCGATCATGCAGACCTGCATCACCTGCTCCTGGAAGATGGGCACGCCCAGGGTGCGCGCCAGCGCGGCATCCAGCGCGGGGTAGGGCGAGCTTGAGCTTTCCCTGCCCTGCTTGCGGCGCAGATAGGGGTGGACCATGCCGCCCTGGATGGGCCCGGGGCGCACGATGGCCACCTCGATCACCAGGTCGTAGAACTTGTCGGGTTTCAGGCGCGGCAGCATGCTCATCTGCGCGCGGCTCTCGATCTGGAAGGTGCCCACGGTGTCGGCCGCCTGCACCATGGCCCAGCAGGCCGGGTCGTCGCGCGGGATGTGGTGCAGGGTCCAGGGCTCCAGCTCGGGTCGATGCTGTCCCTGGGCCGTGGCGGCCGCCAACGCCGCCGCGCTGCGGCCGCGCCGCAGATTCGCCAGTTCCAGCGTCTTGCGCAGCACGGTGAGCATGCCCAGGGCCAGCACGTCGACCTTGAGCAGGCCGAGCGATTCGAGGTCGTCCTTGTCCCACTGGATGATCTGGCGGCCGTCCATGGCGGCCGGCTCGATCGGCACCAGGCGGGTGAGGCGTTCGCGCGCGATGACGAAGCCGCCGCTGTGCTGCGACAGGTGGCGCGGAAAACCCAGCAGCGCCATCACCAGCTCGCCCCATAGGCGCGTGTGGCGGGAGGTCGGGTCCAGGCCGGCCTCGACAAAACGTTTTTCCAGCGCGTCACGGCCGTCGAACCACTGGTGCGACTTGGCGATGGCGCCCACCAGCGATTCGTCCAGGCCCAGCGCCTTGCCCACCTCGCGCACGGCGCCGCGCACGCGGTAGGTCGACACCGCGGCGGCCAGCGCGGTGCGATCCCGGCCGTACTTGCCGTAGAGGTACTGGATGACCTCCTCGCGGCGTTCGTGCTCGAAGTCGACGTCGATGTCGGGCGGCTCGCCGCGCTCGCGGCTGATGAAGCGCTCGAACAGCAGCGTGGTCTGGGTCGGGTCGACCTCGGTGATGCCCAGGCAGTAGCACACCGCCGAGTTGGCCGCCGAGCCACGCCCCTGGCACAGGATGCCGCGGCTGCGCGCGAACTGCACCAGGTCGTGCACGGTGAGGAAGAAGGCCTCGTAGTGCATCTCGGCCACGAGCGTCAGCTCGTGTTCGAGCTTGGCGACCACCTCGGCCGGCACGCCCTCGGGGTGGCTGTGCGGCGGGTAGCGCACGGCCGCGCCCTGGTAGGTCATCACGCGCAGCCAGCTGCTCGGGTCGTGGCCGGCGGGTACCAGCTCGTCGGGGTATTCGTAGCGCAGCTCGTCCAGGCTGAAGCGGCAGCTGGCGGCCAGGGCCACGGTGTGGTTCAGCCACTGCGGGCGCGCGCGGTACAGCCGCGCCAGGGTGGAGCGCGGCCGCAGGTGCTGCTCGGCATTGGGCGCCAGGGCCGAGCCGCAGGCGGCCAGCGGCAGGCCCAGGCGGATGGCGGTGACCGTGTCCTGCAGCGGCTTGCGCGAGCGCACGTGCATCAGCACCTCGCCACACGCGACGACCGGGATGTCGGCGGCCAGCGCGGCGGCTTCGGCGCGCTGCATCAGCCCCAGGTCGTCGGCGTGCATGAGCAGGGCCAGGGCGATGGCGCTGCGCCCGGGGCCGAAGGTGCCGGCCAGCCAGCGCGCCTGGCGGGTGAGCTGCTCGGCGGGGTCGTCGCTTGTGCCGGCGTCGTCGGGGTGCTCGCCGCTGCGCACCGGCGCGTCGCCGGGCTGAGCCTGGCGGGGCTGCCCAGGCCCGGCCGCGTCGCCACGGTCCGGCAGCAGCAGGGCCAGGCAGTCGCCCAGGCCGGGCGCCAGGTCGTCGGCCGTGAGCCGGTACTCGCCCTTGGGCCGGCGCGAGCGCGCCAGGCTGACGAGTTCGCACAGGTTGCCGTAGCCCTTGCGTGTCTGCGCCAGCAGCACGACGCGGCAGGCCGG
>JBJOKY010000348.1:0-4962 GCA_046045865.1 Pseudomonadota bacterium | reverse complement strand
GCGCATGAGGATGCGGTGCGCCTCGGCCACCATGCTGGCGATCCAGCGCATGTTGAAGTCCTTGCCGCGCGGCCCCGTCTTGCCGGCCAGGCATTCGTCGACATAACGCTTGACCGGCGGCTCCCAGAAGCGGCTGTTGCTGGCGTTGATGGCGAACTCGTGGGTGTCGGCAAGCACCTGGATGTCCGGATGGGTGAGGATGAATTCGCCCAGGTTCGGATGCAGGGTGAAGCCCACCACGCCGTTGCCCACCGTGAGCACCAGCATGGTGGTCGGGCCGTAGAGCGCATAACCGGCGGCGACCTGGGTGGCGCCGGGCTGCAGGAAGTCGGCCTCGACCACGTCGCGGCCCCTTTGGGCAGCGTCGTCGATCACGTCCTCGGGCGCGCGCAGCACCGAGAAGATGCTGCCCACCGACACGTTCACGTCGATGTTGGACGAGCCATCCAGCGGGTCGAACACCAGCAGGTATTTGCCGCGCGGAAACTGGGTGGGGATCTGCGCCGGCTCGTCCATCTCCTCCGAGGCCTGGCCGGCCAGGTTGCCGCCCCACTCGGTCATGCGGCAGAAGGCCTCGTTGGCGATGACGTCGAGCTTCTTCTGCACCTCGCCCTGCACATTGACCGCGCCGCCCTGGGCCGCATCGAGCCGGCTGTCGCCCATCACGCCGCCGAGTTCACCAAAGGCCACCGACTGGGCGATGGACTTGCAGGCCAGGGCCACGTCGAGGATGAGTGAATTCAAGTCGCCGCTGGCGCCGGGAAAGCGCCGGCGCTGCTCGATCAGGTATTGCGTCAGGGTCGAGCGGTTGGAAAGGCTCATGGTGGGAATCTCCGTCCGGGGGCTGCTGTCGTTGTTCTGAGGAGTCGTCGGGGACTGGTCTTGTCGTCGGGCCGCCGCTCAGGCCGCATCGTTGAAGACCCGGCTGGCGCGGATGTCGGCCACGTCCAGCGTGGTCAGGTCGGCCTCGGTCAGCACACGGTCGCGGTCGGCGAACAGGCGGCTGGCCTGGCGCAGGCGGGCACGGTCCAGCGCGTTGCGCACGCTGCGCGCGTTGGCGAAATGCGGCTGCTGGGTACGCCGCTGCAGGTACTGCTCGAAGGCCTCGCGCGCGCCGGGGCCGTAGTGGTAGTGCTGGCCGTCCAGCATGTGGCCGCTGATCTGCAGCAGTTCGGCCACCGAGTAGTCCGGGAAGTCCAGGTGATGCGCGATGCGCGAGCTCATGCCGGGGTTGGACTGGAAGAAGGTGTCCATGCGGTCCTTGTAGCCGGCCAGGATCACCACCAGGTCGTCGCGCTGGTTCTCCATCACCTGCAGCAGGATCTCGATGCTCTCCTGGCCGTAGTCGCGCTCGTTGTCGGGCTTGTAGAGGTAGTAGGCCTCGTCGATGAAGAGCACGCCGCCCATGGCCTTCTTGAGCACTTCCTTGGTCTTGGGTGCCGTGTGGCCGATGTACTGGCCCACCAGGTCGTCGCGCGTCACCGCCACCAGATGGCCTTTGCGGCAGTAGCCCAGGCGGTGCAGGATCTCGGCCATGCGCAGGGCCACGGTCGTCTTGCCTGTGCCGGGGTTGCCCGTGAAGCACATATGAAGACTGGGCGTCTGCGCGGCCAGGCCGAAGTTCTTGCGCAGCTTGTCGATCACCAGCAGCGCGGCGATGTCGCGGATGCGCTGCTTGACCGGCGCCAGGCCCACCAGGTCGCGGTCCAGCAGGTCCATCACCGATTCGACCTGGCTCTGGGCCAGCACGTCGGCCACAGTGCGGGCTGTGGTGAGCGGGTCGGCTGCGGCGGGCTTGGCGGCAGCGGCGACCGGTGCAGGCGCCGCGACAGGGGCGGTCTGGCCGGGGATGGCGTACAGCGGCGTGCTCATGGTGGTGGTGTTCCGGCGGGGCCTGCTTGTTGCAGCGGTGCGCTCAGACGCCGTAACGCTCGGCTTCCGGCCGATCGGTCGCGTAGCTGTGCGCGGTGTAGTGCATCGTGCGGCCCGGGCCTTCCTGGCGGGTCAGGCCGAAGCCGGGTTCCCTGGCCGGACGGTTGACGATGAAGCTCATCGTGATCGATTCGATGCCGCGCACCGACGAGAAGGCCATGAGCCGGATGTAGTGCTGCGGGAAGGTGGCGCGGCAGTTGGCCATCTCCAGCATCACGCCCGCGGCGTCCTGCAGGTCGAACATGGGCATGCCGTACATCTCCCAATACGTGTTGCGCGGATGCGGGTCGTCGGTGTACTCCACGCTCCAGGCATAACCCTTGTCGAGGCCGTACTGGATCTGCGCGGCGATCTCCTCGTCGGTCAGGTCGGGCAGGTAGCTGAACTGGCCTTGCGTGAGCCGGCCGGTGGGGTTGGTCATCATCTTGATATCTCCTCGGGCGTTCGGGTGGCTCAGGCGCTGATCGACGGCGTCACGGCGAAGTCGCTCGTGTCCGTGCTGGTGTAGTTGAAGCTGATCTCGCCCCAGGTATCCAGGGCCTGCTTGAGCGGGGTGCAGAACTGCGCCGCCTTCTTCAGGATCTCCGGGCCCTCGACCTTGATGTCACGGCCCTCGTTGCGCGCCTTGACCATGCACTCCAGCGCCACGCGGTTGGCCACCGCACCGGCCTGGATGCCGGCCGGGTGACCGATGGTGCCGCCGCCGAACTGCAGGATCACGTCGTCACCGAACAGGTCGATGAGCTGGTGCATCTGGCCGGCGTGGATGCCGCCCGAGGCCACCGGCATCACCTTCCTCATGTCAGCCCAGTCCTGGTCGAAGAACAGGCCGCGCGGCAGGTCCTGCCTGGTGTAGCTGTCGCGGCAGACGTTGTAGTAGCCCTGCACCGTCATCGGGTCGCCTTCGAGCTTGCCGACCGCCGTGCCGGTGTGCAGGTGGTCCACACCCGCCAGGCGCAGCCACTTGGCCATGACGCGGAAGCTCACGCCGTGGTTCTTCTGCCGCGTGTAGGTGCCGTGACCGGCGCGGTGCATGTGCACGATCATGTCGTTGCGCCGCGCCCAGTTGGCGATGGACTGGATGGCGCTCCAGCCGATGATCAGGTCGACCATGATCACCACCGAGCCCAGCTCCTTGGCGAACTCGGCGCGTTCGTAGATGTCTTCCATCGTCGCGCCGGTCACGTTCAGGTACGAGCCCTTCACCTCGCCGGTGGCGGCGCTGGCCTTGTTGACGCCGTCCATCACGTAGAGGAAACGGTCGCGCCAGTGCATGAAGGGCTGCGAGTTGATGTTCTCGTCGTCCTTCATGAAATCCAGGCCGCCCTTCAGGCCTTCATAGATCACGCGGCCGTAGTTGCGGCCCGACAGACCCAGCTTGGGCTTGGTGGTGGCGCCCAGCAGCGGGCGGCCGAACTTGTCCAGGCGCTCGCGCTCCACCACCAGGCCGGTGGGCGGGCCCTTGAAGGTCTTGACCAGGGCCACCGGCATACGAATGTCCTCCAGCCGCGCCGCCTTGAGCGGCTTGAATGAAAAGACGTTGCCGATCAGGCTGGCCGTGATGTTGGCGATCGAACCTTCCTCGAACAGGATGATGTCGTATGCCACCCAGGCGAAGAACTCGCCCGGCCGGCCCGGCACGGGCTCCACCTTGTAGGCCTTGGCGCGGTAGCTGTCGCAGGCGGTCAGGCGGTCGGTCCACACCACCGTCCAGGTGGCGGTGCTCGACTCACCGGCCACGGCGGCGGCGGCCTCGATCGGGTCGACGCCATCCTGCGGCGTGATGCGGAACAGGCACAGCGTGTCGGTGTCCTTGGGCACGTAATCGGCGTCCCAGTAGCCCATCTGGCGGTACTTGAGAACGCCTGCGCTGTAGCGCTTCCTGGCGTCGGTGATGACGCCCACGTCGACGGCTGTGTTCACTGTTGTCTCCTACGGGTTGGTTCGCGGTGAAGTCAGTGTGGTCGCCGGCTACGATTCAGCAAATTCGCGTTTTGTTTGCAGTCGATTAAGGAAAAGTTTGCTCAACGTCACCCTGCGCCAGTTGCGCGCCTTCGTGACCGTGGCGCGGCTGGCCAGCTTCGCGCGGGCGGCCGACGAGTTGCACGTCACCCCGCCCGCGGTGACGCAGCAGATCCGCGAGCTGGAGGCGGCCGTGGAGATCCCGCTGTTCGACCGCAGCGGCCGCAAGGTGGCGCTCAGCACCGCGGGCGAATATTTCCTCGTCTACGCCCGGCGCCTGCTCGCCACCTTGAAGGAAGCGGAGGACGCCATGGCCCGGCTGCGCCGGCTGGAAGTCGGCCTGCTCACCGTGGGCATGGTCAGCACGGCCAAGTATTTCGTGCCGCGCCTGCTGGCGCAGTTCCGCATCGAGCACCCGGGCGTGGAAGTGAAGCTGCAGGTGAGCCAGAACCGCGAACAGCTGGTGGCGCTGATGGAGGCCGGCGACTGCGACCTGGCCATCATGGGCCGCCCGCCCAAGGAACTGGCGACGCGCGCCGAACCCTTCGCCGCCCATCCACATGTCTTCGTGGCGCCCAAGGGCCACCCGCTGCTGCAGCAATCCCAGCTGCCGGTGGCGGCGCTGGCGAACTACGACCTGCTGGTGCGCGAGCCCGCCAGCGGCACCCGCGCGCTGATGGACAAGTTCTTCGCCGAGCACCATGTCGAGCCGCGCATCGCCATGGACATGCCCAGCAACGAGACCATCAAGCAGGCCCTCATGGCCGGCATGGGCCTGGCGTTTCTCTCGCTGCACACCCTGGGCCTGGAATTGCGCGCCGGCGAGATCGGCCTGCTGCACGTGGACGACACGCCGGTGATGCGCACCTGGAACGTGGTGCACCTGCAGTCGCGCGTGTTGTCACCCGCGGCCGAAGCCTTCCGCTACTTCATCATCGAGGAGGGCGAGGCGCATCTGGCGGAGAACGACCCAGGGCTGTTCACTGCTTCCGCACCCATGCGTAGTTGAGCAACCGATCGAGCGACAGGGCGTTGCGCCAAAGCGCCTGGGAGATGTTGCGCTCACCA
>JBJOKY010000347.1:0-6712 GCA_046045865.1 Pseudomonadota bacterium | reverse complement strand
CACGCTGCTCATCGCCATCCTGCTGTTCCGCCCGGGGCGGGCCGCATGAGCGTCGCCACCTCCACCTCGGCCACCACCTCGGCCACCGCGGCCAGCCTGGCCGCCGCCGACCCGGGCAGCGCCGCCGCGCCGGCGGCCTGGCGCACGCCGCTGGCCATCGTCACCGTCGCCGCGCTGCTGGCCGGCGTGCCGCATCTGGGCCTGCCGGCCTTCTACGACTCGCTGCTCTACCTCATCCTGCACTGGATCGTGCTGGCCACCTCGTGGAACATCCTGTCCGGCACCACCGGATATTTCTCCTTCGGCCACGGCGCCTTCTTCGGCGCCGGCATCTACACCAGCGCCACGCTGATGGCGCGCCACGAGTGGCCCTTCCTGTGGACGCTGCCGGTGGCCGCGCTGGTGGCCGCCGTGCTGGGCGTGGCGCTGGGCGCGGTGGTGTTCCGCGTCAAGGGCATCCGCGGCGAGGTGTTCGCGCTGCTGACGCTGGCGGTCACCTTCGTGGTCGGCACCCTCATCGTCAACACGCCGATCGACGGCGGCAACGGCGTGTCGCTGGCGGCGGTGGCCATTCCGGCGCTCGGGCCGACCGCCTCGTCGACCTTCTACCTGCTGACCCTGGGTGCGGCCACGCTCACGCTGCTGGTGGCCTGGCGCATCAGCGTGAGCCGCTTCGGCGCCGGCCTGGCCGCCATCCATGACGACGAGGACGCCGCCGAGGTCATGGGCGTGCCCGCCTACCGCTACAAGCTGGTCGCCCTGGGCATCTCGTGTGCACTGGCCGGCGTGGCCGGCGGCATCCACGCCCTCTTCCTCAACTACGTGACGGTGGGCGAGGTCTTCACCATCGCCGTGCCGCTCACCGTGGTGCTGATGAGCGTGCTGGGCGGCACGCGCCACTGGGCCGGCCCGGCGGTGGGCGCGGTGGCCATCACCCTGCTGCTCTACGCCTTCACCGCCGCCAACCATGCGGTGGCGGGCAAAGCGATGGTGGGCGTGATCCTGATCGCCGCCATCCTGTTCATGCCCGACGGCATCCTGCCCCGCCTGCTGCGCTGGGTGTCGCGCTGGCTGCCACGGCGCGCGCCGACCATCGCCGCCGTGGCGGCCGCGCCCGGCATGCAGCCAGCCCCGGCCGGCCAGGGCGAGCTGCTGCTGCAGGCGCGCGGCCTGATGAAATCCTTCCGCGGCGTGCGCGCCCTGGCCGGCGTGGATGTCGAGGTGCGGCGCGGCGAGATCCTCGGCCTGCTCGGCCCGAACGGCTCGGGCAAGTCCACCTTCATCAACGTGGTGAGCGGCCACTACCTGCCCACGGCCGGCAGCATCGTGTTCGAGGGCCGCGAGCTGGCCGGGCGCGAGGCGCACGTGATCGCACGCAGAGGCATCTCGCGTACCTACCAGATCCCGCGCCCCTTCGCGCACCAGACGGTGCTGGACAACGTCGCCCTGGCGGCCATGTTCGGCGGCGCCGTCACCACGCCGGCAGCGGCACGCGCCCAGGCGCTCACCTGGCTGGCCTTCGCCGGCCTGCAGGACAAGGCACTGGCGCATCCGGATGACCTCAACCTGCACCAGCGCAAGTTCCTGGAACTGGCGCGTGCGCTGGCCTCGCGGCCGCGCCTGGTGCTGCTCGACGAGGTGCTGTGCGGCCTCACGCCCAGCGAGATCGACGCCGCGGTGGCGCTGGTGCGGCGCATCCGCGACCAGGGCTCGACGGTGGTCTTCGTCGAGCACGTCATGCGCGCTGGTCGTGTTCGACCGCGGCGAGGTGCTGGCCGAAGGCCCGGTGGCCGAGGTCATGCAGCGCCCCGAGGTGATGAGGGCCTACCTCGGCCAGCCCCAGCCGGTGGCGCCGGGCAACACCGTGGAGGCCGGCCATGCTTGAGGTGACCGGCCTGCAGGTGGCCTACGGCCAGGCCCCGGCGCTGTGGGACGTGAGCCTGACCCTGGCCGGGCGCGAACTGCTGTGCGTGGTCGGCCCCAACGGCGCGGGCAAGACCACCCTCATCAACACCCTGGCCGGCATGCTGCGCGCGCGTGCCGGCAGCGTGCACTTCGAGGGCCGCGACATCACCGCCCTGGCGCCGCACCGCTGGTGCGAGGCCGGCATCGCCATCGTGCCCGAGGGCCGGCGCCTGTTCACCGGCATGAGCGTGCTGGACAACCTCGAGGTCGGCAGCCTGCTGCCCGCCGCCAAGGCGCGCCGCGCCGACTCGCTCGCCGCCGTGCTGGCGCTGTTTCCGGCGCTGGAGGCCAAGCTCGGCCAGGCGGCCGGTGAACTGTCGGGCGGCCAGCAGCAGATGGTGGCCATCGGTCGCGCGCTGATGGCCCGGCCCAGGCTGCTGCTGCTGGACGAACCCTCGCTCGGCCTGTCGCCGCTCATCGTGGCCGAGATGTTCGCCGCCATCCGGCGCGTCAACGCCGAAGGCACGGCCGTGCTGCTGGTGGAGCAGAACGTCGTCATGGCCATGGGCGTGGCCGACCGCGCCTATGTGCTCGAAGGCGGCCGCATGGTGGCCGACGGCGCGCCGGGCGAACTGATGCAGCGCGACGAGATCCGCCGCGCCTACCTGGGCGTGTGAGCCGGCCCGCCACCGCCTCATCGTCGCCGTCGTCCCACTCGACCCCGTCATTCCACTCGTCCATCACCACCGGGAAGGAACCGTCATGCTGTTTCCCACCACCATCGTCGGCAGCTTTCCGCAGCCGGACTGGCTGATCGACCGCGAGAAGCTGGCCGGGCGCTTCCCGCCGCGGGTGCGCGCGCGCGAGCTCTGGCGCATCCCGCCGCAGTACCTTGAGCAGGCGCAGGAGGACGCCACGCTGATCGCCATCCGCGCCCAGGAAGCGGCCGGGCTGGACATCATCAGCGACGGCGAGATCCGCCGCGAGAGCTACTCCAACCGCTTCGCCACCGCGCTGGACGGCGTGGACCTGGACAACCCCGGCTCGGCGCTGGACCGCTCGGGCCATCCCAACCCGGTGCCGCGCATCGTCGGGCCGATCCGGCGGCGCCATGCGGTCGAGGTGGAGGACCTGAAGTTCCTGCGCGCCCACACCGACCGGCGCGTCAAGATCACCGTGCCCGGCCCCTTCACCATGCTGCAGCAGGCCCAGAACGACCACTACGACAGCGAGGAGGAGGCGGCGATGGACTACGCCGCGGCGGTCAACGCCGAGATCGCCGACCTGTTCGCCGCCGGCGCCGACATCGTGCAGATCGACGAGCCCTACATGCAGGCGCGGCCCGAGAAGGCGCGCCGCTACGGCCTGGCCGCGCTCAACCGCGCGCTGGAGGGCATCACCGGCACCACGGCGGTGCACATCTGCTTCGGCTACGCCGCCATCATCCACGAGCGCCCGAGCGGCTACTCCTTCCTGCCCGAGCTGGCCGGCTGCAGCTGCCGGCAGGTCTCGATCGAGACCGCGCAGTCGCACCTGGACTGCAGCGCCCTGGCGCCGCTGCGCGGCAAATCCATCATGGTGGGCTGCCTGGACCTCTCGGACCCCGAGGTCGAGTCGGTCGACACCATCGTCGCGCGCATCGAGCGCGCCTTGCCGCATGTCGCGCCGGAGCACGTCATCCTGGCGCCCGACTGCGGCATGAAGTACATCCCGCGTGCGACCGCGGCGGCCAAGCTGGCCGCCATGGTCGAGGCGGCCCGGGTGCTGCGCCGCCGCCACGGCGGCTGAGCAGCGCCGCCGCGGCGCAACTGCCACACCAAGGCAGGGGCGGCCGCGGTTCGACCTTGCAGAAGTACCCGTCCGACGATCCAGCCACGGGCTGGCCAGCGCCACGCCCACCCACCGAGGAGACTAGGGACATGTGCAGACTCTGTGATGAAGGCCGTCCGCAACGGCACTGGAACTCCCGCCGCGGCTTCCTGAAGGCCACCGCCGCAGCCGCCACCGCCGCCAGCGCCGGCGGGCTGTCGCTGTTCGCGCCCCGCCCGGCGCTGGCGCACGACGGCGAACACGCGCCCGAGGGCAGCGGCCGGCCCGGCCGGCGCTACCTCATCAAGGGTGGCGCGGTCATGACCATGGACCCCAGGGTGGGCGACTTCGCCCGCGCCGACGTGCTGGTGGAGGGCAAGAAGATCCTCGCCATCGGCCCCGACCTGACCGCCTCGGACGTGCCGGTGATCGATGCACGCGGGCGCATCGTCATGCCCGGCTTCATCGACACCCACCACCACCAGTTCGAGACCGCGCTGCGCAGCTTCCTGGCCGACGGCCTGCTGATCAACGACGGCTCCAACACCCCGAGCGGCAACCAGACCTATTTCGAGTACATCCTGTCGCGCTTCGCGCCGGTCTACCGGCCGCAGGACGTCTACATCAACGAGCTGTTCGGCGGCCTGAGCCAGCTCGACCATGGCGTCACCACGGTGCACGACATCTCGCAGATCCACCACTCGCAGCAGCATTCCGACGCGGTGGCGCAGGCCCTGGTCGACACCGGCCGGCGCGCCGTGCTGGGCTACTTCGAGGGCGCGGGCGGCAACCACGGGCCCGAATACGTCTACCCGCAGGACGCCACGCGCATGGTCAAGCGCTGGTTCTCGTCGTCCGACCAGCTCACCAGCATGATCATGGGCGGCGAGGTCTACCTCGGCGCGCCCACCTACAGCCAGAGCTGGACCCTGGGCCGCGAGCTGGGCCTGCAGATCGCCGCCCACATCCTCTCGCCCTTCGGCATCCGGCCCATCATGGACCTGCTGGCCCAGGGCCGCGGCGGCGTCAACGGCGACATCGGCATCGGCCCGGACAACCTGTTCGTGCACATGACCGGCATGTCCGACATGGCCTGGGAACGTGTGCGCGACGTCGGTGCCAACGTCTCGCTGGCCGTGCCCATCGAGATGAACATGCGCCACGGCATACCGCCGATCCTGAAGATGCAGAGCCTGGGCATCGAACCCTCGCTGAGCGTGGACGTCGAGTGCACCATGACGGCCGACTTCTTCACCCAGATGCGTTCCATGATGACCATGCAGCGCATGGTGGTGAACCAGGCCGTGCTGGACTCCGGCATGGCGAGCGGCAACTGGTGGCCCACGCCCAGCGGCCAGCCGCCGCTGCTCAACACCCGCGACGTGCTGCGCTACGCCACCATCAACGGCGCGCGCCACCTGCGCCTGGACGGCAAGACCGGCTCGCTCACACCGGGCAAGGAGGCCGACATCATCATCCTCGACGCCACGGCGCTCAACGTCGCGCCGCTCAACCACGTACCCGGCGCGGTGGTGTCGCTGATGGACCGCGGCAATGTCGAGACCGTCATCGTCGCCGGCAAGGTGCGCAAGTGGAAGGGCCGGCTGCTGGGCGCCGACATCGGCCGCCTGCGCGCCCAGCTCGAGGCCTCGCGCGACTACATCTTCAGCGCCGCGGGCATCGAGCAGGATCTGTTCAACCCCAACTGAGCCCCGGGCCGGCCGGCCCGGGCCCGTGTCCGGGTGACCAGCACCCGGGCACCCCTTCAAGGAGACACCGATGAACCAGCACCAGACCCAGGACATCACCCAGGCCGTGCTCGACCGCCTGAGCGACGATACCGACCCGCGATTTCGCCAGATCCTCACCGCCGTCGTGCAGCATGTGCACGCCCTGGTGCGCGAGGTCGACCTGCAGCCGCAGGAATGGATGGCCGCCATCCAGTTCCTGACCCAGGTCGGCCAGACCTGCGACGCCAAGCGCCAGGAGTTCATCCTGCTGTCCGACGTGCTGGGCGTGTCGATGCTGGTGGTGCAGCTCGACCAGGCACGGCGCAGCCAGCAGGCCCTGGCCGACGCCAGTGCCAGCGTCAAGCCCACCGAGGCCACGGTGCAGGGCCCGTTCTACTGGGAAGGTGCGCCGGTGCTGCCGCTGGGCGCCGACATCGCCGTGGGCATGCCCGGCGAGCCGGCGTACTACAGCGGCCGGGTCACCGACACACACGGCCGGCCGGTGGCCGGCTGCTGCCTGGACGTGTGGTCCGGCGACGGCGACGGCGTGTACGACATGCAGATGGAGGGCGACGCCGGCATGCGCCTGCGCGGGCGCTTCCACACCGATGCCGACGGGCGCTACCACTTCTGGTCCATCAAGCCCTACTACTACCCGGTGCCGGACGACGGCCCGGTGGGCGACATGCTGCGCGCCATGGGCCGCCACCCCAACCGGCCCGGCCACATCCACATGATGGTCTACCGCGACGGCTACGTGCCGGTCACCACCCACCTGTTCGCGGCCGACAGCCCCTACCTCGATTCGGACGCCGTGTTCGGCGTGCGCGACAGCCTGGTCATCCCCTACGCCGCCCACGCCGCCGGCACGGCGCCGGACGGGCGCGTGCTGGACAAGACCTTCCACACCGCGCAGTACGACTTCGCGCTCGCCCCGGCCGCCTGAACCGCGCCCGCCACGTCTCCACCCCGTCTGCCGCAAGGACACACCCCATGAAGATCGGCAAGGCCACCGTGGCCGAATCGGCCATCTGCACCTCGGACGACGAGACCATCGTCGTGCGCGGCAAGGACCTGTGCCAGGACCTGATCGGCCAGGTCGGCTTCGTCGACTACTTCTTCCTGCTCGTCACCGGCCGCCAGCCGGATGCGGCGACGAGCAAGGTGCTCGACGCCACCCTGGTCGCCATCGCCGAACACGGCCTGGTGCCCAGCGTGCAGGCCGCGCGCATGACCCTGGCCGCCGCGCCGGACGCGCTGCAGGGCGC
>JBJOKY010000070.1:0-15098 GCA_046045865.1 Pseudomonadota bacterium | reverse complement strand
CGGTGGCCATGGCCTCGGTGCCGGTGCCGGTGCCGGTGCCGGTGACGGCGTTGGCGGCCGGGCCGCTGCTGGAAGCCGATGAGCTGCCTGGCGCAGCCGGCGCCAGGGATGTGGTCTGCCAGTGCAGCGCCTCGACCCGGTTGGCCACCTGGTCGAGCACGTTGAGCACCAGCTGGTCGCGCGTCCAGACATAGTGGTCGAGCGCCCGGGTGGGCGTGGGCGTGAACGCGGCCTGCCAGTCCGGCGCGCTGCCGGCCAGCACCTCGGCCGCCGGGGCAAGCAGCAGGCTGCCGCTCGGGTAGCTGCGCCCGTCCGCGGCCTGGTAGCTGCTGCGCAGGTGCAGCGCGGCCCAGCCCTGGTGCAGGCCGAGCTCGGCGTCCAGCGGCTTGGACACGGGTACCAGCTCGCTGCCGCGCAGCTGGAACATCTCGCTGGTATAGAAATCAGGTGAACGGCCGACCAGCACGCGCTGCAGGCCTGGCGCGCGTTCGACGCTGGCCCAGGCGGAGACGTCGGTGCTGCGCGCCTCGTACACCGTGACGGCCGCAGCCAGCGGCGTGCCGCGCCGCCAGCGCTTGATCACGCGCGGGTAACCGGAATCGGTCAGCGAGCCCGGGCCGAAATCGGTGCCGACGAGCAGGTGGTCGGCGTCTTCCCAGTCCACACTGCTCTTGGCTTCGGGCAGCTGGTAGCCGGCGGCGACGAAGCGCCGCGCCTCGACGTCGTACTCGCGCACCACGACAGCGTCGGCACCGCCGCGCGAGAGCGACAGCAGGCAACGCCGGTAGGCGGGCGCCAGGCAGGTCGCGCCTTTCCAGACCCAGTTCTCGCCCTCGGCGGCGGCCAGCGCGTCCAGGTCGAGCAGGGTCTGCCAGGCGGGCTGCTCGCGGCGGTAGTCGGCCAGGCTGGTGCGGCGCCACAGGCCGCGCTTGTTGGCGGCGTCCTGCCAGAAGTTGTAGACCCAGGCGCCGCGCCGGCTGATGGCCGGGATGCGGTCGCGCGCGTCGAGCGCGGCGCGGATGCGCGGCTTGAGCTCGCCGTACTCCGGCCGCGCCGTCAGCTCGGCCTGCGACTCGGCGTTGCGCTCCTTCACCCAGCCCAGGGCGCGCTCGCCGCCCACGTCCTCCAGCCACAGCCAGGGGTCGTCGGTGCTGGCCGGGGTGGACGCGGCCGGCGGCGTGGCGCGTGGTGCGGGCTCGGACGGTGGTGCGGCAACGGCCATGGACGCTCCGGTGGTCAGCAGGATGGACAGCAGCAGCGCCTGCGCGCCAGGCCGGTCGCGCCAGCCAGGCGTGCGCAAGGGGCCGGGTTCAGGCCGGATCGGCGGGTTCGGCGGGTTCGGCATAGGGATCGGCAAATCCAAGGGTGGCCAGGATCTCTCGCTCGCGCGCCTCCATCACCAGGGCATCGGCCTCGACCTCGTGGTCGTGGCCCTGGGCGTGCAGGGCGCCGTGCACCAGCAGGTGGGCGTAATGGGCCTGCAGGGTCCTGCCCTGCGCGGCGGCCTCGGCCTCGACCACCGGGGCGCACAGCACCAGGTCGGCCATCAGCGGCTCGCGGCTGTAGTCGAAGGTCAGCACATTGGTGGCGTAGTCCTTCTGGCGGTAGTCGCGGTTGAGGGCCTGGCCCTCCTCGGCACCGACGATGCGCACGGTGAACTCGCCGTCCGTGTCGAGCGCGGCGCGCAGCCAGCGCAGCACCTTGTGGCGCGGCAGCTGCTCGCGGTGGCGCTTGTCGGCGAACTGCAGGGACAGGCTCAGCTCGGGTCGGCTCATGGCGGTCAGGGCTTCATTCTTCGCTGCGCGCAGCGTCGTAGGCCTCGACGATGCGCGCCACCAGCGGATGGCGCACCACGTCGGTGGCGTCGAAATGGGTCAGGGCTATGCCCGGCGTGCGGCGCAGCACGCGCACCGCGTCCACCAGGCCGGAATGGCAGCCGCGCGGCAGGTCGATCTGGCTCACGTCGCCCGTCACCACTGCGCGGCTGCCAAAGCCGATGCGGGTGAGGAACATCTTCATCTGCTCGGGCGTGGTGTTCTGCGCCTCGTCCAGGATGACGAAGGCGTGGTTGAGCGTGCGCCCGCGCATGAAGGCCAGCGGCGCGATCTCCAGCTGACCTTTCTCGAAGGCCTTGGTGACGCGCTCGAAGCCCATCAGGTCGTAGAGGGCGTCATAGAGCGGGCGCAGATAGGGGTCGACCTTCTGTGCCAGGTCGCCGGGCAGGAAGCCCAGGCGCTCGCCGGCCTCCACCGCCGGGCGCGTCAGCACGATGCGCTGCACCTGGCTGCGCTCCAGCGCATCGACCGCACAGGCCACGGCCAGGAAGGTCTTGCCGGTACCGGCAGGGCCCACGCCGATGGTGATGTCATGGCGCAGGATGTTGGCCAGATAGGCCAGCTGGTTGGGCGTGCGCCCGCGCAGGTCGGCGCGGCGGGTGTGCAGCACCAGGTCGTCCGCGCTGGCACCGGCGGGCAGCGTCGACGCGATATGCGGCGCGGCCACGTCGTTCCAGTCACCCAGGGCGGCCTGCACGGCGGTGTGGTTGTTGCCGGCCATGACGGTCTGGCCCGACCTGTTGCCGGTCTTGGCCCTGGCGCCCTTCCTGCCGCCCTGGCGCTGCATGTCCTGCGTGGCCTGCACCAGCATGAGCTGGAACTCGTCGGGCGGGATGGGATGGCGCGCGCGCTCGTACAGCAGTTGCAGCAGCGCCAGGGTGCGCTCGGCCTCGGCCTTGGGGCCGTCGATGCGCAAGGCGGTGTCGCGGCGCTGTATGGCCACGCCCAGCGCGGCCTCGACGGCGCGCAGGTGGTCGTCCAGCGCGCCACACAGATGGGCGAGGCGGCGGTTGTCGGGCGGTTCGAAAACGTGGCGCAGGATCAAGAGCTGGTGTGAAATGTTCGGGCCCGGCCCGGGTAGGCCATTGTCACCCCACCCCGGTTGCGGTGGGGCTGCCGCAGAATCTGCGCGCCCGGGCCGGCTGCGGCCCGCGATCTCGTCACACTGCGGCCTTTGCGTCGTCCTGCAGCCTGTTGCGCCCGCGCATCCGCGGGACCTGTTCCGCGCTCCTTGCCCGATGGCCATCCGCCCGATGTATCGATGCCCCTACCGCTTCCTGCACGCCCAGGCGTGTGCTGCCACATGACGGCCCACACGCGCCCGCTGGCCCGCCGGCTGCTGGCTGGCCTGCTGCTGTCGCTGGCCGCTGTACTGCTGCTGGGTGCCGGCCCGGCCCGGGCAGAACGCGTCGACCTCAAGCTCAACCAGGCCCTGGTGGTGCGGGCCGACGCACCGGCGTTTCCCGCCTCCGCCGTGCCGACGCGCCAGGTGCTGCCCGACCTGTGGCTGCGCGGCAGCCGCGAGGACGGGCCGACCTGGTACCGCCTTCAGTTCAACCTGAACACGCCCGAGACCGGCCCGCTGCTGGGCCTGTTCCTGGAGCGTGCCTGTGCCCGCGTCGAGGTGCGGCTCAACGGCGCGCTGCTGCACACCGACGCCGGCAGCGGTGGCCTGGCACGCGGCTGCCATGTCGGCCTGCTGCTGCCCATGCCGGCGCCGCTGCTCAAGGCCGGTGCCAACCTGGTCGACGTGCGGCTGGAAGGCCAACCCCTCGAACGCGTGGCGCTGCGCGAGCGCGCCGCCCTGCTCTCGCCGCTGCTGGTGGCACCCTTCACCGAACTGGCGCCGCAGGCCCAGGCGCAGAACGAGTTCAACGCCGGCCTGGCGCTGGGGTTGACGCTGGCCGCGGGCATCGCCGGGCTGGGCGCGCTGGCCCTGGCCTGGCTGAGCCGCCTGCCCTACCTGGCCTGGTTCGCTGCGTTGTGCATGGGCTGGGCCGGGCTGTCGGCCACGCTGCAGTTCGCGCCGCCGGCCATGCCGGGCGCCTGGGTCGACTTCGCCCTGTGCGCCGCCGTGCCGCCCATCGCCCTGGCCGGGATGATGTTCCTGCTGCGCTACTGCGGCCTGGCCCTGGCGTGGCTGGACGGCGCGCTGGCGCTGCAGTGCGTGGTGGTGCCGGCCAGCCTGATGATCGCCGTACCCGATCGCCTGCACGGCGTGGCGCGACCCTGGGCCTACATCGTGCTTGTCGAGATCGCAGCCGTGCTGGCCGTCTTCCTGTACCGCGCCTGGCGCATGTCACGGCTGGATTTCTGGGTTGTCGCCACGGCGCTGGGCGTGTTCATCGTCACCGCGCTGGCCGAGCTGGCACTCGATGGCGTGCCCCCGGTGCTGCCAGCGCAGCATGCCGTGAACCTGGCCATGCTGGTGGTGTTCGGCGGCCTGGGCTGGCGGCTGCATCAGCTGTTCCAGAACGCCCTGGCCCTGGCCGACACGAACCGCCAGCAGCTTGAGAAGCGCCTGCAGGACATGGCGACCGAAGCCGCCGAGGTCGAACGCAGCGGCGGCCAGGTGGCCGAGGTCAAGGTCGAGGAAGTCGCCACCAAGGAGCGCAAGCGCATTGCCGCCGACCTGCATGACGACCTGGGCGCCAAGCTGCTCACCATCGTGCACACCAGCAACGACGAGCGCATCTCCACCCTCGCGCGCGAGGCGCTGGAGGAAATGCGCCTGTCGGTGCGCGGCCTGTCCGGCAAACCCGTGCAGCTGGGCGATTCGGTGGGCGACTGGCGCAGCGAGGCCATGAGCCGGCTGTCGCAGGGCGGCATCGAGCTGTCGTGGAACGTCGGCGACGACCTGCTGATGAGCGAGCAGAAGATCAGCGCGCGCGCCTATGTGCAAACAACGCGCATCCTGCGTGAAGCCGTGAGCAACATGATCAAGCACAGCGGCGCGACGCAGTGCGAGATCAGCATCCGGCTCAACGAGAATGACTTCGAGTTCAGCATCATCGACAACGGCAAGGGCATCCCCATGGAGCTCGACGGCAAGCTCGACCGCGGCCATGGCATGTCGACGATGAAGACCCGCGCCAAGCAGCTCAACGGCCAGTGCCTGGTCGAATCCGGCCCCGGATTCGGCACGGCGATACGCCTCACCCTCCCGCTTTGACTACAAGCCGAATTTCCCTGTCCGACAAGGCCAAGCCATGAAACAGATCCTGCTGCTGGAAGACCTGCCCGAGATACGCGCCTGGTTGCGCACCCTGGTGCTGCAGGTTTTCCCCGGCTCCAACGTGGTCGAGGCCGCTCGCGTGCACGACGCGCTCCAGCACGTCAGCGCCACCACCTTCGACCTGGCCCTGGTCGACCTGGGCCTGCCCGACGGCTCGGGCGTGCGCGTGGTCCAGGCCCTGCGCGACAGCCAGCCCGAGGCGCAGTCGGTCGTGGTCACCATCCACGACGACGACGACCACCTCTTCCCCGCCCTGCAGGCCGGCGCCTACGGCTACCTGCTCAAGGAGCAGCCGCGCGAGCAGCTCATGGAGCACCTGCAGCGCATCAGCCAGGGCGAGCCGCCGCTGTCGCCGTCGATCGCGCGGCGCATGATTTCCTATTTCTCGGCCCAGGCCGCCAAGCCCATCCAGCAGCAGCCCGAGCCCGACACCCTGGTGCCCAACGTCTCGCTGACCGAGCGTGAACGCGAGGTGCTGCTGCGCGTGGCCAAGGGCTTCACCCTGCCCGAGATCGGCGTGCAGCTGAGCCTGTCGCGCCACACCATCGCCGACTACGTCAAGCAGATCTATCGCAAGCTCAACGTGAGCTCGCGCGCCGAGGCGGCGCTGGAAGCGCAGCGCCTGGGCCTGTTCCGTCGCTGAGCCGCCGCTGATCCGGTGCCGGGCGCCAGGATGGCGCCCACCATAATCCGCCCATGATCGGACGTCTGAGCGGAACCCTGGTGGAGAAGAATCCACCCCAGCTGCTGGTGGATGCGAGCGGCGTCGGCTACGAGGTCGACGTGCCCATGAGCACCTTCTACCACCTGCCGCACCTGGGCGAACGCGTCACGCTGCTGACCCACTTCATCGTGCGCGAGGACGCCCAGCTGCTCTACGGCTTCCTCACCGCGGCGGAGCGCGCGGCCTTCCGCGAGCTGATCCGCATCAGCGGCGTGGGGCCGCGCACGGCGCTGTCCATCCTGTCGGGCCTGTCGGTGAACGACCTGGCCCAGGCCATCACGGCGCAGGACAGCAAGCGCCTGGTCAAGGTGCCGGGCATCGGCAAGAAGACCGCCGAGCGGCTGCTGCTGGAGCTCAAGGGCCGCATCGGTGCCGACCTGCCGCTGGTGGCGGCCGGCGGCGCGGCCGGGGCCGAATCCCACGCCGACATCGCCCAGGCGCTGATGGCGCTGGGCTACAACGAGAAGGAAGCCGACGCCGCGCTCAAGGCCCTGCCGGCCGGCGTGGGCGTGAGCGAGGGCATCAAGCTCGCGCTCAAGCGCCTGGCCTGAGCGCCGGCCCGCCGCCGCCGCTGCGTCCGCCGCCCCGCACAGGATCACCATGGCCATCCAGACCGACGACTTCGCCGCCGCACCCGCCCCGGCCCGGCGCGCCATCAACCCCGCCGCCGCCAGCCCGCAGGAGGAGGCGCTGGAACGCGCCCTGCGCCCCAAGCTGCTGCAGGAGTACGTCGGCCAGGCCAAGGCACGCGAGCAACTGGAGATCTTCATCGGCGCGGCGAAGAAGCGCGAGGAGGCGCTCGACCACGTGCTGCTGTTCGGCCCGCCGGGGCTGGGCAAGACGACCCTCAGCCACATCATCGCCGCCGAGCTGGGCGTGAACCTGCGCCAGACCAGCGGCCCGGTGCTGGAAAAGCCCAAGGACCTGGCCGCCATCCTCACCAACCTCGAAGCCAACGATGTGCTCTTCATCGACGAGATCCATCGTCTCTCCCCGGTGGTCGAGGAAATCCTCTACCCCGCGCTGGAGGACTACCAGATCGACATCATGATCGGCGAGGGCCCGGCGGCACGCTCCATCAAGCTCGACCTGCAGCCCTTCACGCTGGTGGGCGCCACCACGCGCGCTGGCATGTTGACCAACCCGCTGCGCGACCGTTTCGGCATCGTGGCGCGGCTGGAGTTCTACACCGCCGAGGAACTGGTGCGCATCGTCACCCGCTCGGCCGGCCTCATGAAGGTGCCGATCGACGCGGAGGGCGCCATGGAGGTGGCGCGCCGTTCGCGCGGCACGCCGCGCATCGCCAACCGCCTGCTGCGCCGGGTGCGCGACTATGCCGAGGTCAAGGGCAAGGGCGTGATCGTCAAGCCCATCGCCGACGCGGCGCTGTCGATGCTGGACGTGGACGCCATCGGCCTGGACCTGATGGACAGGAAGCTGCTCGAAGCGATCGTGCACCGCTTCGACGGCGGCCCGGTCGGGCTGGAGAACCTGGCCGCCGCTATCGGCGAGGAGGCCGGCACCATCGAGGACGTGATCGAGCCCTACCTGATCCAGCAGGGCTATCTGCAGCGCACGCCGCGCGGGCGGCTGGCCACGCTGGCGGCCTGGCGGCACCTGGGCATTGCGCCGCCCTCGTCGAACAAGGACCTGTTCGGCGCCTGAGCGGCTGCGGCGCGAGGGTCGCGCCACGGGTCAGCCCGCTGCGGGCGCGCCGCTGGCGCGGCCGTGCAGCGTGCGCGCCCGCTCCACCAGCGCCGGCAGCATGTGGTGCACGATGAGGATCTGCGCCGCGTAGTAGCTGGCCAGCACCCACAGCCGCGCCTGCGGCAGCGGGGTGACGAAGCGGTCCAGCGCCAGCAGCGAGTCGCTCAGCATGAAGCACAGCGCGCCTGCCGCCACGCCCAGGGCGTCGCGGCGCCGCATGGCGTCGGCCTCCAGCAGCGCGCGACCCAGGGCCTGCGCGGCCATGAGCGCGATCACCAGCACATAGGCCGCCACCGGTCCGCGCAGGCCGGCCGGCAGGCCGCCGGCCACCAGCACGCCGTACATGGTGGCACCCAGCGCCAGCGTGGCCATCACCGCGCGCCGGTGCGCCAGCAGCGGTGCGTCGCTGCGCAGCAGGGCGATGTAGGCCAGATGAGCGCACAGGAAGGCCACCAGCCCGGGCACGAAGGCGTTGCGCATCATGAGCAGCACGTCCCCCACGCACGAGGCGGCCAGCGCCGCCAGCAGCCACAGCGCCGCCTTGGGCGGGCCGCACACCGCCTGCAGGCGCAGCAGCACCCACAGCATGGCCAGCAGCATGGCGGCGGGCTTGAAGTACTCGTGCAGCATCGTCCAGCCGGCCGCCGCGCCCAGGGTGGACAGGATGGCCGCCTGCACCACCAGGCACTGCGCCGCCGCGATGCGCCCCTGCAGGCAGGCGCCCAGCGCCCACAGCGCGCCGCTCACCGCCGCGCCGGCCAGGCCGGCCTGCAGCGGCGCCAGTTCGTCCACCGTCCACAGGAAAGCTGCCACTGCGCCCAGCAGGGCGGCGAACTGCAGTCCGGCGAACCACTGCATGGCCGGGCTCAGTGGCGGGTCATGGCGCTGCACCTGCTCCAGCACGAAGGCCGGGCGCGGCCAGCGCGCCGCCACGTCGGCAGGGCGCCAGGCGGCCGGGCGCAGCCAGACCATCAGCTTGTCGGCCCGGCGCCGCGTGTGCCAGCTGTCGCGCGCCAGCTCGGCGTACACCACCAGGTTGGCCCACACCGGATCCCAGCTACGCAGGGGCTGGCGCGTGCCGTAGACGCAGGGCTCGTCATCGCGCTCCTCCTGGAAGGTGCCGAACAGGCGGTCCCACACGACCAGGATGCCGCCGTAGTTGCGGTCGAGGTAGGCGTCGTTGACAGCGTGGTGCACGCGGTGGTTGCTGGGCGAGCAGAACCAGCGGTCGAACCAGCCCAGTTTGGGCACATGTTCGGTATGCACCCAGAACTGGTAGAGCAGGTCGACCAGGCCGACGATGGCGAACAGCAGCGGCGGCACGCCCAGCAGCGCCATGGGCAGGTAGAAGATCCAGCCCAGCAGCAGGCCCGAGCCGGTCTGGCGCAGGGCGGTGCTGAGGTTGTAGTCCTCGCTCTGGTGGTGCACCGCGTGGGCGGCCCAGAAGACGGCCACCTCGTGGCCGGCGCGGTGCAGCCAGTAGTAGCAGAAGTCGTACAGCAGCAGGGCCGCGAGCCAGCCCGGCCAGCCCTGCCAGAAGGCGGCGTCGGGCGCTATCGCCACGGCCTGCCAGACCAGGGTGTACAGGCCGATCTTGAGCACGGTCAGGTACACGCCGGCGATCTGGCTGAGCATGCCCAGGCTGATCGAGCTGATGGCGTCGGCCAGCCGGTAGGTGTTGCGTCCGCGCAACCAGCCCCAGGCGAACTCCAGCGCGATGAGCCCCAGAAACACCGGCGTTGCATAGACGATGACCTTGTTCATGACGGGATTGTGCGAGCCGGAGCACTGTGGCGCTGCACGCGAACACCCGCTTGACACGGCCGCACCCGCCGCCCGCAGCGGCTGCACCTCAAGCGCACCGGAAGGGTGCCGATATGCAAAAGCATCCATCACCTGCCCTGCCCTGCGCCTGCGCGCCCGTGCCTGCCGGAGTCGCCGTCCATGATCTCGCCCACTGAATTCGCCGTGCCTCTGCTGTCCCTGCTGATCGGCATCGCGCTGGCTACCCTGGCCGGTCGGCGCCGCCGCGACGCCGCCATCGACGGTGACGGCGCGGCGGCACCGGCCGCCCAGGTCATGACGGCCGAGCAGGAACTGGCGCGCGACCGCGAACTCTTCGCCCACGGCCCGGTCGTCATGCTGCGCACGCGCCTGCTCGACGCCGGCCTGCAGCTGCTCTATGTCTCGGACAACGTGCGCGAGCTCTGGGGCTACACGCCCGAGCAGGTCACGGCCCTGGACGACGGCCTGGCGCTGTTCCACGCCGACGACCGCGACGCCCTGCGCCTGCGCCTGGCCGACGCGCGCGCGCACGACGAGGCCACGCTGCGCTTCGAGGCGCGCGTGCGTCTGCCCAACGGCGACTGTCGCTGGCACAAGTACCACGACATGATGGATCCGCTCAGCCACGACCGGCGCGGCTACCTGATCGACATCGACGAACGCAAGCAGGCCGAGCTGCTGTCGACCCAGAAGGAGACCCAGTTGCAAGCCATGGTGAGCGAGCTGCGCACTGCCCAGCGCGAGGGTCTGGTGCTGCAGGAGGCCAGCGACATGCTGCATTCCACCGAGGATCTGACCGAGGCCTTCGAGATCATCCGCCTGGCCGCCGAGCGGCTGTTCGCGGGCTGGTCGGGCTGGATCGCCTCGGCCCAGGGCAGCGAGCTGGTGGTGGGTGCCCACTGGGGCGAGAGCCACCACCTGCCCGCGCACGGCTTCGAGACGCGCGACTGCTGGGCCCTGCGACGCGGCAAGACCCACATGTACATCGACAGCAGCGAAAGCGTGTGCTGCGCCCACCTCGCCCACCTCACGCCCGACGAGCGCTGGCCCTATCTGTGCATGCCCATGGCGGCTCACGGCGAGACCGTCGGCTCGCTGCACCTGTACACCAACGAGCTGGTGACCGAAAGCGAGCTGCACGCCGTGCAGGCGCGCGCCAGCCGTTTTGCCGAGACGCTCAAGCTGGCACTCTCGAACCTCAAGCTGCGCGCCTCGCTGCAGGAGCAGGCCATGCGCGATGCGCTCACCGGCCTGTACAACCGCCGCTACCTGGACGAGAGCCTGGTGGCCGAGCTGCACCGCGCCCGGCGCACCAGCAGCCCGCTGTCGGTGGCCATGCTCGACGTCGACCACTTCAAGCGCTTCAACGACAGCTGGGGCCACGAGGCCGGCGACCTGGTGCTGCAGGCCGTGGCCCAGCTGTTGCAGGCCCAGTTGCGCAGCTACGACCTGGCCTGCCGCTACGGTGGCGAGGAGATGGCCGTGGTCATGCCCGGCTGCACCGCGGCCGACGCACGCATGCGGCTGGAACAGATCCGCATCGCGGTGAGCCAGCTGCGGCTGGACTACAAGGGCCGCCAGCTGCCTGCGGTGACGGTCTCCATCGGGCTGACCGACGCCGGCAACCATGTGGCCGAGAACGTGCTGCGCCGCGCCGACGTGGCGCTGTACGAGGCCAAGCGCGGCGGGCGCAACCGGCTGGTTGTCGCCAGCCGCGACACCGCGTCGGCCGTCCCCGTGGTGAACGACGCCACCCCGGCGCTGCAGGGCGCCGAGGTGGCCTGAGCACCGCTGCGGCGCGCAGCGCCTCAGGCACTCCGGTCAGGCGCGGCTGTCCTGCACCTCGTCGCGGCTGCCGCGCATGCGGCCATCCTCGCTGTGGAGGTGAGCGCTGTCGCCCCAGCCGATGATGGTCAGGCTCTCGCCCGTGTAGAGCAGCCGGTTGATGCTGGCATTGCCCAGCTGCCAGCTGCGCGGTGCCTGCAACGCCATGCCGCAGGCGGCACGGTACAGGCAGTCGAGCACGCCGCCGTGCGCCACCAGGGCGATGGTGCGGCCCGGATGGGCCGAGGCAATGAGCATGGCACGGTTCACGCAGCGCGCGTAGAAGGTCGTCAGGCTCTCGCCGCCGGCCGGCGTGAAGTCGGGTTCGCGGCGGCGCCAGCGCAGCGACTGCTCGGGCTCGTCGCGTTCGATGTCGGACACGGTGCGGCCCTGGAAGGCGCCGAAGTCGCGCTCGCGCAGGCCGGCGTCCAGCTGCAGCGCCAGGCCGGTGCGGCGCGCCAGGGCGGCGGCCGTGGCGCTGGCCCGTGCCAGGTCGGAGCTGTAGATGGCCGCGATCGGCTCGTCGGCCAGCGCCAGCGCCAGGGCCTCGGCCTGGCGCTGGCCCTCGTCGTTGAGCGGGATGTCGAGCTGACCCTGGATACGGGTCTCGACGTTCCAGGCGGTCTCGCCGTGGCGCAGGGCGAGGATGCGGGTGGCGCTGTCGTGGGTCATGCAGTGGTGATGGCAGGTGCGGAGTCCGGTGGCGCGTCGCCAGCAGCCGACGGGCTCAGGCGCCCCAGACGATGGGCTTGTCGGCCCGGTAGGAGCGCCGGCACATCTCCACCAGCGGCCAGGCGCGCTGGCGCAGTCCGACGTCCTTGTGCTGCGGCGGTGGTGCGCCATCGGCCTCGGCCTGGCGTTCGAGCTCGTGGAAGTGTTCTTCCTCGGCGTGGATGGCCGCCTCGATGGCGGCGATGACGGCAGGCATGTCGATCGGCTCGATGATGCCCTGGGGCGAGGGCTCGCGGCCGGCGGCGCGCAGCACGCGGTCACCCACCGGGGTGGTCATGATGAGATCGCCGGTGGCGCGCGACTTGAACTTGTAGAGCATGGCAGGCGCTTCCTGGTGAGGGTTGGGCAGTCAGCCCGCGGGTGGGCCGATGGGTGCTCGGTGCGCTGACCCAGCGTCCACAGCTTACGCCTGCACGCCGTGGGCGGGCCGGTGCGGCGGGTCGGTCGTGCCGGCCTGCGCCGCCGGCGGCTCGGGCTCCAGGGTCTGGCCGATCAGCGTGGCCAGGTGCCGCGCCAGCTGGCGGCGATCGACGTGACCGCAGCTCTGCGCGGGCAGCACGTGCAGGGTCACGCACAGGCCGCGGGCCGTGGCGATGCGGCCCAGGCTCTGCGCCAGGGTGGTGTCGCCCACGTACATGGCCGACGGGCTGACCGCATGGCCGGGTTCGCTGTAGCGCAGCGCCACGGGCTGGATGACCACTTCGCTGGTGATGGCGGCCTGCAGCAGGTTGGCATGAAAGGGCAGCAGGGCGTGGCCGTCGGCCGTCGTGCCTTCCGGGAAGACCGCCACCGTGTCGCCCTGGCGCAGCGCCTCGGCCATCTGGTGCACCACGCGCATGGCGTCGCGCTTGCGTTCGCGCTCGATGTAGAGCGTGCCGCCTGCGTCGACCAGGCGCGACACCAGCGGCCAGCCCTTCACGTCGGCCTTGGAGACGAAGCGCGCCTCGGGACAGGTGGCGTGCACCGCCGTGATGTCCAGCCAGCTGACATGGTTGGCCACGACGAGCTTGGCACCACGCCGGAACTGGCCGTGCACGACCAGCTGCACGCCCATCAGACGCAGCAGCCTGGCCGACCACCACTGCACCAGGGTGAGCCGTGCGGGCATGCCTAGGTGGCGCAACAGCAGCAGCACGATCAGCAGGCCGTGCAGCCCGTGCACCAGCACACAGACGAGCCGCCAGACGGCGATCAGGCGCCGCATGGGGTGCGCCCCACCGGGTGCGTCAACGGCCGACGTTGCCGTACCGGCCACGACGTCATGCAGCCGAGGCACCGGCGGGCGCACCGTCACGGGTCTCGTAGGCCACGCTGCCGGCGACCAGGGTGGCGCGCACACGTCCTGGCAGCATCATGCCGGTGTCCTCGAAGGCGAAGGGTGTGTGGCGGCCCTGGCTGCGCAGCAGGCCGGGCTCGACCTTCCAGATGGCGTCCGGGTCGTAGACACACACGTCGGCCACGCCGCCTTCCACCAGCCGGCCGGCGCTGGACGACAGCGAGCCGAGCGCATCGCCCAGCACCCGCACGGGTTCGCTGGTCACACGTGCCAGTGCCTGGGCCGTGCCGAGGCCTGCGTCAGCGCCCCACTTGAGCGCCAGGCTGAGCAGCAGTTCCAGTCCGGTGGCGCCGGGTTCGGCCTCGCCGAAGGGCAGCTGCTTGGCGTCGCCCTCGACCGGCGTGTGGTCGGAGACCAGCGCGTCGATGGTGCCGTCGAGCAGGCCGGCGCGCAGGGCGTCGCGGTCGCGGCCCTGGCGCAGCGGCGGCGTCAGGCGCATGGCCGGGTTGAAGTAGCCGATGTCGACGTCGGTGAGGAAGAGCGAGTTGATGCTCACGTCGGCCGTGACCGGCAGGCCCTCGGCCTTGGCCTGGCGCAGCAGGGCCACGCCGGCAGCGCTGGACAGGCGCATGAGGTGCACGCGTGCGCCGGTGGCGCGCTGCAGCTCGAAGATGGTGTGCAGGGCGAGCGTCTCGGCCGCCACCGGCACGCCCGACAGGCCCAGCCGCGTGGCCACGGCGCCGCTGGCCGCCACACCCTTGCCCAGCCAGGCGTCCTGCGGGCGCAGCCACACGGTGTAGCCGTGGGTGGCGGCGTACTGCAGCGCGCGCAGCAGCACCTGGGTGTCCTTCACCGGTGCGTCGGCCTGCGAGAAGCCGACACAACCGGCCTCGGTCAGCTCGACCATCTCGGTCAGCGCCTCGCCCTTGAGGTCGCGCGTGAGCGCGCCGAGCGGGAACAGCCGGCACAGGCTGAGCTTGCGGGCGCGGAACTTGAGCATCTCGACCAGGCCGGGCTCGTCCAGGGTCGGGTCGGTGTCGGGCGGGCAGACCAGGCTGGTGACGCCGCCGGCCGCGGCCGCGTTCAGCTCGCTTTCCAGCATGCCCTCGTGCTCGTGGCCGGGCTCGCGCAGGCGCGCCGCCAGATCGACCAGGCCGGGAGCGACGATGCAGCCGCTGGCGTCGAGGGTGCGCGTGGGTGCGAAGTCGGCCGGCAGCTGGCCGATGGCCAGGATGCGCCCGGCGGCAATGGCCACGTCGGCGCGTTCGTCGCGGCCGCTGGCGGGGTCGACCACACGGCCGTTGCTGATGAGGATCTTCATGCTGCGTTGCCTGCAATGATCGACATGACGGCCATGCGCACCGCGATACCGAAGGTGACCTGGGGCAAGATGACGCTGTGGCTGCCGTCGGCCACGTCGGAGGCGATCTCCACGCCGCGGTTGATGGGGCCGGGGTGCATGACGATGGCGTCCGGCCTGGCCAGCGCCAGCTTCTCGGGCGTCAGGCCCCAGCACTTGAAGAACTCGCCCGCGCTGGGCAGCATGGCGCCGCTCATGCGTTCGTTCTGCAGGCGCAGCATGATGATGACGTCGGCGCCGCGGATGCCTTCGGCCATGTCGTGGCACACGCGCACGCCCATGTCCTTCAGGTCGCCCGGCACCAGGGTCTTGGGGCCGACGGCGCGGATGTCGGGCACGCCCAGCGTGGTGAGCGCGTGGATGTCCGAACGCGCCACGCGCGAGTGCACGATGTCGCCCACCACGGCCACGCTGAGCTGGGTGAAGTCCTTCTTGAAGTGGCGGATGGTGTACATGTCCAGCAGCCCCTGGGTGGGGTGGGCATGCCGGCCGTCACCCGCGTTCACCACGTGCACATGCGGTGCGCAGTGCTGGGCGATGAGGTAGGGCGCGCCGCTCTCGCTGTGGCGCACGACGAACATGTCGGCGTGCATGGCGCTGAGGTTGGCGATGGTGTCGAG
>JBJOKY010000069.1:0-15126 GCA_046045865.1 Pseudomonadota bacterium | reverse complement strand
GCGCCCATGGTCGTGGTGGTGGCGGAGGTGGTCGCCAATGGCCGCGTCGTGGCGCGACCGGCATGGTCGGTGGTGGGGCCGTCGCCCGGGCCTGGCGGCGCTGGCGCCCGTGAGCACCGACCGCCCCACCACCGACCATGCCGGTCGCGCCACGACGCGGCCATTGGCGACCACCTCCGCCACCACCACGACCATGGGCGCCTGGAGCCTGTATTTCATCCTCGGGTTCGGCCTGCACGTGACCGGAATGATCACGCTGGCGCCGTGGTTCAACCTGCTGCTGGCCGCCGGCCTGAGCTGGCCGCTGGATCCGGCGCGCCAGCCCGGGCTGCGGCGTGCGCGCGCCTGGCTGGCCTGGCCGGTGGCCGCGGCGCTGCTGTACCACGAGAGCCAGCTGCCACCGCCGGCGCGGCTGCTGGCCAACCGGGCCGCACTCACCAGCTTCAGTGCCGACTACCTGCTCGAGCTGCTGGCGCGCTTCGTCAACCCGGTGCTGCTGGCGGCGTTGGCCGGCGTGGTGCTGCTGTGGTGGCTGGGGCGGCGCCGGCTGCGCTGGGCCGGCTGGGTCTGGGCCGGCCTGCTGGGCCTGGGTGTGCAGGCCGGGGTGCAGGGCGTGCAGGCCTGGCTGGCGCCGGCCACGGCGGCCGGGGCCGGGCGCGAGCTCTACGACATCCGCCCCACCGCCGCGGCCCAGCCGCTGGGCGTGGCACAGCTGGACGAGTATCTGACCCATTTCTACGCCGGCGAACGCGGCAAGGTGCTGCGTCTGCCGACCCAGGGCGAGCCGGCCTTCGACCTGCTCATCCTGAGCGTGTGCTCGCTGTCGTGGGACGACATCCGCTACGCCGGCCTGCAGGACGCGCCGTTGCTCAGGCGCCTGGACGTGCTGTTCCGCAACTTCAACACCGTGGCCAGCTACAGCGGCCCGGCCGTGCTGCGCCTGCTGCACGCCACCTGCGGGCAGACGCCGCAGGCCGAGCTCTACGGCGCCGCGCCCGAGGCCTGCTACCTGCTGCGCAACCTGGAGCGCGCCGGCTACCAGCCGCACCTGCTGCTCAACCACGACGGCCATTTCGACGGCTTTGCCGAGCAGCTGCGCAGCGCCAGCGGCGTGGGCCTGCAGACCGGCGCCAGCCAGCCCGGCGTTGCGGTGGCGATGCGCAGCTTCGACGGCACGCCCATCCTGGACGACTACGCCCTGCTGGGCCCCTGGTGGCAGGCGCACACCGGCGGCGAGCAGCGCGTGGCGCTGCTCTACAACACCATCAGCCTGCACGACGGCAACCAGGTGCCGGGCCTGGCTTCGCGCTCCAGCATCGACACCTACAAGCCGCGCGTGCGCAAGCTCTTCGCCGACCTGGAGCGCCTGCTGGCGCAGATCGAGGCCGGTGGCCGGCCCACGGTGGTGGTGCTGGTGCCTGAACATGGCGGCGCGGTGGCCGGCGAGGCCGGCCAGATCGCCGGCCTGCGCGACTACCCGACCGCCGGCGTGACCCATGTGCCGGCCGGCGTGGCGCTGTTCAACCTGGGCCCGCGGCGCGCACCCGGCCAGCCGCCGGTGGTGGTGGAGCAGGTGGCCAGCTACACCTCGCTGTTCGCGGTGGTGGCCTCGCTGCTGCACGGCGGCGTGGCCGCTGCCGCGCCCGAGCGCCTGGCCGCCGTGGCCCAGGCCCTGCCGCCCATCGCCTGGGTGGGCGAGAACGAGGGCGCACTGCTGGTGCGCCAGGGCGGGCACAGCTTCCTCAAGCTCGCCGGGTCCGGCTGGCGCGATCTGGATCGCTGATACGCAGGCGCAGGTGGCCCGGACTGCTGTTCAGTACCGCGTGTAGCTGCCCGGCGCCCTGAGCGGGAAGTCGGCCTGCGCCGGCTGGCGGCCCAGGCCGTGGCGCAGCCAGATGCCGGCGCGGCGCGGTGCGTAGTCGCTCGAGCGCTCCATCGCGAATGACGCACCCAGCCGCCACTGCGGCGCGATCTGCCATTCCGCCGCCGCGCGCACCGAGCCGCCCGTGCCGCCGCCGGGCCCGCCGCGGTAGCGCGGGTCGCCCGCGGCGGCCTGGGCCGCGGCGTCGGTGGGGAACCAGGGCGCACTGTCCTCGTCGGTCCACGAGCGGCCGATGCTGGCACGCAGCGCCGCCGTCCAGCCCGGGCCGCGCAGGTCCAGCGCCAGCGGCAGGCCCAGCGCGGCGTAGCGCTGCGGGCTGTAGTAGCCGCCGTGGCCCCAGCTGTAGTTGCCCTGGTTGGCGCCGTAGGCCGCCAGGTCCAGCGTCAGCCCGGTGGACAGGCGCACGTCGGCACGTGCGAGCAGGCCCAGCTCCAGGCTGCCGCGCCATTGCGCCAGGCTGTTGGCGGCGACATTGCGGCCCTCCAGCCGGCCCAGGCGCAGGCTGGTGCCGATCGAGATCTCGTCCAGCACCGCGGCCAGCCCGCTGCGGCTGGGGCGCTGGACAGTGTGGTCGGTCGTGGCCTGATCGGTGGCGGCCGCCTCGGCCGCGGCAGCGTCGCTGCCGGTCGACAGCAGGGTCAGGCCGGCGCGCAGGGTCAGCGCGCTGCGCGTGACGCCGCCCCAGGTCTGGCCGCTCACCGGATCGACCGCGCCGGCCCAGGCCAGCAGGGTGCCGGTCTCGGCGCGGCGCGAGACCTCGATGCCGAGGTGGCGGCCGTCGGCCTGCCAGTCGTCCCAGCGCCAGCCGCCGACCCAGCGGGTGACGGGCATGCCCAGGCCGACCACGCCCAGGTCGGCCTGCTGCTTGCCGGCGGCCCAGCCCAGGCCGGCGGCCAGGCCCTCGGCGCGCTGGGCCAGCGGTGTGGCCAGGTCGACCGGCAGCGCCTGCGGGCCGCCGAGCTGGCGCACGCGGCCGAAGTCGCTCGCCTGGGCCCAGGCGGCGGGCAGGCTGCCGGCGTCCAGCACCGTGTGGTCGAGCTGCGCCCACCAGCGCCCGGCGGGCAGGTGTTCGCGCAGGCTGGGGCCGAGCGGGCCGAAGCCGGCGCTGTCGGCACTGAGCAGCAGCGTGGTCTCGCGGCTGGCGAGTTCGCCCAGGCCCGCGCTGGCGCGGCGCTGGCCGACGCTCAGGCCGGCCTCGACGCGCGACTGCTGCTGCACCAGGCGCGCCTGGGCGCTGCGCAGGCGTGCCAGGCTGGCCAGGCGCAGCGGGTCGTCGCCGGCGTTGTCGGCTGCCTGCTGCAGGGCCAGGGCCAGGCGGTCCTCGTCGGCGTGGGCGGCCTCGGTGCTCAGGTAGCTGCCGGTGTCGGCGCTCGCGCCAGGCTCGGCGCGCGCCGGCAGCAGATCACGCGGGGCGGGCGGGTACTGGTACTGCGCCAGCTCGCGGCGCACGCGCAGGGCGGCGGACTCGAAACGTGCGCGATCCAGCAGTTCGGCGTCCACCGGCTCGGCGCCGGCGCGGCTCGGGCCGAGCAGCCGCACCGCGTCGTCGGGGTCGTCGCTGGCCAGGGCGACCAGGGCGGCAGCGCGGCGCAGTTCGCTGTCGTGCGTGTCGGCCACGGCCTGTGGGGCGTCGTGACCGGCGCCCGGTGCGGGCAGTTCATCGAGCGGCGTGTCGTCGTGCGCCGGGTCGGCATGCCGGAAACCCTGCTGCATCAGGCTGCGTGCCGCGGCTGGCTGGCCCTGGGCCAGCAGCAGGCGCGCCAGGTCGTGGCGGACCCAGACTTCCTGCGGCCGCTGCTCCAGGGCGGCGTCCAGCAGGGCGCGCGCCTCGTCGGCCCGACCGGCCGCCAGGCGAGCATCAGCCAGGTCGCGCACTGCACCGATGTCGGGCGTGCCGGCGGACGGTGCATCAGCGGGTGGTGCTGGAGGTGATGGTGCTGGCGTGCCCGTCTGGGCCGGGCCGAGGGCGGCGGCAGGCGTGGCCGCGCCAGTCGGGGTGGCGGCAGGGCTTGCGGCGGTGGCAGTGGCGTCGGCCTGGCGTGCCGGCACGACCGCGGCGCCGCTCGGGCGTCCGGTCGCGCCGGCATGGCCGCCGTCATCGTAAGGGTCGACCCGCTGCGCGCTGTAGCGCGCCTGGCGTGCCACGGCGGCCAGCACGGCGTCGGCGGCCGGGTCCAGCGCGCTGTGCGCCGGCCGGGCCCCGGGTGCAGGCGGGTCTGCCACGGCGCTGGTGGCCGTGGGCAGGGCTGCGGCCAGCGTGCCGGCCGGTGCACGCGGCGTGCCGGCTGCCGGCGTAGTGGTCGCCGCGGCTGCCGCGCCAGCGAGCACCGGCGGGGGGCGGCCACCGCCATTGCCGGGCAGGGCACGGGCCAGGGTCTGGCGTTCGCGGCTGGCCTGGGCCGCGTCGGCGATGAGCTCGATGGCGCCGGCCCAGCTGCGCTTGATCTGCTCGGTCGGCAGCTGGCCTTCGCCGGCCAGGCGTGCCAGGCTGGCCAGGGCGCGGGGTCGCGTGGCCGGGCGCTGGGCCTCGAGCTCGGCCAGGGCCAGGCGGTCGCGCGGAGCGGGGCTGCGTGCGACGCGCTGTTCAAGGTACAGGCGGGCGCGTTCCCAGCCGTCGGCCTGGCTGCCCAGCATGGGGCCGAATTCGGCCGCCAGGGCGCCGGGCGGGCGTCCGTCCGGGAAGAGCCGGCGCGCCAGTGCCAGCACCTCGGCACGGCGGCCGCGCTGGCGCAGCTGGCGCAGCTGTTCCAGCGCGCTGCGCTGCTCGCTGTAGAGCGTGAAGAGCTGGCGCAGCTCGGCCGTCTCGCTGGTGTGCGGGTGGCTGGTGGCCAGGCGCTCGAGCATCAGGCGGGCGGGTTCGACGCGGTCGCTGCGCAGCTCCAGCTCGCCCAGCAGCAGCAGGGCCTGGGCGTGGTCGGCGCGCACGTGCAGCACCTTCTCCAGCACGGTGCGGGCGATGTCGGCGCGGCCGTGAGCCTGCCAGTACCAGGCGCTGCGCATGAGCTCGGCCACGCCCTGGCGGGCGGCGAATTCGGCCGCGTGCTGGCGCGCCGGTGCTGGGGCCGGTGCCGGGCGGGCGTCTCCCCAGGGCGGGGCGGGGTGGGGCAGTGCCATGCCGGCGCCGGAGGGTACAAGCAGCGCGGCCAGCACGGCTGGCAGCACGGCCAGCAGCACGCGCCAGCCCTGCGCGGTGAGGTGCTTGGCCACGGGGCGGGCCGGCTGCGTGTGCGGGTGGGTGCCCGGGGCGCACGGCTGGCTCATGCAAGCGCCCCGTGGTGGTTGAGGGCGCCGGCGGCCGCGGTGGCGGCGCAGGTGGCGGCCCAGGGCGTATGCAGGCTGCCGTCGGCGTCGAAGCGGTATTGGCCGCCCAGGTGGCCCTGGGCGAACAGGGCCAGCGCGCTGTCGTAGTAGGCCTGCGGGTCGGCGGCCTCGCGCTGCAGCCGCGCTGCCAGCAGGCCGGCACAGCGTTCGCGCCCGAGTGCACGTGCCAGCGGCAGCAGGGCGGCGGCAAAGCCGCGCGGGCCGGCCTGCAGCGGCGCGGGCTGGCTGGCCGCCGGCCGGGCCGGATCCAGGCTGAGCGGCGCGTCGCCGAGCTGCTCGACCACGTCGCACACGCTGGCGTGGTGGGCCAGCAGGGCGGTGCGGTCGGGGTCCTGCGGCGAGGCCAGGCCGAGCCAGAGGTAGACGCGGATGGCGTTGTAACCACCCAGCGCCTCGCTCGCCGCGAGCGGCTGCTGCGGCGCGGGGCTGTCTGCCGGGGCGTGCAGCCACCAGTCGGGTGACAGGCCGTGGGGCGCGGCGCGGCGCAGCAGCAGCACGGCGCCGCCGAGCAGCTCGGCCCAGGGGCGGGCGGCGCCGGTGCCGGGCAGCTGCGCCTGCTCGGCGGTGGCCAGCCAGCGCAGCACGGGCAGCGGCAGGTAGCTCGGGTTCAGGCGGGTGTGGCCGTGCGGGTCGACGAAGCCGACCGGCCCGGGCAGCAGCTGGCGGCCCAGGTCGGCGAGCTGCACGGTCTCGCGCTGCAGCAGCAGCAGGCCCAGACGATCGGCCAGCTGGCGCAGCGCTGGGGCGTGCCAGAGCCGCCCGGCCTGCGCCAGGGTGTAGACCAGCCAGAGGTCGGCGTCCGAGGCGGCATTGCGGTCGAGCACGCGCCAGTGGCCGGCGTCGTCGCGACCCCACAGCCAGGCGGGCAGGCGCGCGCCCAGGTCGCCGTCGGCGAGCTCGCGCACGGTCCAGGCGAGCACGGCGTCGAAGGCCGGGCGGTCGTTGGCCACCAGGGCGAAGAACAGGGCGTAGGCCTGGGCCTCGGACACGGTGTGGAAACGCCCGTCGCGCGGGTCGGCGATGCGGCCCTCGGCGGTGAGCAGTGCGCGCTTGAAGTCGGTCCAGGCCGGCCAGGTGCTGGCCGGGCCGCAGGGCGGCGGTGCAGCAGCGGCGGCGCCGGACGCGAGACTGCCGCGGCAGCCGCTGGTGGTGGCCGCCAGCAGTGCGGCCAGGCCGGCCGCGCCACCGGTCAGGCCGAGCATCAGGGCGCTGCGCCGACGCATCGTCACCACCGCGCTCAGGCCTGCAGCCGGCGCTGCGCACGCAGGCGCAGGCTGCGGTACACGGGCAGGGCCACCAGCAGGCCGAACAGGCCGGCCAGCGCCACCAGCAGCAGCGGGCGCTGGTGCAGCTGGAACCAGACCCAGCGCCACCAGGCCAGGCTGCCCACTTCATAGGTGCTGCCGACGCGGAAGGCGTCGACCTGCCCGGCCCGCACCAGCACCAGGTCGCCCTGCACGCGGGCGAGCTTGGCCGGGTCGAGCAGCAGCTGGCGCACCTCGGCGAGCGAGGATTCGTCGGTGGCCTGCAGCACGACGACCGAACGGCCGGCGCGCAGCGGTGACTCGAAGCCCATCAGCGCACCCAGCGGCCCGGCGCCGCGCAGCTGCGCCCAGCCGGCGTCCGGGCGCTTGCGCGGCGCGGCGCCGCCGAACCATTCGGCGCCGGCCTCGGTGAACAGCCGCAGCGGCGAGCTGGCGCGCGCCTGTTCGCCCAGCACGGCGGGCAGGCTCTTGCTCCAGCCCTGCAGCAGGGGTGGTGCGTCGGCGCTGCTGATGACGAGCAGGTCGCGGTCGCTGGCCTCGGCAGCGCGGCTGGCCGGCAGCACCTGCACACGTGTGCCCGGTGTGCCGGTGACGGCGCCGAACTGGCCCAGGGCGGTCAGCGCGGTCGTGACGTCGCCGGCGCGGGCCTGGTCGGGCAGGATGACGGCGGTCTCGGCCAGGTCGGCGTAGCGGGTGTACGGAAAGCCGCTGTTGGCGTACATGGCCAGGTTGGGCAGCACGGCGAAGTGCTCGACGAAGCGCAGGTCGATGGTCGAGTCGGGGTCGATCGCCGCCTGCGAGCCCAGCAGGGTGTTGCGGCAGCGCGTCTCGTTGGCCGGCACGATGTCGAAGCGGAACTGCAGCTGGTTGTTGGCACCGAGCTGGAAGGCGGGCACGGTCAGGTCCTGCCTGTCGACCGCGCCGCCGGTCTCGAGAAAGGGCAGGACGAGCCGCTCGCCGCCGGCCAGGGTGGAATTGGCCACGCGCAGCGGAAAGGCCTGCACGAGCTGGTTGTTGACCTGCACGGCCAGGCGGGCCGTGCCTTCCTCGGTGGGCGGGGTGTAGCGGTAGCGCAGGTTGACGGGCAGGCCGCGTGCCTCCCAGGTGACGATGTCGGCCGGCAGGCGCAGCGGCACGCGCACCATGTCCAGCGTGTTGCCGGCCACCTCGAGCTGGCCGGGCTGCTTCTGCAGATCGCCCAGGCGCACCAGCGCGCCGCCGGGCTGGATGTTGGGCGCGTCGTGCAGGCCGCGGCGTGGCGGCAGGTCGAGCTGGCTGACCTGCACGCTGGGGCCGCTGAGCACGGCCTGGCCCAGTGCCAGGGCACGCGCGGCGGTGACGAGCTGTTCGCCGTCGCGCCCCTGCACCAGCAGCAGCTTGGCAGTCGGGTGATTCGGGTGGGAGATGACCGACAAGGTGGGCTGCTCGACCGGCGCCAGCGTCAGGCCGCGCGGACGCTCGGCGTTGGTCGCGAAGACGACGGCGTGGCCGGCGGGCAGCTCGTCGAGCAGGGCCGGAAACTGCGCGCCGCGCCAGGCAGCCAGCGCGCCGAACCAGCTGGCCAGCACACCGGCGCCACGCAGGGTGTCGGTGCCGGGGCGCGCTGCGAAGACGAAGGGCAGTTCCAGCCGGCTGGCGTCGCGCGCGTCGAAGAAGGGCGCCGGCAGCAGCGCCAGATCGTTGCGCAGCGGCAGCGGACGGGTCACGAGTACAAGCGTGCTGGCGCTCGCGAGTTGCGCCCACAAACTCGTGTGAAAGGGGAATTCGCAGTCCAGCGTGTAGTGGCCGATGAATTGCAGGCGCAATTTCGCATATTCGGTGAAGTGGCGCGGGTCCAGTTCCAGCTCGGCTTCCTGCGGTGTGCCGAGCTTGTTCTTCTGTGCCACCAGGGTGCCCAGGGTTTCGTCGTGCACCGCCACGCGCAGGTGCGACAGCTCGGGCAGCAGGGCCGGTGAAAACGTATATCGCAGATGCAGGCGGGCGTGCACGACGGATTCGTCCAGGCGCACCGACAAGGGCAGATAGACGCTGTGGTCGATGCCGCGGAATTCGAGTGCCGCCGCACCACCGAGGTCACCCAGCCGGTAGGTGCGGGTGAGCGTGCCAGGCTCCGCCACGGGCACCTTGCTGGCGGCCGCGGCGGGGGCAGGCCCGGCCATGCTGGCAGTCGGCGCCGCCGTCTTCACGGTCGCCGCCGGGCTGCTGGCGGCTTTGCTGCTGCCCAGCAGCCCGGTGCCGGCGAGCAGTGCCAGCACGGTGGCGACCTTGCCGAAGCAGCCGCTTACCCCCTGGATGAGGGGGGTGGATTTTCTGAATATGTATGAATATTTCAATTCGGGATTGGCCAATTCGGTTTCCCTGGTCAGCGGACCCGGTTCCCGAATCGAATAATCCGAAACCGAACGCTAGTGAATATGCCTCATGATATCTGTGTGTTTCACTTGGTGACAATCGTGTGTCTGATTTTCGACAGTGCTGCGCGGCCGCCCGATGTGTTATGCGGGCGGTCGGCCGCAGCTTATCCGGCCGGTGCTTGACCGTTTGCAGCGGGCCTGCGGCAAATGCCGCCGGCCCGCCGCCGGGTCAGTGCCGGGGTTTTCCGGAGAGTTCGCCGCGCAGTTCCGCGCGGATTTCTTCGCGCAGTTGCCGGTGCATTTCCGCCTGCCATTGCGCGAGCCGGGCGGACAGCACCGTGTCGATTTGTGCACGCACGCTGTCGACGATGACCTGGGTCGCGCGTTCTATTTCTATATTCAGGCGGTCACCAGCCTTCTTGTGCCCGAAGGTAGTCATGCGCAAGGTTTCCGGAATGAGCCAGACCTCGAACCAGCCGGCCAGGTGGTCGGCCTGGGCGATGGTCAGGCTGGCGCCGTTGACGGCGACATAACCCTTGGAGAAGAGATAGGCCATCCACTGCGGCGGCACGGCGATGCGCAGCACGTGGTTGTTGGCCGGCCGCGCCACAGAGGCCAGTGTGCCGGTGCAGTCGACGTGGCCAGACAGCGGATGGCCGCCGATCTCGGCGCCTTCGCGCGCGGCGCGCTCGACATTGAGCACGCTGCCGGGGGCCAGGTCGCCCAGGGTGGTCAGGTCGAGCGTCTGCTGCATGACGTCGAAGGACGCGGTGCGCGTGTCGAGCAGGCGCGTGACGGTCAGGCACACGCCGTCGCAGGCGACGCTGGCGCCGATTTCAAGGCCGGAACAGAAGCCTGGTGCGAAGGCCAGATCGAGGCTGCGCAGCCCGGGCAGGTCACGCAGTGCGACGACGCTGGCCTGGCCCTGGACGATGCCGGTGAACATGGGTGGGGTCCTTGGTGAGGGTTGAGGGGCGGGTGATGGGCGGGTGATGGGCGGGCACGGGCAGGGATGGCCGACCGCATGCCGCGGCGGTGCGCCGCGCGGCAGCGGGGGTGCGCGGGCGGCGGCGCCGCGCTGCCTAGGCCCGGGCAGGCTTCAGCCGGACTGCAGGGCGGCGGCGCGGCGCGCGTAGTCGTCGAGGTCGACGCCCACGCTCAGGTTGCCGTCGGGCCAGGCGATGACCGGGCGCTTGATCAGGCTGGGCTGGGCGAACATCAGGGCGCAGGCGCTGGTGGCATCGACGGCGCTGGCGCGTTGCGCGTCGCCGAGCTGGCGCCAGGTCGTGCCCTTGCGGTTGAGGAGCACGGTCCAGTCCACCAGGCGGCACCAGGCCTCCAGGGTGATGGCGTCCAGGCCGTGCTTCCTGAAGTCGTGGAAGGTGTAGGCAATGCCGCGGGCCTCAAGCCAGGTGCGTGCCTTCCTGACGCTGTCGCAGTTGGGGATGCCGTGGACGACGAGGGTGGGTGTGTGCATGCGGGCGGCGCGGTGTTCACTGGCGCGCGTCACTGGCGCGCGTTGCGGATGTTGGCGGGCAGGGCGCCAGGGTGGCTGGTGCGCCAGGGGTTGATGTCCAGCCCGCCACGGCGGGTGTAGCGCGCCATCACGGTCAGGCGGATCGGACGGCAGCGGGTCCAGATGTCCATGAAGATGCGCTCGACGCATTGCTCGTGGAACTCGTTGTGCTGGCGATAGCTCACCAGGTAGCGCAGCAGGCCGGCATGGTCGATGGGTGCACCGGTGTAGTCGATGGACACGCTGCCCCAGTCGGGCTGGCCGGTGACCAGGCAGTTGCTCTTGAGCAGGTCGGACTTGAGCACCTCGTGCACCAGCGCCTGTTCGTGGTCGGCCTGCAGCAGCTCGGGCGCTGGGGTGTAGCGGTCGCAGTCCAGGTCCAGGCGGTCCAGGCTGAGTCCGTCGAGTTCGGCGATCTGCTGGTCGGCGAAGGCCTCGGGCAGCACCAGCCTGACACCCACGCGTGCGCCGAAGGCCAGGCCGAGGTCGATCTGCAGCAGCTGCTGCACACGTGCCGGTGCGTCGAACCGGCTCATGCTGAAGCTGTTCAGGTAGAGCTTGAGCGACTTGCTCTCGACGATGGCCGGCGAGTCGCAGGGCACGACCAGCTGGACCAGGGCGACCACCGGCTTGCCGCGCTGGTTGAGCCACGACAGCTCGTAGGCGGTCCACAGGTCCGCGCCGGTGAAGGGCAGGGTGGCGCTGTCGGGCAGGCCGATCTCGTGGCGCTTGGGCGCTCGCGCCATCGGGTACAGCAGCTGGGGCGCATACTGGTCGACGTAGGTGCTCGGCTGGCCCAGTGGCGAGCCGCCGGCGTCGCTTGCCGCGCAGTCCGCTGCGGTGCTGGTGGCTGGAGGCGGGGCTGGGATGTCTGAATACTCGGGCATGGCAACTCAGGGTTTACACAGATATTAGTCGCGCAATACAGGGCGGGACGAGGCCGGACGTCGGTGGCCGTGCAGGCGCCCGGGTGGCCCGGGCTGCACATGTCGGCCTGGGTCGTCCGTGTACGGCCGGATCCAAGGCCATGTTTCACGGTGCTTGCAAATAGGCCGGCGGTGTGCGTTGATATCGCAACAGGGCTGTCACGCAATCCTGCACTTTTTCGACCTGCGGCCCGAAATGCCGGCCTGTTTGCGCGGTGTGGTCGACAGGGGCAGCCCTATACTCCGGGCCTATTGTGCAAGTTGAGATTCAAGGGCGTCGAGAGGTGCTGGCAGTCATGGGTACAAAGCTCAAGGTAGCGGGTTGGATGGCACTGGGTGCCGTGGCCGGTGCGCTGGCGACGACGCAGTTCCAGGCCACGGCGCGCAGCGCGATGGCGCCGTTGCCGATCGAGGACGTGCAGCAGCTCACCGCGGTGTTCGACTGGATCAAGCGTTCCTATGTCGAGCCGGTGGATGAGAAGAAGCTGATCCGCGATGCGATCGGCGGCATGGTCGCTGGTCTGGATCCGCACTCGCAGTATTTCGAGGGGCAGAGCTTCAAGGACTTCCGCGAGGGCATCAGCGGCAAGTTCACCGGCGTGGGCATCCAGATCGAGATGGAGGAAGGTCTGGTCAAGGTGGTGTCGCCCATCGAGGGTTCCCCGGCCTTCCGCGCAGGCATCCTGACGGGCGACCTGATCACCCGCATCGACGATCAGGCCGTCAAGGGCCTGACCATGGACCAGGCCGTCAAGCGCATGCGCGGCCCGAGCGGCACCAAGGTCATGCTGATGGTGTTCCGCAAGGCCGAGAACCGCAGCTTCCCGGTCACCATCGTGCGCGAGGAGATCCGCCAGAAGAGCGTGCGCTCCAAGGTCGTCGAGCCGGGTTTTGCCTGGATCCGCGTGTCGCAGTTCCAGGAGCCCACGCTGCGCGACTTCGTCGAGCAACTCAAGGATCTCGCACGCCAGGAGCCTGGCCTCAGGGGCCTGGTGCTCGACCTGCGCAATGACCCGGGTGGCCTGCTCGACAGCGCGGTTGGCATCAGCGCGGCCTTCCTGCCGCGTGACGTGGTGGTGGTGTCGACCAACGGGCAGATTGCCGAATCCAAGAGCCTGCTCAAGAGTTCGCCCAACGCCTACTCGCGTGACGGCAGCGACCCGCTGGCCAGCCTGCCGGCGATCTACAAGACCGTGCCCATCGTGGTGCTGGTCAACGAGGGCTCGGCGTCTGCCAGCGAGATCGTGGCTGGCGCCCTGAAAGACCACAAGCGCGCCGTCATCATGGGCTCGCAGACCTTCGGCAAGGGCTCGGTGCAGAGCGAGTTCGCGCGTCTGCCCATGCCCAACACCTCGGTCAAGATCACCACGGCGCGCTATTACACGCCGTCGGGCCAGTCCATCCAGGCCAAGGGCATCGTGCCAGACGTGGCTGTGGATGAAACTGCCGAAGGCAACCTGTTCTCCGCGCTGCGTGTGCGTGAGGCCGACCTGGACCGTCACCTGACCGGCACCGACGAAGCCGCCAAGGCCAAGGACAGCGCGCGCGAGAAGGCCCGTGAGGAAGCCCTGCGCAAGCTCGAGGAGGCCAACAAGGACAAGGGTGCAGCGGCTGCCACGCCACGTCTGCCCGAGTTCGGCTCGGCGGAGGACTTCCCGCTGCAGCAGGCGCTCAATCGCCTGAAGGGCCGGCCGGTAGTGGTCTCCAAGACCCAGGTCGAACGCAAGGCCGAGACGCCCAAGAGCAACTGACGAGGTCTGGCCTCCCCTTGCAGGTGAGGCTGCCCAGCCCTTCCGGGCCCGCATGCCGATTGCCCTGTGCGCAGGCAGGCCTGCTCTGGCGTTGCGAGTGCCAGATGATCGGCGTATCGCGCGGGTCGCCAACTTCTAGCCTGTGCTTTCCACGATGAATGACGCCCAATTGCTGCGCTACAGCCGGCATGTGCTGCTGGACGATGTCGGTGTCGAGGGCCAGCAGCGCGTGCTGGCAGCGCACGCCCTGGTGATCGGTGCGGGCGGGCTCGGCTCGCCGGTACTGCTGTACCTGGGCAGCGCGGGCGTCGGCCACATCACCGTCATCGACCATGACCAGGTGGACGCAACCAACCTGCAGCGTCAGATCGCCCATACCGAGGCCCGGGTCGGCATGCCCAAGGTCGAGTCGGCCAAGGCGGCCATCCATGCGATCAACCCGGAGGTGCAGGTGACCGCCATCGAGCGCCGCGCCGACGCAACGCTGCTGGACGAGCTGGTGCCCCTGGCCGACGTGGTGATCGACTGCTGTGACAACTACGCCACCAGGCAGGCCGTCAACGCGGCCTGCGTGCGGCACGCCAGGCCGCTGGTGTCCGGTGCGGCGATCACTTTCGATGGCCAGGTGTCGGTGTGGGATGTCCGCAGCGCGGACACACCGTGTTATGCCTGCGTTTTCCCGCCAGATGCCGCGGTGGAGGAGGTTCGCTGCGCAACCATGGGTGTTTTTGCGCCTCTTGTGGGCATCATCGGTGCGGTGCAGGCCGCTGAAGCGCTCAAGCTGCTGGCCGGCAGCGGGACCTCGCTGGCCGGTCATCTGCAGATGCTGGACGGCCTGGCCATGCAGTGGACCGATCTGCGCCTGATGCGCGATCCTGGTTGCCAGGTATGTGCAAGTCACCGTCCGGTGCCCTTGGCGCCGACTTGAACAGGATCACCGATGGACAAACGCGTCGACCTCACCGCCCGCAACTTCCCGACGGCTGTCGAGGATGCGGCCCTGGCCACTTCCCGCTATGACGGGCCGGAGAGCGCCTACCACCTGGCGTTCACCGATGTGCCGTTCCTGCTGCGCGACGAACTGCGGCCGGTGCGCATGCAGCTCGAACTGCTCAAGCCCGAGCTGGTGCAGCGCGAGCAGGGCATCGAGTCGACCATCGTCATCTTCGGCAGCGCGCGCATCAAGGCACCCGAGGATGCCGAGACGCTCCTGGCGCAGGCACGTGCGAGTGGTGATGAGGCCGCGATCCGGCGCGCCGGGATCCAGCTCGACATGTCGCGCTACTACGCCGTGGCCCAGCAGTTCGCCCACATCGTGACGACGGCATCGTCGCATCTGGCTGCACCCATCCATGTGGTGACCGGCGGCGGGCCTGGCGTGATGGAGGCCGGCAACCGCGGTGCCTTCGAGGCCGGCGGCAAGAGCATCGGACTGAACATCGTGCTGCCGCACGAGCAGGCGCCCAACCCCTACATCACGCCGGAGCTGTGCTTCCAGTTCCACTACTTCGCCATCCGCAAGATGCACTTCCTGATGCGTTCGATCGCGCTGGTGTGCTTCCCGGGTGGCTACGGCACGCTCGACGAACTGTTCGAGACCCTCACGCTGATGCAGACCGGCAAGTGCCGGCGCCGCCCCATCCTGCTGTTCGGGCGCGAATTCTGGGAGAAGCTGATCAACCTCGATCACCTGGTCGAGACCGGCATGATCAATGCCGAGGACGTGCACCTGATCCGCTACGTCGAGACGGCCGAGGAGGCCTGGGCCCTGATCGTCGAAGCCTACGGGCTGGCCTAGCCATGCTGGACAACCGGGCGATCAGCCTGGTCGGGGTGCCCACTGACGTCGGCGCGTCGGCGCGTGGCGCCTCCATGGGGCCCGAGGCCTTGCGCGTCGCCGGCCTGACCGAAGCGTTGCGTGCACGTGGCCTGGACGTGGTCGATCGCGGCAATGTGGCCGGCCCGAGCAATCCATGGCGTGCACCGGTAGACGGCTACCGTCATCTGGCCGAAGTGGCGGCCTGGAACCGGGCCGCCCACGACGCTGTGTACGCCGAACTGCAGCTCGGCCGTCTGCCCGTCATGCTAGGTGGTGACCACTGCCTGGGCAT
>JBJOKY010000346.1:0-4983 GCA_046045865.1 Pseudomonadota bacterium | reverse complement strand
CGATGGCGCGGGCGATGACCTGGCGCACGGTGGGATCGAAGGCCTCGGGCGCCCGCCGCAGCAGGTCCTTCACCGTGGCATGGCGCTCGGCCACCCAGGGGCCGTCATAGAGCAGTGCGGCCACGGCATCCAGCGTCGCCATGTCGATGGGCTCCAGTTCGGCGCCGCTGGCGGCGGCCCAGCGCTGGGCCGAGGACCAGGCCGCCTCGTAGCCCAGGGCCACGTCCACGTCCGGCCGGGCCGGCACGCCGATGCGCAGCGGCCGGTGCGCCGGCAGGGCGGCCGGGCCGGGCGCCCAGGCGCTGTAGGCGTCGGCCGGGTCCGGTCCTTCCATCACCGCCATGATCCGCGCCGCCTCCCCCACCGTGTGGGCGAAGACCGAGACGCAGTCCAGCGTGCGGCAGGCCGGCAGCACGCCGGCGGTGCTGACCCGCCCGGGCGTGGGTTTCATGCCCACCAGGCCGTTGAAGCCGGCCGGCACGCGGCCCGAGCCGGCCGTGTCCGTGCCCAGTGCAAAAGCCACCTGGCCGCTGGCCACCGCCACCGCCGAGCCCGAGCTGGAGCCGCCGCTGATGCGGCTGGCATCGGCCACCGAGGCCGGCGCCCCAAACGGCGAGCGGGTGCCGACCAGGCCGGTGGCGAACTGGTCGAGATTGGTCTTGCCCAGCCACAGCGCTCCGGCATCCAGCAGGCGCTGCACCACGGTGGCGCTGCGCTCGGCCACCTGCGCGAAGCTGGGGCAGGCTGCGGTGGTGGGCGCACCGGCCACATCGATGTTGTCCTTGATGCCGAAGGGCACGCCCAGCAGGGGGTAACGCGCCAGCAGGCCGCCGCCCTCGCCTGCCGGCGTGGCCAGGCGCAGCTCCAGCGTGGCCAGCTGGGCCGCCCAGGCCGCCGGCTCGCAGACATGGACCCAGACGGCCTGGCCGCGCTGTGACTGGTCGGCCAGGGCCGCCTCACGGGCGGCGGCCAGTGCGCTGCGCAGGGCGGACGCGGCGCGGTCGCCAGCCGCGGCCGCCCGGGCCAGGGCCAGCCAGTCCGCCACATGCCGGGGCGGGATCGGAGCCACTGAGGTGTTCATGCTTTTGGTGCGCCAACTGGTATACCAAGCGGTACAGCAGGAGGCGTGCCAATGGCCCGGCAAGCGTGCCGAGCCGGGCCGCAGCATCAGCTCAATGTTCGCGGCGGGCGGCGGGGTTGTGGCGGGCCAGGGCCGCGACGCGCGGCTCGTCGGAGGTCATCACGGCCTCGACATGGATGGCCAGGCGGGTGGTGTCGGCGCGCAGGATGCGCTGCTTGACCGGCAGGAACTGGGCCGGGTGCATGGAGAAGCTGCGCAGGCCCATGCCCAGCAGCAGCTCGGTGAACTCGGGGTCGCCGGCCATCTCGCCGCAGACACACACGCCCTTGCCGGCGGTGGTGGCCTGGTCGATGGTCTGCTCGATGAGGTGCAGCACGGCCGGATGCCACGCGTCGTAGAGATGGGCCACGGATTCATCGGCCCGGTCGATGGCCAGGGTGTACTGGATCAGGTCGTTGGTGCCGATGGAGACGAAGTCGAAATGGCGCAGGAAAACCGGCAGGATGAGCACCGCGGCCGGAATCTCGATCATGGCGCCCACCTCGACCTCGCCCAAGGGGATGCCGCGCTCGCGCAGCTGCTCGCGGGCACGCTCGATGGCCTCCAGCGTGGCGCGGATCTCGGCCAGGTTGGAGAGCATGGGCACCAGCAGCTTGACCGGGCCGAAGGCGGCAGCACGCAGGATGGCACGCAGCTGGGCGCGGAACATCGAGGGCTCGGAGAGGCTCCAGCGGATGGCGCGCCGGCCCAGTGCCGGGTTGAGCAGGTGCTCGTGGCGGGCCTCGTTGGCGGCACTGCGCTCCAGCGGCTTGTCGGCGCCGATGTCCACCGTGCGTATGGTGACCGGCAGGCCCTTCATGGCCTGCACCGCCGCCAGATAGGCCTTGAATTGCTCCTCCTCGTCGGGCAGCTTGCCGTTGCGGTTCATGAAGAGGAACTCGCTGCGGAACAGGCCCACGCCCTCGGCCCCGGCGGCCAGGGCGGCGGCGGTGTCCTCGGGCAGCTCGATGTTGGCGAGCAGTTCCACGCGCTGGCCGTCTAGCGTGACGGCGGCCTTGTGGCGCAGCCGGGTGAGGCGGTCGCGCTCCAGCTGGCCCTGGCGCTGGCGGAAGCGGTATTCCTCCAGGATGATGGGCGAGGGATCGACGATGACCAGGCCGGCGTCGCCATCCACGATGACCCAGTCGTCCTGGCGGATCAGGCGGCTGGCCTCGCGGGCGCCGACCACGGCCGGAATATCCAGGCTGCGCGCCACGATGGCGGTGTGCGAGGTGCGTCCGCCCACGTCGGTGACGAAGCCGGTGAAGACGCTGCGCTTGAAGGCCAGCATGTCGGCCGGCGAGATGTCGTCGGCCACCAGCACCAGCGGGTCCTCGCCGGCGAAGTCGCGCGCATGCACGGCCGGCGTGGGGCTGGCGCTTTCGCCGCGGGCCAGGGCGCGCAGCACGCGCTCGGCCACCTGCTCCACATCGGCCTTGCGCTCGCGCAGGTATTCGTCCTCCATCTCGTCGAACTGGCGCGAGAGGACTTCCAGCTGGGCCGAGAGCGCCCATTCGGCGTTGTAGTGGCGCTCGACGATCCACTGCACCGTGGGCTGGGTGAGGGCATCGTCATGCAGCAGCATGAGGTGGACGTCGAGCAGGGCGGCGATCTCCTGCGGCGCATCACCCGGCAGGTCGCCCTTGAGGGCCTCGAGCTCCTCGCTCACCAGGTTGCGGGCGCGGCGCAGGCGCGCAATCTCGCCGTTCACCGCGTCGGCCGCGACGAAGTAGTGCGCCACATCCACGCGACTGGAGGCCACCAGCACCGCCCGTCCGATGGCCACCCCCCGCGAGACTTGCAAACCGAAGACCTGCAGACTCATGCGGGAATGCTAGCAGCGCCTCCGGCCGCGAGGCTGACGATCGCAGGTGGTGCGTCTGCCTGACACCTGGCCCGCGTGCGGGCCGGCGCCGCAGCAACCATGGCCACTGTCATGGCAGCGTCATCGGACTGACATGGCGCGGTCATCAGGGCTGGCCAGCATGACGGCATGAACCAAGGAGTCATGCCATGAGTCTTGCGCTGCGGGACGACCGCCTCGCCACTGCCATCGAGAACGCCGCCGGTCTCCCGGGAACGCCGCCCCTCTGGATCGCGGCCGACACGAACCGTGCCGAGCTTGCCCGCTGGTCCCGCATGATCGGCCGGCCCGGTGCCGCCCCAGTCGCCACGCCGCGCCTGGACGCCCGCTGGGCCAGCAGCTTTGCCGAGGTGCGCGCCTGCCAGCGCCTGCGCCACGAGGTCTTTGTCGGCGAAATGGGCGCCCGCCTGCGCCCGCCTGCCGGGGCACCGGCCGGCCATGATGTCGACCTCTGGGATCCCCATTGCGAACACCTGATGGTGCGGGCCCTGGACACCGAATCACCCGCTGCCGAGCCGCAGGTCGTGGGCACCTACCGCGTGCTCACGCCAGAGGCTGCCCGGCAGGCCGGCGGCTTCTACACCGAGACCGAGTTCGACCTCACCCGCCTGCGCGCCCTGCGGCCGCAGCTGGCCGAGATCGGCCGCTCCTGCGTGCACCCGGCCCATCGGCAGGGCGGGGTGATCCTGTCCCTGTGGGCCGAGCTGGCCCGCTTCATGGTGGCCAACGGCCTGGAGTACGTGATCGGCTGCGCCTCGGTGCCCATGCGCGATGGGGGCCATGCCGCCGCCAGCCTGTGGCGCCAGCTGGCGCAGGACCACCTGGCCCCCATCGAATGGCGCGTCACCCCTCGACTGGCCCTGCCGGTGGAGGAATTGCGCAGCGATCTGGTGGTCGAGCCGCCGCCGCTGGTGAAGGGGTATCTGCGCTGTGGCGCCAGGCTGCTGGGCGCACCGGCCTGGGATCCGGATTTCGGCACCGCCGACCTGCCCCTGCTCATCCGCCTGGCCGACATGCCTGCCCGCTACCGCCGCCACCTGCTGGGCGAGGCGGCTGAAGGCGGCGCCGCCTGACCTGCGGCCACCGCGGCGCGACGCCTATTCGCCTTCGCCGAACTTGTCGTCCACCAGGGCGCGCAAGGCGGCCATGGCGGCGTCCTCGTCGGCGCCGGTGGTCTCGATCTCGATGGTCGAGCCCAGGCCAGCGGCCAGCATCATCACGCCCATGATGCTCTTGGCATTGACGCGCCGGCCGTTGCGGGTGACGAAGACATCGCAGGCAAAGCTGCCGGCCAGCTTGGTGAACTTGGCCGACGCACGGGCGTGCAGGCCCAGCTTATTGCTGATGGTGATGGTGCTGCTCGGCATCGGAAGCGTGCGGCTGGTAGGTCTGGTTCTGCGGCCGGGTCGAGTTGATCGACACCACGCCCTGCGAGGCGCCGTTGAGCGAACGCTCGACCAGTTCGGCCAGCGGCAGGGCGGAATAGTTGAGCGCCCGCCACAACATCGGCACGTTGATGCCGCAGAGCATGCGGGTGCTGACGCCGTCGGCCAGGCGCTGGGCGGCGTTGGCCGGGGTGGCGCCGAAGACGTCGGTCAGCACCAGGGTCTCGGTGCTGTCGTCGATCAGGTCGTTGGCCGCCACCACGGCAGCGCCGTCTCGGACGTATTGCCCGGTCAGCTGGCTGAGCGCCCGTTGCGTGGGCGCCAGGGCCACGGGCGGCAGCGGGGCCGGCACGATGGCGGCAGACTGTTGCTGCTGTGCCACTCCCCGACGCGGCGGCAGGGGCTCGGGCAGGGGCATGAGGGGGGTCGGTGCCGGGCCGTGCCCATTCAGCAGTCCCCGCGCCTGGCTCTCCACCTCGTCCAGCGACATGCCGGGCTCGACATCCAGGGCATAGACGGAACGGGCTGCCAGCTCAGGGAAGGTGTGCTGGGCCACCGCCTTGAAGGCCGAAGCCAGCGGGGCGTGAGCAATGATGAGCAGGCGGGCCATGGCA
>JBJOKY010000345.1:0-4986 GCA_046045865.1 Pseudomonadota bacterium | reverse complement strand
GCGGCCCCAGCCCTTTTCGACCATGCCCGGCACGACCTGCTTGGTCACGTTGAACATGGAGTTCAGGTTGGTGTCGATGACGGCCTTCCAGTCGTCCGGGGTCATCTTCAGGAACATGCGGTCGCGCGTGATGCCGGCGTTGTTCACCAGCACGTCGATCGGGCCATGTTCGGCCACGGCGGCGTTGAAGGCGGCGACGGTCGATTCCCAGTCAGCCACGTTGCCCACCGAGGCGTAGAAGGTGTAGCCGTCGGCCTTCTGCTCGTCCAGCCACTTCTGGAAGTCACGGCTGGGGCCGCAGCCGGCGATGACCTTGAAACCATCCTGGTGCAGGCGACGGCAGATGGACGTGCCGATGCCGCCCATGCCGCCGGTGACGTATGCGATCTTCTGAGTCATGGCTATCTCCTACGAGTCTTTCCTGTTGCTGTCCGCGATATCGCTTGGGGTGCCGGCCATCGCGGGATGGCTGGCTGGGAGGGGCTCGTCGGCGAGCCCCGCCTTGATCCGTCGCGCGTGATGCGGCCGCACGCGCCACGGATCAGGATGATGCCGCCGGCCTCAGGCCTTGGCCTTGACGTAACGACCGGGTGCGGGCTCGATGACCTTGTGCTTGCGGCTGCCGGCCGTCTTGGGCGCGGCAACCTGCTTGCCGCTGCGCTCGGCCAGCCAGGCGCTCCAGTCGTTCCACCAGCTGCCCGGCACGTCCTTGGCGCCAGCGAACCACTGCTCGGCGCTGCCGCCCAGCTTGGCATTGGTCCAGTAGTTGCGCTTGTTCTTGCTGGCCGGGTTGATCACGCCGGCGATGTGGCCCGAGGCGCCCAGCACGAAGCGGGTGTCGCCCTTGAACAGGCGGGTGTTCAGGTAGGCCGATGACCAGGGCACGATGTGGTCCTCGCGCGAGGCGTAGACGAACACGTCAGCCTTGACCTTGCCCAGGTCGACCGATTCGCCGCAGACCGTGAGCTTGCCCGGCTGCTTGAGCTCGTCCTGCAGGTACATGTGGCGCAGGTACCAGCAGTACATGGGGCCGGGCAGGTTGGTGGAGTCGCCGTTCCAGTACAGCAGGTCGAAGGGCGGGGGCGCCTCGCCCTTCAGGTAGTTGCCCACCACGTAGTTCCACACCAGGTCGTTGGGACGCAGGAAGCTGAAGGTGGTGGCGAGTTCCTTGCCCTTGAGCATGCCCGGGCCGGTGGGCGCGTCCGGACCGATGGTCATCTCGCGCAGCTGCACCGAGGCCTCGTCGACGAAGACGTCGAGGATGCCGGTGTCGCTGAAGTCCAGCAGGGTGGTCAGCAGGGTCAGCGAATGGGCTGGCTGCTCGCCCTGGGCGGCCAGCACGGCCAGCGCGGTCGACAGGATGGTGCCGCCGACGCAGAAGCCCAGCATGTTGATCTCGTCGACGCCGGTGATTTCCTGCACCGTGCGGATGGCCGCCAGCGGGCCGTGCTCGATGTAGTCGTCCCAGCCCTTGGCGACCAGCGAGTCGTCCGGGTTGCGCCAGCTCACCACGAAGACCCGGTGACCCTGCTCCACGGTATAGCGGATGAGCGAGTTCTCCGGCTGCAAGTCCATGATGTAGAACTTGTTGATGCACGGCGGCACGAACAGCATGGGCCGCTCGTAGACCTTGGCGCCCAGCGGCTTGTACTCGATGAGCTGGATGAACTCGTTCTCGTAGACCACGCTGCCTTCGGTGGTGGCCACGTTGCGGCCCACCTCGAACACGCTCTCGTCGGTCTGCGACACATGGCCCTGCTGGATGTCCTTGAGCAGCAGCTGCATGCCCTGGGCGATGCTTTCGCCCTTGGTGTCCAGGGCCTTCTTCTGGGCCTCGGGGTTGAGGGCCAGGTAGTTGGAGGGCGAAGCCGCGTCGATCCACTGCTGCACCGAGAAACGCACGCGCTGGCGCGTCTTGGCGTCGCCTTCCACCGCGTCGGCCAGGGCCATCATGGTGCGGGCGTTGAGCAGGTAGCTGGCGGCGGTGTAGGCCGAGGCCGGGTTGGCGGTCCAGTCGGGCGCCGAGAAACGGCGGTCGCCCAGCTTGGGCGCGGCCGGCTTGTCACTTCCCGGCTGGGCCTGGGCGGCGCTGGCGGCCAGGGCCTGGTTCCACAGCGCGGTGGATTCCTTCAGGTAGTCGGCCTGCAGGGCGGCGAGCTTGTCCGGCGCGATCTTCAGATGCGCGAAGGACTGGATGGTCTGGCTCAGGCTGGCGCTCATGGAGCGCATGTGGTCGCCCATCTGGGTGAGCTGGGCCATCTGCGGGACCTGCGGCATCTGCGGCAGCTGACCCAGGCCGGGCATCGCCGGCATGGCGGGAATGCCCGGCAGCGTGGGCATGCCGGGGATCCTGGCGCCCTGGGCCAGCTGGCCCATCTGCGCCACGAAAGGCGCGGCCAGCTGCGTCATCTGCGCGAAGGCCTTGCTCAGCTCCGGCGAGGCCGGCAGAGCCCAGGCCTGGCGCAGCGCTTCTTCCATCGACTTGGCGCTTGCGCCGGCTGAAGATGCCTCTCGGGATGTACTCATCGTCTCCTCGAACATTCGGATGCCGGCCTGCGCCGATGGGATTGAACGGCGCATGACCGTTCCAAAAGCACGGCATTATGGCGCCCGCTACCTTGCATGAAGCTGTTGAAACCGCGGCGAAACACCATGCCCGTGGCGCGGGAGCCGAGCCCGCTCATGCCATGGCCGAGCCGCGACAATGCGGCCCTGGAGCATGGACATGACAAGGTGACCGGATGTACCTGGTAGCGATCGGCTGGATGTATGTGGCGCTCATGATGGCGCTGGCCGAGGCCTTTCATCCGCAAGGCGGCGTGCTGGGTGCGATCGTCACCTTCGTGCTCTACGGCGTGCTGCCGGTGAGCATCGTGATGTACGTGATGGGCACGCCCATGCGCCGACGCGCCCGCCAGGCGGCGGAAGTTGCCGAGCGTCAGGTCACGGCAAAGCCAGCGCATCAGGCCGACGCCGGATCGCCCACACCGGTGGCCACCGATATGCCGCCCCTGGTGGCCGCAGCGCCTGCCTCAGCCGACCGACCCGCTCAGGCACGCAGCCAGATGTAGGCGGCCTGCCGCCCGGTGCGGCCCAGCTCGCGCCGGTAGGAGTAGTAGTGGGTGTTCTCCACCGTGCACCAGGCCGGGCTGCCGTCGTTGCCGGCCACGCTGGCCACGCCGGCCTGCACGAGCAGATGACGCGCCAGGCCGGGCAGATCGGCCAGCCACTTGTCAGCCACGGGACCCGCCCGGCCCGGCTCGGCCGCGGCGGTGCCGGCAGCAGCGGCCGATCGGGGCAACGGCACGAAGCAGGCCGGCGGCGCAGCGGCGACGGCAAAGGCGTGCAGCACGTCGGCACCCACCTCGAAGCGGCGCGGCCCGATGCACGGGCCCAGCCAGGCCTCGACCTGGTGCGGCGCCGCACCGCTGGCCTCGCACAACTGGGCCAGCGCGCCCTGCACCACGCCGCCGGCCAGACCGCGCCAGCCGGCGTGGGCGACGGCGACGCCGCGCCCGTGGCGGTCGGCCAGCAGCACGGGCAGGCAGTCGGCCACCTGGATCTCGCACACCACACCGGGCGTGGTGCTGCCGCTCGCGTCGGCCACCGGCATGGGCGGCAGCGCGGCCCCCGTCAGCATCACGCAGGCCGTGCCGTGCACCTGCTGCAGCAGCACGCCGGCGCCAGCGCAGTGCAGCGCCACACGCGCACGGTTCTCGGCCACGGCCGCGTCGTCATCGCCCAGGCCGGGGCGCAGGTTCAGGCTGTCGTAGGGCGCCTGGCTGACACCGCCGTGGCGGCTGGTCATGAGCGCGCCGACCCGCGCCGCGCTGAAGGCCGGGCGCAGCCAGCCAGGCGGCAGGTCCGACGGGATCGGCAAGCCAGGCGCGGCGGGCTTCAGGGCATCATCCACCGCGCGCTCAGGCTTCGGCATCCGGGCAGGCCGAGGGCTGGGCGGCCTGGAAGGCCGGGTGCGCCATGCAGGCGTCGAACACGCGCATCACGGTGGGCACATGGTCGAGACGGCACTCGAAGCGACGGGCGTTGAAGATCTGCGGCACCAGGCAGCAGTCGGCCAGGGTGGGCGTGTCGCCGTGGCAGTAGCGGCCGGTGGCGGCATCGCCGGCCAGGCGCTGCTCCAGCGCGCCCAGGCCGACCTCCACCCAGTGCCTGTACCAGCCGTTCTTGGCCTCGTCGCTCACACCCAGATCCTTGACCAGGTAGCGCAGCACGCGCAGGTTGTTGAGCGGGTGGATCTCGCAGGCCACGTCCAGTGCCAGCGAACGCACCCGGGCGCGGCCGAGCGCATCGGCGGGCAGCAGGGCGGGCTCGGGATGAGTCTCGTCCAGATACTCCATGATGGCCAGCGACTGGCTGAACGACTGCTCGCCCTCGACCAGCAGCGGCACCAGCTTGAGCGGGTTGCGCGCCGCGTACTCGGGCCGGGCCTGCTCGTTGCGCTGCAGGTGCACGCTGAGGTAGTCGTAGTCCAGGCCCTTGAGCGCCAGCGCGATACGCACGCGGAAGGAGGCCGAGGAACGGAAGTAGCTGTAGAGCTGCATGGACGTAAGGAAAAGGTGACCGGTTACGCGGCATGATGCCACGCGGACAGAAGCCGGGCGCAGGCTAAACTGCCCGCATGCTCATGAGCCGCAGCATCAAGCATTGCCGCGAGTGCGGCGCACCGGTGCAGTACCTCGTGCCGCCCGACGACAACCGTGAACGCGCCACCTGCCCGGTGTGCGCAACGATCCACTACGAGAACCCGCTCAACGTGGTGGGCACGGTGCCGGTCTGGGGCGACCAGGTGCTGCTGTGCCGGCGCAACATCGAGCCGCGCAAGGGCCTGTGGACGCTGCCGGCCGGCTTCATGGAGCTGGGCGAGACCACCGCCGCCGGCGCGCTGCGCGAGACCGTCGAGGAAGCCGGTGCGCACGTCGAGATGGGCGGCCTGTACACCGTGCTCAACCTGCGCAAGGTCGGTCA
>JBJOKY010000344.1:0-9079 GCA_046045865.1 Pseudomonadota bacterium | reverse complement strand
CAGCTCAGCGCCCCGCCCTCCCCCCCGGATGCCCGCCACGTGCGGGCATCGCCACGTCCGGGTCGCGGTTATCGTGTCATGGTTCACGGCTCACCCGCCCACCATGACCACCAGCACCGCCCCCGGCGCCACCGCGCCCACCGAACCTGCCACCCCGGCCGACCTGGCCGAACGTTTCCGCCGCGAGGGCGTGCGCGACGTCGAATGCATCTTTGCCGACGTGTCGGGCTACCCGCGCGGCAAGCTCATGCCGGCGGCCAGCTTCGCGCGCGGCGCCGAGCTGCGCATCGCCCAGGCCATCCCGATGCAGTGCGTGACGGGCGAGTATTCGCTCGACGCCAGCATCTTCCCGGACGCCGACCCCGACATCCGCCTGGTGCCCGACCTGGCCTCGCTGCGCCCGGTGCCCTGGGCCAGCGTGCCGCGCTACCTGGCCATCCACGACTGCATCGAGCTCGACGGCCGGCCCTGCCCGTTCGCGGCGCGCTCGGTGCTGCGCGAGGTGCTGGCGCGCTACACGGCCGCCGGCCTGCGCCCGGTCGTCGCACCCGAGATCGAGTTCTACCTCACCGCCGCCAGCACCGACCCCGACCAGCCGCTCGTGCCCCCGCGCGGGCGCGGCGGGCGCGCCGAGGTCGGCCAGTCGGCCTTCAGCCTGAACATGCTCAACGAGCTGGCGCCCTTCTGGGACGAGTTCCACGCCGCGCTCGACACCCTGGGCATCGCCTCGGACACCTGGATCCACGAGGTCGGCCTGACCCAGTACGAGATCAACCTGATGCACGGCGACGCGCTGGCGGTGGCGGACCAGGCCTTCCTGTTCAAGCTCGCGGCCAAGGAGGTGGCGCTGCGCCATGGCCTGAACGCGGTCTTCATGGCCAAGCCCATCGCCGGCCAGAGCGGCAGCTCCATGCACCTGCACCAGAGCGTGGTCGATGCGCACAGCGGCGCCAACATCTTCAGCCGCCCGGACGGCAGCGAGGACGCCCGCTTCCACCACTTCATCGCCGGCCTGCAGACCTGCCTGCCCGACCTGATGCTGATCTACGCGCCCTTCATCAACTCCTACCGGCGCTATGTGCCGGGCAGCCAGGCGCCGGTCAACCTGCACTGGGGGGCGGACAACCGCACCACCGGCCTGCGCATCCCGCTCAGCGGGCCGGACGCGCGCCGGGTCGAGAACCGCATCGCCGGTGCCGACGCCAACCCCTACCTGGCCATCGCCGCCACGCTGGCCGCCGGCCTGGCCGGCCTGCAGCAGCAGCTCGTGCCCAGCGAACCCATCAGCGGCAACGCCAGCGACCACGGCCACGCCCTGCCTCGCACCTTCACCGAGGCGCACGACCTCATGGCCGCCAGCACCCGCGCGCCCGCGCTGCTGGGCACCGACTTCGTGCGCGGCTACCTCTCGGTCAAGGCCATGGAGCACGAGCACTACCAGCGCGAGATCAGCGCCTGGGAGCGGCGCTACCTGCTGGCGCAGGTGTGAGGCGGCGCGGCTGCCCGCGCTGGCACGGACGGCCTGGCAGGCGGCTCGTCAACGCACCCGCGCGCCGGCCCGGGCCAGGATCTCGGCGATGCGGTGCTGGCCGCGCTGCTGCGCATGGGCCAGCGGCGACACGCCCTGGTTGTCCGGCAGGTTGACGTCGGCGCCCGCGGCCACCAGCAGGCGCACGATCTCGGTGTGCGCCGGGCCGCCGTCGCCCAGCACGATGGCTTCGAGCAGTGCCGTCCAGCCCAGGCGGTTGACGTGGTCGACGGCGATCTGCGTCTTCAGCAGCTCGCGCACCGTCTCGACATGGCCGTGGTGCGCCGCCGGGATCAGCGCCGTGCCACCGTAGCGGTTCACGCTGGTCAGGTCGGCGCCCGCCGCCAGTGTCAGGCGCAGGATCTCGAGCCGGCCCTCGGCGCCGGCGTAGAGAAAGGCCGAGTCCTGCAGCTCGTCCTTCAGGTTGACGTCGGCGCCGCGCTCGATGAGCAGGCGCGCCGCGTCCATCTGATCGTGGTGCGTGGCGGCCAGCAGGGGTGTGCGGCCGCGCCCGTCGCGCCCGTTCACCGGCGCACCGGCGTCGATCAGGCGGTGCAGGCTGGCCAGGTCGCCGGTCTCGGCGGCGCGCATGAGCTCGGCGCTGGCCGCCGCCGCCGGCCGGCTGGTCGCGACCGTCGCGGGCCGGCCCTGCGCGGCCGCCGGCTGCAGCAGGCCGGGCAGCACGCCGCCGAGTCCGCCAGCCAGCGCCAGCGCGGCCAGGGCGACGGCCCGTGCGACCCGTGGCCGGCCGGCCGGCGACCTGCCCTGCGCGCCATGACCCTGCACTTCGCCTTGCATCGCCCTGCTCCTGGTTGCTACCGTGCGACCCGGGTGCGGGCCGACCATGCGGATGATTATGGGCAGGGCCAGGCGCCCTGGCCGTCCGCCGGCCCGCCCGTCCGTCACGGCCAGCCGCCGCCGCCACTGCCACTGCCCCCACCGCTTTGCATCGGACCGATCGGACCGCCATGACCCACCCCCTGCTCCTCACCAACGCCCGCGTCTTCGACGGCCAGGCGGCCGACTGCGCCGCGGGCCAGTCCGTGCTCGTGGTTGACGGCCTGATCGCCGAGGTCTCGGCCGGCAGCATCACGCCGCCTGCGGGCGCGCAGGTCATCGACACGGGCGGGCGAACCCTCATGCCCGGACTGATCGACGCGCACATCCACGCCTTCGGCAGCGATGTGGCCATCGCGCGGGTCGAGGCCCTGGGCGAGGCCTACCGCACGGCGCACGCGCTGCGCATGCTGGGCCATGCGCTGCACTGCGGCTTCACCACCGTGCGCGACGTGGGCGGGGGCAACTACTCGCTCTACCGCGCGCTGGCCGACGGGCTGGCGATCGGGCCGCGCTACCTGTACAGCGGCCGGGCGCTGTCCATGACCGGCGGACACGGCGACTTCCGCCAGGCCGAGGAAAGGCCGCGCTACGAGGCGGCCTGCGCCTGTGCCGGCGGGCCGCTGTTCAACGCCCTGGCGGTGGTGGCCGACGGCGTGGACGGCGTGCTCAAGGCCGCGCGCGAGGAGCTGCGCCAGGGCGCGCACTGCATCAAGATCATGGGCTCGGGCGGCGTGCTCTCGCCCACCGACCCGATGTGGATGAACCAGTACCGCGAGGACGAGATCCGCGCCATCGTGGGTGAATGCGTCGAGCGGCGCAGCTACGTGGCGGCGCATTGCCACCCGGCCGGCGCGATCCGCCGCAGCGTCGAGTTCGGCGTGCGCAGCATCGAGCACGGCACGCTGATCGACGACGAGACCGCGCGTTTCGTGGCCGAACGCGGCGCCTACGTCGTGCCGACCATGGTCATCATCCACGCGCTGGTCGAGCAGGGCCGCGCGCTGGGCTTCCCGGTCGCCAGCCAGCACAAGGTCGAGATCGCCTACCGCGCCGCCGTGGCCGGCATGGACGCGATGCGCCGCGCCGGCGTCAAGGTGGCTTTCGGCACCGACCTGCTGGGCAGCCTGCACACGCAACAGTGCCGCGAGTTCACGCTGCGCGCCGAGGTGTACACGCCGCTGGAGATCCTGCGCCAGGCCACCTCGGTGGCCGCCGAGATGATGCTGATGGCCGGCCGGATCGGCTGCATCGCGCCCGGCGCCCACGCCGACCTGCTGGTGGTGGACGGCGACCCGCTGGCCGACATCGGCCTGCTGGCGGCCAGCGGCCGGCACCTGAGCACCGTGGTGCGCGGCGGCAGCGTGATCCGCAACGCCCTGCACTGAGCAGGGACGGGACGGACGGACGGGCGCGCGCCCAGGCTCAGCCCGGCGCCACCAGCCCGCTGACCCAGCCGCGCACCAGCCCGCGCACGGGTTCGACATAGCGCGCGTCGTCGTGCAGCGCCCAGTAGGCGGCCTGCAGCTGCGCGCTCACCGGGCCGAAATCGCCCGCGGCGCGCCCTGCCACGGCCACGCCGTCCAGGTGGCTGATGGGGATGACGCCGCCGCCGGTGCTGCTCAGGAAGACCTCGTCGGCGCCGCGCAGCTCGTCCACCGTCAGCAGGCGCTGCTCGGTGGTGTAGCCCGCCGCGGCGGCCAGCTCCAGCACGGTGCGGCGAGCACCACGGTCTCGCCGCCGCGTTCGTAGGCCTGGAACAGGCCCATCACGAAATCCATCCAGTGGTAGTTCTTGATGCGCGGGTCGACGCTGGCCGGCGGGATGCGCTGCGGCGTGCCGACGACGAGGTCGATCCCGCGCTTCTGCTTGTCGGGGGTGGCGATCCAGACGAAGGGGACGGCGAAGGCCATGAAGACGTTGGTGCAGCTGCGCGGGTCGCGCGAGCCCGGCGCCGGGCGGCCGCGCGTGCACAGCAGCTCGACATAGGCGTCGCGCAGGCCGGCGCGGCGCACGCATTCGTGCATCACCTCGCGCATCTGGGCACGTGTCAGGCCCGGGTCCAGGCGCAGGGCCTTGAGGCTGGCCTCGAAACGGTCCAGGTGGTCGTCCAGGCGGAAGAACCTGCCCTGCCACACATGGGCGACGTCGTAGGTCGCGTCGGAGTGCAGGAAACCCCAGTCGAAGATCGAGATCCTGGCATCTTCAGGGGCGACATAGTGGCCGTCGACGTAGGCGCAACCTTGCATGGGGGTGGTCCTGGACCGGGCGTGTGCGGGGGCCGGCAGCGTCTGACGACAGCGCCGCCGGGGCGGGAGCGACCTGATTATGGTCAGCCCGCGGTCGAGCTCCGCTCGCATCTAGGCCGGCGCATCTAGGCCGGCGCGATGTGCACCCGCACCGCCGCGGCCAGCCGATCGACCGCCACCTGCACGGGCAGGAACTGCGCGATCACCTCGATGTTGCTGCGCGCATGCTGGCTCAGCTCGGTGCAGCTGAAGGCGCCCGGGCGGCCGCTCGCCACCACGGCCAGCGCCAGCGGCAGCAGCCACTGGTCGGCCAGGTGCACGCCCAGGGCGCCGCTGCCGGCCAGGTAGGCGCGCAGTTCGCGCACGGCCTGGCCGGCGACGCGTTCGGCCGTCACGCCCTTCTCGCCAAAGGCGGTGACGACTTCGCTCACGTGTTCATGCACCACGGTGGCCAAAAGCGCATTGCCCGGGCCCTCGTTCTGGCGCAGCGAGGTGGGGCGCACATGCTCCTGACCCCAGCCGAGCGCGGGCAGCAGGGCGCCGAGCTCGCGCTGCGCCACGCCGGCTGGCACGCCCGCGAGCAGGCATTCGGCGTAGTGCTCGACGCGCGCGCCGCGCTCCAGCAGGTCGAAGGGCTGCAGCTGGCCGTCGGCCGGTGGCGTGATCACGGCGCTGAACTCGCCGCCGCCGGCCGGGTAGAAGCCGTGGCGGCGCAGGCTCAGTTCCAGCCCCACGCCCAGACGGCGCAGCAGCGGTGCCCAGCAGCGCTCGATGAAGTGGAAGGGCGGTGCCATGGGGTTGTGCGTGCCGCCACCCAGCAGCAGGCTGCTCGGGCCGCCGGCCGAGGCCATCATCAGCGCAGGCAGCACGGTCTGCAGCACCAGGGTGCAGCTGCCGGCGCTGCCGATGCTGAAGGCGTGTTCGCCCGCACGCACCGGGCCGGGCGTGAAGTGCAGCGCCTGCGAGCCGGGCTCGGCGCCCTCCACCACGGCGCCGCACACCGCCTGCGCGGCCTGCACACACACCAGGTGCTGGCGCATCAGGCCGGGCCTGGCACGCCCGGCACGGATGCGGCGGATGTGCAGCACCCGGCCGGTGCACATGGCCAGGCTGAGCGCGCTGCGCAGGATCTGGCCGCCGCCTTCGCCGGCCGCGCCGTCCACCTCCACCGCGGCCATCACGGACGTCGTGTCCATCGTCATGTCCTCCCTCGTCAGCCCTTCACGCACACGACCTGCTTCAGGGTGTGCACCACGTCGACCAGGTCGGCCTGGGCGCGCATGACGGCGTCGATGTCCTTGTAGGCCAGCGGGATCTCGTCGATCACGTCGGCGTCCTTGCGGCATTCCACGCCGGCGGTGGCCTGGATCTGGTCGTCCACCGTGTAGCGCTTCTTCGCCTGGGTGCGGCTCATCACGCGGCCGGCGCCGTGGCTGCAGCTCTCGAAGCTCTCCGGGTTGCCGCGCCCGCGCACGATGTAGCTGCGCGCGCCCATGCTGCCGGGGATGATGCCGAGCTGGCCCAGCTTGGCGCTCACCGCGCCCTTGCGGGTGAGCCAGACCTGCTGGCCGTAGTGCTCCTCCTGCTGCACATAGTTGTGGTGGCAATTCACCGCCTCGACGTGCGACTCGAAGGGCTTGTCGATCACCTGGCGCACCGCGGCGATGAGGTTGCTCATCATCACCTCGCGGTTGCGCGCCGCGAACTGCTGGGCCCAGCCGACCGCGCGCACGTAGTCGCCGAAGTAGCGCGCACCTTCCTCGAAATACGCCAGGTCCTGGTCGGGCAGGTTGCGCTGGTGCAGTTCGGCGTCCTTCTTCGCCAGCTCGATGAAGTGGGTGCCGATGGCATTGCCCACGCCGCGCGAACCCGAGTGCAGCATGAACCACACGGCGCCGGCCTCGTCCAGGCAGACCTCGATGAAGTGGTTGCCGCCGCCCAGGGTGCCGAGCTGCTTGCGGTTGTTGGTGTGCTTCAGGCGCGGGTGCAGCTCGCACAGGGCGTCGAACTCGTCGACCAGGCCGGCCCAGACGGTGTCCACGCTGGTGGGCGGGTGCTCCCAGCTGCCAGGGTCGCGGCCACGGCTGCGGCGGCCACGGCCGAAGCCGCCGTCCTGGAAGGCCGAGCCGTGCGGCACCGCCTGCTCGATGGCGCTGCGCAGCGGCCCCAGGTTGTCGGGCAGGTCCTCGGCGCGCAGCGTGGTCTTGCAGGCCATCATGCCGCAGCCGATGTCCACGCCCACCGCGGCCGGGATGATGGCCTTGACCGTCGGCACCACCGAGCCGACGGTGGCGCCGATGCCCAGGTGCACGTCGGGCATCACCGCCACGTGCGGAAACACGATGGGCAGGCGCGCCGTGTTGGCCAGCTGCGCCTGGGCCTGGGCCTCGACCGGCACGCCCTGGGTCCACATCTTGATGGGCACACCGCCTTCGGGCTGCAGGGTGTCGTAGCGGGTGGCGATGAACTGCTGCTGTTCCATGGTGAGATCTTCCTTGCTGTTGTGAGTGTCTCGTGCGTCAGATATTGCAGCAGCCGTGCCAGCGCCGCGCCACGTGCCGGCGGCTGAGGGCAAGTGATTGATCCGCAAGGGATATTTCCTCCAGAGCGGCCCGCAGGCGGCCGCCACACCGCGTTGGCAGTGAGTGAATTGCTGGAATTCAAGCTAGCCAGCTAGCATTGAAGCCATGAGCAGCCATCGCCCCAAGCGCACCGTCGTCATCGGCTTCCTGGGCAGCCAGCTCGACAGCGGGCGCGGCGCGGGGCGCTGGGGGAAGTGGCGCCCTACCGTCTCGCTGGGCCAGCACCAGGATCTGCTGGTCGACCGCATCGAGCTGCTGCACGCCCCCGCCCACACGGCCATGGCCGAGCTGGTGGTGGCCGACCTGGGCGCCGTGTCGCCGCAGACGAAGGTGCGCCTGCACGTCCTGGACCTGCGCGACCCCTGGGACTTCGGCGAGGTCTACGCCGCCCTGTACGACTGGGCGCGCGCCCAGGCCTTCGACACCGAGGCCGAGCAGTACTGGGCCCACATCACCACCGGCACCCATGTGGCGCAGATCTGCCTGTTCCTGCTGGTGGAGGCGCGTTTCATCCCCGGCGTACTGCTGCAGACCTCGCCGCCGCGCCGCCAGACCAGCGGCACGCCGGGCAGCTACACCCTCATCGACCTGGACCTGTCGCGCTACGACGTGCTGGCCAGCCGTTTCGAGCAGGCCCAGGCCGAGGCGCTGGATTTCCTGAAAAGCGGCATCGCCACCCGCAACCCGGCGTTCAACGCGCTGATCGAGGAGATCGAGCGCGTGGCCGTGCGCTCGCGCGCGCCGGTGCTGCTGACCGGGCCGACCGGCGCCGGCAAGTCCCACCTGGCGCGCCGGGTCTACGAGCTGAAGAAGGCGCGCCACCAGGTGCAGGGCGAGTTCGTCGAGGTGAACTGCGCCACGCTGCGCGGCGACGGCGCGGCCTCGGCCCTGTTCGGCCACAGGAAGGGCGCCTACACCGGCGCGGCGGCCGACCGCGCCGGCCTGCTGCGCGCGGCGCACGAGGGCGTGCTGTTCCTGGACGAGATCGGCGAGCTGGGCCCCGACGAGCAGGCCATGCTGCTCAAGGCGGTGGAGGAAAAGCGTTTTTTCCCGCTGGGCAGCGACCGCGAGGTGTCGAGCGACTTCCAGCTCATCGCCGGCACGCACCGCGACCTGCGGCTGGACGTGGCCGAGGGGCGCTTCCGCGAGGATCTGTTCGCCCGCATCAACCTGTGGTCCTACACCCTGCCAGGCCTGGCCGAGCGGCCGCAGGATCTGGAGCCCAACATCGACCACCTGCTGCTGCGTGCCGCCGCCGAACTGGGCGGCGCGGTGCGTTTCAACGCCGAGGCCAAGGCGGCGTATCTGGCCTTTGCCCAGTCGGCCGAGGCGGCCTGGAGCGGCAACTTCCGCGACCTGGCCGCCAGCCTGACCCGCCTGGCCACGCTGGCCGAGGGCGGGCGCATCTCGACGGGCCAGGTGCAGGCCGAGATCGCCCGGCTGCGCTGGATGTGGCAGCACCAGCACGAGAAACGCAGCGGTGGCGCAGGCGCAGGCGTCGTACCGAAGGCCGGCGCGGTCGACCCCGGCAGCATCGACCTGGCCGAACTGCTGAGCGCCGACACCCTGGCCGGCCTGGACCTGTTCGACCGCCTGCAGCTGCAGGCCGTCATCGCCGTGTGCCGGCGCTCGGCCACGCTGTCTCAGGCCGGGCGCACGCTGTTCGACCGCTCGCGCGAGCAGCGCAGCGTGATCAACGACGCCGACCGGTTGCGCAAGTACCTGCAGCGTTTCGGGCTGGGCTGGGAGGTGGCGGCGCACGGCTGAGCACCGGTCGGGTGGAGCGGGAGGGCGGACGGGCAGGGGCGTGCAGAATCAGTCGATCCATCCGTCCAGTCATTCATCCACATCCACAGCACCAAGGACCCGAGGCATGAACCACC
>JBJOKY010000068.1:0-15148 GCA_046045865.1 Pseudomonadota bacterium | reverse complement strand
CGATCAGGCTGGCCAGGGCGAGTTCGTGCGCCACGCCTTCGCGGTCGCGCCAGCGCAGCCAGGTGCCGACCGCCTTGTAGCGCGGCGCGCCCGGGGTGGCGGGCGGCGGTGTGCCGACCACTCGCTCCAGCGTGTAGCTGGTGTTGGCCAGGAGGCCGCTGACCGGCGTTGCGCCCAGCCCGGCGATTTCTGTCCAGCTGGCCTGACCGGTGGCCGGCTCGGGGGTGGTCCAGGCGCGCAGGGCCTCGAGGTCCTGCTGCGCCAGGCGGGTAGCCTCGCTGCGCTGGCGGGCGGCGTCGGCGCCTGTCCACAGCCACAGCTGCAGTCGCGCCAGCCCGGCCAGGCCGACGCCCAGCACGACCAGGGCAATCAGTACCTCGACCAGGCCCATGCCGGCGCAGTGCGTGGTCGCCGCGCCGCTGCGGCGAGGCTGGCGCGGCAGTGCCGGGGCGGCGGGCTCGCTCATGACAGTCTCAGTCGCCGAAGTCGCGCCAGCTGCCCGGCACGGGAGCGTAGACCGCGGCGGCGTGCGCCGCGCGTGTCAGCACCTGCGGGTCGTGCACGACGGTGATGGCGCCGTTGAGCACGACGGCGCCTTCGCTGAGCAGGGCGCCGCGCAGCAGTCCGGGCTGGTTGGTGGTGGCTGCGTCGAGGTGGTTCCAGGCCAGGCTGCGCGCGTGCAGCAGGCCGGTGAGTTGCAGCGCGCCGCTGACACGTGCTGCGCCGTCGACGATCAGCAGCACCGGACGCGTGGCGCTGCCCCAGGGGGTGGTGCCTGCGCTGCTAGCGTCCAGGTCGCCGTCGAGCAGCAGGGCGCGTGCGCCGCGCGCCAGGGCTGCGTCGACTGCGGCGGCGTCGCAGGGGCAGGCCAGCCGGGTCAGGGTGGGCAGGCTGGCATGACGTGTCCGGGCCTGGCCGAAGTGGGCGCGGAAGAAGCTGTCGCCAGTCAGGCCAGCCCAGCGCGGGTTGGCTGCGATCACGGGGGGTGTTGCCGCGCCGCTGCTGCCCGGCGGGCCGAGCAGGCGCACGCCGGACTCGGCGCTGAGTGCGCCGCCGCTGTCGACCGCCAGGCCGCCCGCCGCGGCGTGGCTGTTGACGATGCTGACCGCGCCGGCCAGCGTGACCGGCCCGGCGGCCACGACGGCTGCGCTGGTGTGCCCGGGCGCACCGCGCACAAGTGCCAGGCCCACCTGCACGACGGCCTGGGCGTCGGCACCGTCGTCGCAGCGCAGACCCACGCAGCCGCGCGTGCGCAGCAGCAGGCTGCCGGCGACCGGCCCGGCCTGCAGCGCGACGCTGAAGGCCGCCGGCTGCACGGCGCTGCTGGCGCCTGCTGCGGCCGCATCCGCCAGGGCGGGCGCGGCGGCGGCGCCACCGGCCGGGCAGGTACAGGCCAGGCTGGCGCCGGCAGCGGCGTCGGCGCGCAGGGTGCAGGCTGGCTGCACGCCGGTGGGGCGCCAGCCGGCGGCGGCCGGGTCGTGTTCCAGCAGGCGCTCGCGCAGGCTGGGCCGGGCGCCGGTCGTGGCCGCGCTGCAGCTGTCGTCCACGCCATGGTCGTGGTTCAGGCCGGCCAGGGCCCAGTGCCGGCCGGCCTCGGCCGCCTCGAAGGCCAGGGTGGCGCGCCACTGCAGTGCGGCAGCACGCTGCTCGAACACCAGGGCGCGGCTGAGCAGCAGCAGCATGACCGTGGCCGCCAGCAGCATGACGAGCAGCACGGCCAGGGTGCCGCTGCCCTGATGGTGGTGCCGCAGCATGGTGCGTCGGTCTCGCGAGGTGGCCGGGCCGCGTGCGTCAGGCCGCCGGGCAGCGGCCGCTGACGCCCGGGTTGCGCAGCGCGACGCGAGCGGCCAGGCGGCGGCGCAGGCCGGGGTCGGCTGCGGCCACGGCGTCCACCGTGATGTCGACCAGGCGGATCAGCAGGCGCGGCGGGCAGCTGGGGGCGTCTGGCGCGGCCGGTGGCGTGCCGGGTGCAGTGCCGGGCAGTCCGCCCGGCGTCGGGCAGGTGCTGACGGCACAGCGGTCCAGCAGATCAATCGTGGCCAGGCTGGTGGTGATGCTCACGCCGGTGATGCGCAGCACGCCGGGGTCGGTGAGGGCCTGCCAGGTGTCTGCGTCAGTGGGCACCAGCGCTGCGCCGCTCAGGCGCCAGTCGGCGCTGCGGTTGCCGCTGTTCAGGCGCAGGCCGAAGCGTTCGTTGCCGGCCGCGACATCGTCCTCGCTGTCGTCGCGGCTGTAGGCGTAGCCGATGCGGTTGTCCGGCGTGGCGGCGGGCGGGTACAGGCCGTCGTAGGGGTTGGCAGGCGCCGAGGCAGGGTCGGCACTGGCATGCACGGCGTGTGCCCAGTAGCCGGCGCGGCGTACGTCGCGTGCGACCAGATCGAGCACCGCACGCAGCTCCTGCGTCATGCGGGTCTCGATCAGCATGCGGCGGTGCTCGGCCAGCTGGCTGGTGAACAGGCCGGCCGTGGCGGCGACCAGGAACAGGCCGAGCGTGATGGAGACCATCATCTCCAGCAGCCCGACGCCGTGCTGGTGGCACGGGGTGCTGCGCGGTTTGGCCGTCATCACTGGCTCCAGCAGGCCTTGTTGGCGCTGGGCAGGTTGGCAGCGCTGGCGTCCGGCCCGGAGGCCTGGACGATCTGGCCGCCATCCACGCGCAGCACCAGGTAGCGGCAGCCGGAGTCGTCGGCCTGCGCGCCCTGGGCCTGGGCCTGCACGCTGTAGGCCTGGCCTTCGGCGCCGCTGGCCGCGCTGCTGGACAGCAGGTAGTGGCCGGCCGGCGAGCTGGTCGGCAGGCCCAGGCCACCACTGCCCAGCGTTGCGGCGTAGACCGGCTGGCTGGCGCGGTAACGTTCCTGCGCCTGCTGCACGCGGATCACCGACGCGATGGCATCGGCCCGGCGCGTCTTGCGGATCTGCTCGCGCAGGCCGGGCAGCGCCAGCGTGGCCAGGATGGCGAGGATGGCCAGGCTGACGACGATCTCGATCAGGCCGAAGCCGGTTTGACCGCATCGCTGGCGGCCGAGACTGGCTGACCACAGGCGGAATTCAGCATGCAGGCACATCGCCGACCTTCGCCCCGGGCGCACACAGGCGTACCCGGCCCAGGATATTGACCACGTGGCGCAGGCTGCTGCCGTCGCTGGCAGTGATGTCTATGCTGCCGGTCGGGCTGACCGTGCCCTGGCGCGGATCGATGAGCATGGAGCCCACGTTGGCGCGCACGCTCAGGCGCTCGTCGGCATTCAGGTGAACGACACGCAGGACCTGGGCGCCGCCGCTGCAACTGGTGGCCGGCCCGGCGGTGCACGCGCAGGCATTGGCCGGGCCGGTGTGCACGAGGTAGCAGCTGGCGCCGTCCAGTGCGTGCACGCGCAGGCGCAGCTTGTCGGCACGCGCGACGGCGGCGCTGCGGGCGAACTGCAGGTCGGCCACGAACTGGGCCGACAGGCCTTCGAGCTGGCGGCGTGCCAGCACGCCCTGCATGGACGGCACGGCCACCGTCAGCAGCACGGCCAGCACGGCCACGCAGACCATGAGCTCGACCAGGGTCAGGCCCGGGCTGGGGCGTGCAGGGTGATGGGATATGTCCACCGGGCCTCCAGTGCGCCGCCCTGGGGGTGGGCGCCTGCCGTGAAGTATTCACGCAGTCTAGGAGGCGTCCGTGTCCGTCGGCTCCCTCTTTGGGGGGATGACACGGGGTCGGCCTGGCGTCAGGGCCACGGCCGGATCAGATTTCCTTGATCAGCCGGCTGAATTCGTCGACGTCCTCGAACTCGCGGTAGACCGAGGCGAAGCGCACATAGGCCACCTTGTCCAGGCGCTTGAGTTCGCGCATGACCAGTTCACCGATGCGCGGCGTGTTGACTTCGCTGGCGCCGCTGGTGAAGAGCTTTTCCTCGATGCGGGCGATGGCGGCGTCGACCAGGTCGACGCTCACGTTGCGCTTGCGCAGGGCCAGCGACATGCTGGCGCGCAGCTTCTCGCGGTCGAAGTCGGTGCGGTCGCCGTTCTTCTTCACCACCGCCGGCATGGCCAGTTCGGCGCGCTCGTAGGTGGTGAAGCGCTTGTCGCACCTGGGGCAGCGGCGGCGGCGGCGCACGGTGTCGCCCTCGTCGGACTCGCGGGTCTCGGCGACCTGGGTGTCCTCGTTGCTGCAGTAGGGACAGCGCATGGGCGGTGCGGAAGGTGGGTTCGGCGAATCGTGGGGCAGGGCGGGGCGGCGCCAGCACCAGTCGGGCTGGCACCGTCCCCGGGTGATCGGCAGGGCGGTGCGCCAGCCGATCAGCCGTTCAGCCGATCCACATCAGCATCAACGATAGACCGGGAACTCGGCCGTCAGCGCCGCGACCTTGGCGCGCACCGCCGCCAGCACGGCCTCGTCGTTCGGCGCTTCGAGCACGTCGGCGATGAGGTTGGCGGTGGCGATGGCCTGGGCTTGCTTGAAGCCGCGCGTGGTCATGGCGGGCGAACCCAGGCGGATGCCGCTGGTCACCATGGGCTTTTGCGGGTCGTTCGGGATGCCGTTCTTGTTGCAGGTGATGTGGGCGCGGCCGAGCAGGGCTTCGGCTTCCTTGCCGGTCAGGCTCTTGGGGCGCAGATCGACCAGCATCACATGGCTCTCGGTGCGGCCCGAGACGATGCGCAGGCCGCGCTGCACCAGGGTGTCGGCCATGGCCGCGGCATTGGCCACCACCTGCTGCTGGTAGACCTTAAAGGCCGGCTGCAGCGCTTCCTGGAAGGCCACGGCCTTGCCGGCGATGACGTGCATCAGCGGGCCGCCCTGGATGCCGGGGAAGATGGCGCTGTTGATCTTCTTGGCGATCTCTTCGCTGCGCGACAGGATCAGGCCGCCGCGCGGGCCGCGCAGCGTCTTGTGCGTGGTCGAGGTGACGACATCGGCATGCGGCACCGGGTTGGGGTACACGCCCGCGGCGATCAGGCCGGCGTAGTGCGCCATGTCGACCATGAAATAGGCGCCGACGGCCTGGGCCACGCGGGCGAAGCGCTCGAAGTCGATGCGCAGGGCGTAGGCCGAGGCGCCGGCGATGATGAGCCGGGGCTTGTGCTCGTGGGCCAGGCGCTCCATGGCGTCGTAGTCGATGGCCTCGCTGGCATCCAGGCCGTAGCTGACGACCTTGAACCACTTGCCGCTCATGTTCAGTGGCATGCCGTGGGTGAGGTGGCCGCCTTCGGCCAGGCTCATGCCCATGATGGTGTCGCCAGGCTGCAGCAGGCCGAAGAACACGCCCTGGTTGGCCTGCGAGCCCGAGTTGGGCTGCACGTTGGCGAACTCGGCGCCGAAGAGCTGCCTGGCGCGCTCGATGGCGAGCTGCTCGACCACGTCCACATGTTCGCAGCCGCCGTAGTAGCGCTTGCCCGGGTAGCCTTCGGCGTACTTGTTGGTGAGCTGCGAGCCCTGGGCGGCCATGACGGCCGGCGAGGCGTAGTTCTCCGAGGCGATCAGCTCGATGTGGGCTTCCTGCCGATGGTCTTCCGCGGCGATGGCAGCGGTGATGGCCGGGTCGACGGCGGCCAGGGTCTGGGTGGCGCGATCAAACATGGTCTGGGTGTTCCTGGAACTGTCCTGAAGCTTGTGGGCTCCGCGTCCTGCAGCAGGCCGGGCACGTGTCGCACAGTGAGTTGTGGCGGCCACGGCAGGCTGATGATGCGGCGGAGTTGCCCAGGCGCACGGCAGAACGCTCGGCCTGGGTGGCCTGGCGGCCGCGCTCCACGGTGGTGACCCACCTGGGGGCTGCGGATGCAAGCCCCAAAACGCCAGTCGCGCGGCGCCGCGAGTTTAGCGGAACGCCGCGCGACCGGACCGGGTTGCGCAGAAGCGGAAAAGCCGACGTGAGGCGGCAGGTCAGCGCATGGCCATGCGGGTGGCGGCATCCACCGCCTGGCCGATCTGCACGGCGCTGGCGCCAGGGGCCGGGGGCTGCGGCAGCTTGGCGGTCACCGGCACCTGGCGGCCTTGCACCACCTGGCGCAGGAAACCCTGCTCGGCCAGCACCTTGTCGGCGTAGCCACCGTCATCGACCAGGTTGGCGGCACCGACATAGTGTTTCAGGCCACCTTGCAGCGTGCCGGCCCGGCTGATGCATTCCTTCAGCACCTCGACACCGACGCGCAGATTGGTCACCGGGTCGAAGGCGGCGTGGTTGCCGCCGAAGGGCTCGTACTTCTCGTCGTGCACGCTGGTCATCACCTGCATCAGTCCCTGGGCGCCGACAGCGCTCTGGGCGAACGGGTTGAAGCCCGACTCGATGGCCATGATGGCCAGGATGAGCGTGGGTTCGAGCTCGTAGCGTTTGCCCAGCGTCCAGGCCTCCTGCACCAGCCGGCTGACGGGCTCGGGGGCGACGCGGTAGCGCCGCGACAGCCACTGCGCCACCGAGGCCTGCTGCCGGTCCAGGCGCGACGGATCGGCTGCCGTGGCGCGGTCGATCGCGAGCAGGTCGGCGTCGTCGGGGTTGACCTCCGCGGTCAGACGGGCTTCCTGGCGCGCCTGCAGCCAGTCCAGGGCCTGTTCCTCGAGCAGGTCGCGCACGTCGGCGCGACCACCGACGACGATGACGGCACCCACGACGACCAGACCAAGCAGTGCAAGCGAGTTGTGGCTGACAGCCAGCAGGCCGTCACCAAGGTCGCTGAGGAACACGCGAACGGACGCAGCCACAGCCTGCCTGGCCCGCCCCCAGCTTTGGAATGCTTGCATGACACTCCTTTCTATTGTTGTGTGGCGCCGTTCTGGCACACGGCGCCTCGGATAATGCTCACCACCTGAAACCCTGCACCAACGGAGCATTGCGCTCCAAGACATCCGTGCGAGGCGGTGAGTCCGGCAGTCAAACTTCGACTGACTAGGGAGAACCCTAGGTTTCTCAAGCCGGCGCGATTCTAGGTTGGTTACAAATTCAGGGTCAACCACCATCTGTAACCTCATTTTTCGCTTGTGATGCACTACCGCGATCTGCGCGATTTCCTTGCCGTACTGCGCCAGCGCCGTGAACTGATCCACATCACGGAGCCCGTATCGACACATCTGGAAATGACCAGCCTGAGTGATCGGGCCCTGCGTTCAGGGGGGGCGGCCCTGTATTTCGAGCACGCGACCACCGGCAAACGTGTGCACCGGATGCCGGTGCTTACAAATTTGTTCGGAACTCCCGAACGGGTGGCCCTGGGCATGGGCGCGGACAGCCTGGCCGCGTTGCGCGACATCGGTGAAGTGCTAGCCAGCCTGAAGGAGCCCGAGCCGCCGCGCGGACTCAAGGACGTCGGCCGGCTGGTGCAGATGGCGCGCACGCTCTGGGACATGAAGCCCTCGCTGACGCGCCGCGCGGCCTGCCAGGAGGTCGTGATCGAAGGCAGCGACGTCGACCTGGCCGACCTGCCCGTCCAGCACTGCTGGCCGGGCGACGTGGCACCGCTCGTGACCTGGGGTCTGGTCGTGACGCGTGGCCCGCAGAACGTGCCGCGGGCGCGCATGCGCCAGAACCTGGGCATCTACCGCCAGCAGGTGATCGGGCCGCGTCAGCTCATCATGCGCTGGCTGGCGCACCGTGGCGGCGCGCTGGACTTCCGCGAGTTCGCCCTGGCCAGCCCCGGCCAGCCCTTTCCCATCGCCGTGGCGCTGGGTGCCGATCCGGCCACGATGCTGGGGGCTGTCACGCCTGTACCCGACAGCCTGAGCGAATACCAGTTCGCCGGCCTGCTGCGCGGTGGACGCACCGAACTGGCCAACACCGGTGTCGGCCAGGCCGGCAACCCGCTGCAGGTGCCGGCCTTTGCCGAGGTGGTGCTGGAGGGGCACATTCCGGTTGCGGCGCCGGGTTACAGCGGGCGCTCGGTGCACGGCGTCGAGTTGCGCGAGCGCGGCGGCTATCTGCACGCGCTGGAGGGCCCCTACGGCGACCACACCGGCTACTACAACGAGCAGGACTGGTTCCCGGTCTTCGAGGTCGACCGCATGACGCAGCGAGATGGGGCGATCTACCACTCCACCTACACCGGCAAGCCGCCGGACGAGCCGGCCGTGCTGGGCATGGCGCTCAACGAGGTATTCGTGCCCATCCTGCGCCGTCAGTTCGCCGAGATCGTCGACTTCTACCTGCCGCCCGAGGGTTGCTCGTACCGCATGGCCATCATCAGCATGAAGAAGGCCTACCCGGGCCATGCGAAGCGGCTGATGTTCGGGCTGTGGAGCTTCCTGCGCCAGTTCATGTACACCAAGTTCATCGTGGTGGTGGACGACGACGTCGACATCCGTTCCTGGCACGAAGTGATCTGGGCCATCACCACCCGGGTCGACCCGGCGCGCGACACGACCCTGGTGGGCAACACGCCCATCGACTATCTGGACTTCGCCTCGCCGGTGTCGGGCCTGGGCGGCAAGCTGGGCCTGGACGCGACCAACAAGTGGCCGGGCGAGACCGATCGCGAATGGGGCCGCACCATCCAGATGGACGCGGAGGTCGAGGCCCGCATGCACGATCTCTGGCAACGTGTATGCACGCCCAAGCAGGGTTGAACGCTGGAGTCAAGGCGTTTGCAATAAGCTGCTTCAGATCAGCCAGCAATTGTCTTCATCGACTCTGCGGCCATCATTGATGCGGCGACCTTGCATCGTTGCGGCGCAGGCCCTAATCTGCGTCTGCCTGCACCGATACGCAGGTACCCACCTCCACACAGTCTCTGTGTGGAAGGGACCCCGGACCAGCTTCCTCCGGAGTTCCGAATGACAACCGTCAGGTTGTCCAGCCCGCCTGTGAACACCGGTTCCAGGCGGGTTTCGCTTTTTCATCGACCGAGCCACCACCCCAGCAGCTCATGCCACGCCGCGTGCACGGTCGCGAAGCCGCGCGCGGATGGCAGCCAGGGCAGGGGCGATCGGTCGTCCAGCACGACAAATCCCATGGGCGCCGCGCTGATCGTCATGCGCCCGGCCGCCGCCTGCGTGAAGGCACGCAGTGCGCGGGGCATGTGCGAGGCGTGGGTCACGAGCACCAGATGCTCGACGTGGTCGCGGCCGAGCATCTCGACCGTGAGCCGGGCGTTCTCGCGCGTGTCGCGCGATGCATCCTCCAGCCAGCGTATGGCCACGCCGTAGTCGCGCCGGCTGACCAGGGCGGCGGTGTGTGCCTCGCTGGCACCCTCGGCCTGGGCCCAGCCGACGCCACCGCTGTAGGCCAGGGGCAGACCGGTGGCCTGCGCCAGCCGTACGCCGTAGTGCAGGCGCGCCAGGGGCAACTCGGTCAGCATGGCTTCGCCATATTCGGGGGCCAGCTTCTGGCGCCCACCACCCAGGACGACGATGGCCGTGTGTCCGCTGCCGCGTGCGGCGGCCTCGACGCGGAGTTCGCGTACGGCCGCGGCCGTCAGCGCGGGCGGTGGGCGCAGCACGTTGTCCTGCAGCCACAGCGCCGTGGCCTCGCAGCTGCCCAGCCACAGGCTCAGCCAGCCTGCCACCACCAGGGCAAGGCCGGCTGCGGCCGTGCCACGTCCGAGGGCACGCCAGCGCACGATCGCGCCGCCGGCAATGGCCAGCAGCCCCAGCGTCGGCGGCATCACCAGGACCGACAGCAGCGGCTTGAGTTCGTTGAGTTCCATGAGTGGCGCATGATGATCGTCTGCCGGCGATCATCGCAGCGCCACCACCAGGCGAGCCGAGGGCGGGCGCAGCAGGCCACGCCCTGCGCCATGCTGGCCTCAGAAGCTGTAGCGCAGCGCCAGCGACAGCACGTTGACGCGGTAGTGCGGCGCCTGCTCGCCCAGCACCAGCACGTTGGCCATGGTGGCCGGCAGCACGCCGTCGTAGCGCCAGTCCTGCGCGTCGTAGGCCTCGTGCCAGAAGCTGCCGCGCAGCGTCAGCTTGTCCTGCAGCCTGTAGGTGGCGTGCAGCTTCAGGCTGTCCAGGGTCGATGTCGCGGTCGGGAAGGCGGGCGGTGCCGTGCCGGTGTCGACCGTGATGTCGCTGCGCGAACGCGTCAGCGCCAGATCGGCACCCAGCACCAGCTTGCCCTTGAGCAGGCTGTGCGTCACGCCGGTGCCGAACACGTCGACATCGTCGCGGTTGTCGCTCCACCAGTCGGCCTGGGCAAAGGCCTGGCTGCCGGCCTGGCGCGAGCGGATGCGTTCGGCCTGGGCGAACACGTGCAGCTGGGTCTGCTCGGTCAGGGCGGCCGAGACATCGGCACCCACGTTCACGCTGCGACCGTTCAGCAGTCCGATGGTCGAGCGCTGGTAGGTATCGCGCGAGCCGGCCAGGTCCAGCCCCAGGTTCACGCCTTCACCCACGGCAAGGTCGGTACGCAGGCCGGCACTGTCGCGCCGGCGCTGCGCCAGGTTGTACTTGCGCAGCAGCGGGTTGTCGGCCGGGTCGACCGAGGCCGACGGCGTGTAGTCCGACGCGCTGCGTTCGGCGTGCGCCAGCTTCAGGCCCAGGCCGACGCCGTCCATCACCTGCGCGCCCAGGCGGGTCCACACGGTGGATTCGCGCGTGCTGCGCACGTCCTGCAGCGTGCGTTCGCGCTTGTCCTGATCGATGCCGAGCGCGCCGCGCAGCGTCTTGCCGGCGCGGTAGTCGCCGCTCAGGCGCAGCCGGTCGGTGGTGGTGCTGTAGGGCTGGCTGGTGCGCGGCAGGCCCAGGAACATGTCGGTCGAGACCTGGGTGTAGGCGTCGGCTGGCGTCTTGTTGTCGCGCTGGTCGCGGCTCGCGCTGGCCTGCAGGCGCACGGCCTCGGCGGGCGTGGCCGACAGCCGCACGCTGGCGTTGAGCGTGTCGACGCGCCCGCGCAGCGAGCTGGCCGGCAGCGCCGGCACGAGCAGGGTGGTGTTGAGCGTGCTGGCCAGATACGGTGCGTCCTGCGTCATGCGGCCCAGCGCCAGGTCGCCGCTGGCCCTCACCGTGGGGCTGAGCTGATAGCTCGCCGAGCCCAGCACCTGGTGGAACTGGTTGTCGGGCGCCAGAGCCAGCTGGCCGCTGGTCGCACCGGCCACGCCGGTGGTGTAGGGGTTGGCCCAGGTCAGCGAGTCGGCCGCGTTGCGGAAGATCGAGGCCTGGTAGGCCAGCGTGGCCTGGCCCTGGCGGCCGGTCCAGCTGGTGGACAGCTCGAACTGGTCGGTCACCTGGTCGACCGGTGCGACCAGCTGGGTGCTGCTGGAGAAGAAGGATCCGGCCAGGCGCTGCGTGCCCTCGCGCACCTCGTGGCGCAGGTTGACGCGGTAGGTCCAGCGCTCGGCACCGGCGAAGCTGGCGCCGAGGTCATAGCGGCTGCGGCGGATGCCCAGGTTCGCGTCATGCAGCGTGCTGTCCAGCGGCATGGCCGCGGTCGTGGCGGCGGGGTAGCCGGCCGGCAGCGACTGGCTGGTCGTGCCGGCGCCCAGCATGGGCGTGGACACGCCGCTGGCCACGCTGTGCTGGATCTCGCTGTAGCCCAGCTTGAGCGTGTAGACGCCTTCTCGGCCGGATTCGGCCGCCAGGTTGCGCGACCGCAGGCCCAGGTCGCTGGCGTCGACCTTGCCGTAGTAGCCCTCGTCGTTGCGGTAGCGCAGCTCGCCGCCCGCGACGAGGTAGCCGCCCTGTCGGTTCAGGCCGTTGAAGTCGCCGAACTTGGCCGAGCGTTCGGACACCGTGCCCAGGCCCAGTTCGACGCTGCCGCTGCTGCCGGTCTCGACCGCCGGGCAGGCGCTGCACTTCCACTGCGAGGTGTCGACGCCGGGGGCGGCCAGCGCGGCCGAGGCGCCCAGCAGTCCGAGCGCGCCGAGCAGGCCGATGGCGGTCAGGGGAGGTAGGGTTTTCATGTTCGCATCCGTGGTGGACGATCGATCCGGGTCTGGTTCCGGCCTGGCGGGCTGGCGGGCAGCCCGGTCCGCGGCGCGGCCTCAGCGCATGAGCTTGGCGCCCGCAGGGTGGTTGGAGCCGTGCACCTGCGTGTGGCAGTTGATGCAGCCACCGGCCAGCAGGTAGGCCTGCCCGCCGGCCGTGCCACCAGGCAGCGCGCCGCCGGTGCGCCCCACGGCCGGGTGGCCGGCGGCGGCGTGGCACTGCTGGCACAGCTGCGGCGCGGTCTTGGTCAGCAGGGCCTGACGGCTGGCGCCGTGGGTGGCGTGGCACAGGCCGCAGTCCTCGGCCACGGGGGCGTGTTCCCACAGCACCGGGCCGCGCTTGTCGGCGTGGCAGCTGTAGCAGGTCTGGTTCACGCTGGCCTTGACCAGCATGGCCGGCGCAGTCGAGCCGTGCGGGTTGTGGCAGTCGCTGCAGGCCATGCGCCCGGCGCGCACCGGGTGGGCCGATGCCTTGTGGAAGTCGGCGCGCTGCTGCTGGTGGCAGGCGTAGCAGACCTCCGGCTCGGTCGCCCTGACCAGCACCGGGTCGCGTTCCTTGTGCAGCTTGTGGCAGTCCACGCAGGCCACGTCGCCGCGGTCGTGTGCACCGGCGTGCCAGGCGTTGCGTTTGGCGTCCTGGTGACAGCCCAGGCAGGGCTCGTTCTTCTCGGCCGTGGGGCGTGTCGAGCTGGCCTTCAGGCTGTTGATGACCTTGGGGTCGCCCTTGAGCGAGTGGCGCGCCCCGGGGCCGTGGCAGGCCTCGCACTGCAGGTTGCCGGGTCCGAACGGCGCCTTGGCGTTGCGCCTATGCCCGTGCCTGCCCTTGAACACGTCCGTGGTGGTGAAGGTGGCCGTGTCGTTGTCCGAGTCGTGGCACTCCAGGCAGCTGTCGGCGCCCTTGGTGCTGTACTGCGTCAGGGGTACCAGGGCGGCGGGCGCGGACGCCGCGGCCGCGGCCGGCTTGGCGCCGTCCTGGCCCCAGGATGCCGAGGCGCAAACCGCCAGGGCCACGATCGCGAGCAGTTTGCACACTGCCGTTGTCTTGATGTTCATGGAAGTCTGCCCGTCAGCCTGGTCAGGGCCGAGCCGTCTGGCTCGACCCGGGGTTGTTGGTGGGTGGGGGTCACTTCACGCCGTGCCGGGTCTGCACATCGGCGATCTTGCCGGGCCCGTGGCAGCGGGCGCAGGCCTCGACCACGCTGCTGCCCAGCTGGGCGGCGGTGGCGGAGAAACTGGCGCCGCTGTCGGCCTGCAGCATGTGCAGACGGGCCAGCGTGCTGTCGTGGCAAGACGAGCACACCGCCGCCGTGGGCGAGATGCGCAGGTAGCTGGCCGGGGCCGCTGCAGCGCCGCCGGTGGTGACCGTGGTGCCGGCGATGCCGTTGGCGCTCGGCGCGGCCCAGGTGCCGGTGAGCGTGTAGCTGGCGCCGATGTGGCAGTTGCTGCAGTCGCCCAGCCGGGCCGGGAAGTTCACGCCCGCGTAGCTGTTCACGCTGCCGCCGAAGCCGTACACCACCAGGCCCTGGTCACGCTTGCCGCCCAGACTGGCCTGACCGGCGTGCAGGGCGTGGATCAGGACCTTGAAGTCGACCGCCTCCTCGGCCTTGCCGTCGACCGCGCCGCTGGCGGGGCGCCGGCCGGCGTCGGTCGCGTTGGGGTTGTGGCAGACCACGCAGGCGCCCAGTTCGTCGTTGCGGTTGCCGCCGTGCACGCTCAGGCGGTCGTGGCAGGTGTCGCACTTGACGATGTCGGCGACGGCGCGGCGTGCCACGGGCGTGGCGCCGGCCACGTCGGCGTCCCTGATCGCCGTCCTGACCGGCAGCCGGTCGGTGAAGCTGCCGCTGGTCGTGACGTCGCCGGCCGGGTGGCCTTCGAGCACCACGCGCAGCGTGCCGGCCAGGCCGACCGGCACGGCCACCGGCGAGGTGACGTTGAAGCTGCCCGCGGCACCCGCGGTGGCGGCGGCGCCCAGGGCGTTGATGGTCACGGGCTGGCCGAAAGGCTGGTTGCTGCCGACGTTGTTGAACTCGGCCGTGGTCCAGCCGATCTTGACCGCCAGCGCTGCGGCCGAGCCCTGGAAGCCGGCGGCCGTCTTGATGTCGTACGGCGCATTGCCGTTGGTGGGGTCGACCACGGCGAAGTTCACGACGGGCTGCTGGCCGGGCGCGGTGTTGCTCACGCCCAGGATGCGCAGTTCGTAGCGCGCGGTGGCGGCCTTCAGGCGGGCCGGAAAGTCGTGCGCCAGGGCGATGTCGCGCCGCGCGGTGGAGCGCCCGGCGGCGTGGCAGCTGGCGCAGGCGCCGTTGTCGGGCAGGGCACCGCCGCTGTGCGCCTTGGTCTGGTAGGGCCTGGCCGGGTCGGGCGCGGCGCCGAAGTAGACGTTGTCGTGGCAGGCGCCGCAGGCCGCCAGGCTGGGCTGGCTCTTCCAGTGGTCACCCTGCGGCGTGGCGGTGGTCAGCGCGCCGGCCGTGCTGGCGTGGCAGCGGGTGCAGTTGCGCACGTCCTGCGGGAAACCCACGCGCGAGAAGTCGGCGCTGCCGATCTTGTACGGCGTGCCGGCCGCCACGCTGGGCAGTGCGGCGCCGGCGTTGTTGTAGTGGATGCGGTGGGCCATGACCTTGAAATCCACCGTCGTGGCCGGCGTGCTGCCCGAGGCCGCGACCCAGGAGCCCGGGTTGTGGCAGGTCACGCACAGCTTGGTGTCCACCCGCGTGCCGTGCGCGGTGAGCGTCTGGTGGCAGGTGTTGCAGGTCTCGGTCGCGACCACGTCGCGCCTGGTCTGCACAGGGCCGCCGGCGGGCACGAAGTCCAGCACGCCGGCTGCTTCCGGATAGGCCGAGTTGGCCTGCTGGATGGTGATGCGGTGGGTCAGCGTGGGCGCATAGCGCACATCCAGCGGCTGACCGGTGGCATCGGTGCAGGGCGCCGGGCAGGGGTTGGCCGCCGGGTCGCTGATGTCGGTGGCAAAGGTGTAGGTGTAGGCACCGCTGCCGTGGCCGACCAGGGTGCCGAACACGAAGCCGCTGGCCTGGCGTTCCTGGCTGCCCTGCACCGCGCCGCCGCGGCTGCGGTTGATGTAGTTCTGCCAGTTGGCCGGGCCGCCATCGGCGCCGGGCACGAGCTTGGCGATGTTGAAGCGCAGGTCGGCCGCGGTCAGGCCGGTCATGCCCAGCTGGTCCTGGTTCACGACGGCGAAGTCGACCGAGGGTTTGCCGGCCATGCGCACCGCGGTGACGGTGATGCTCAGGCTGCTCGACGCGCGCAGGCCGGCGGCGCCGGTGGCGATGCCGGACACCGGCACGTCGACCGGCGGCGT
>JBJOKY010000067.1:0-15224 GCA_046045865.1 Pseudomonadota bacterium | reverse complement strand
CCAGTCGGGCATGAAGTCCTGCAGCTCGTCGACCACGAGCAGGTCCAGGTCGGGCGCGCGGTCCTCCAGCACCGCGGCCAGGGTCTGCAGCTGCGCCGCATGGTCGGGCAGGCCGCCCGGGCTGCCGGCGGCCTGCCAGGCCAGCTGGTGCAGGGTGCCGACCTCGGCCCGGTCCGGCGCGTGGCGGCGCATCTGGTCGGCCAGCGGGCGGTTGAAGCAGACGTACGCGGCCGCCTGACGCTCGACGCAGGCGTCGCGCAGCAACCTGAGAGCGAGCTGGGTCTTGCCCGAGCCGGCCGTGCCCTGCACGCGGATGACGCCGCCGGGCGCGCGGATGCGTGGCACCCAGGTGGCCAGGCCGTCGGCCAGCTCGCTCACCTGGCGGCGCAGGATGCCGGCCATGGCCGACACATCCGGCTGCTGCGGCAGCCGGTTGGCGAAGAAGGCCAGCACGCGCTCCTTGCGCCCGGGGTCGGGCTGGCCGCTGCCCAGCCGGCTGAGCAGGTAGCCGGGCAGGTCGGTGCAGTCGGCCGCGTCGGCGATGCGGTCGCGTGGAAAGCTGATCGAGCCCAGGGCCGCGATGTGCTGGTCGGGCAGCACCAGCAGGTGCAGCAGCCGCTCGCCCAGGCCCTCGGTCTTGAGCCGGTGCAGCACGGCGCCGAACTGGCGCTCGACCTGCTGCTCGACGTCCCGGGAGCCGGCGCCGTAGGTCTTGCGCAGCGTGTGGCCGTCATGCGTCAGCGCGCCGGCCTTCACTTCCAGCAGCGCCACGTCGCCGGCGTCGTTCACCACCACGATGTCGAGCTCGCCGTGGCGATCGGCGGCCGGGCCGCTGACGACCCAGTCGACGCCGTGGAAGAGCTGGAAACGCTCGTCCAGCCCGCGGGCCAGGGCGACGAGCACCTCGCGCTCGGCATAGGCGCCGGCGCTGGTGGGCCGGATCCGGTCCAGCGGCGGGTGGACCCGGGCCGTGCGCGTGCGTGCGGGCGCTGCGGTCGTCGCGGCCATTCAGCGCTCCACCCGGCACACGTCCAGCCCCAGCCCGGCGCACTGGCGCAGCGCGCGCTCGATGGCGTCGTCTATCCACGCCGCCTCGTTGCCGAAGGCGCCGCCGCCCAGCCGGGTCAGCAGCACCTGGGCCGACGCGCCGCGCCGGGCGTTGAGCGCCGCGGCCAGCAAGGTGGCCTCGTAGGCGGCTTCCAGCACCAGCCGCGCGAACGGCGCCCAGGCCGCGGCGGGCGGTCGGCCGTAGGCCACCGGCAGGGCGGAACAGAACGCCTGGCTGACCCGCTGGCCGGGTGAGGCGGGCGCATCGGTCACCTCCACGTCGTGGTGCAGGCCGATCTGCAGCAGGCCGCGCAGCTGCTCGCGCCGGTGTTCGCGCTGCGGCCCGTCGCCGGCTTCCAGCAGCGTGCGGATGTGCGCCAGGCCGGCCGCGCTGCACAGGGCGTAGCCGTTGCGCCATTCCCACAGCGGCCGGGCGGCGCCGTGGCCGAGCGCCCGGCCCAGTCCGGCCAGGGCATCGATCTGGCGCGTGGCGGTCTGGCCGGCGCCGCCGGGCAGCGGCACCAGGTAGTTGCGGTAGATCGTCGCCGCGCCGGCGGCCATGGCGCAGGCCGGGCCCTGGGTGTGGTCGTGCGCATAGCGCGTCACGCCAGCCTCGGGGCTGACGCCGGGGCCGACCATCTCCAGCAGGTTGAACTGCGAGGCGACCTGGAACAGCGCACCCGCGTGCGCCGGGTCGAGGTGCAGCCGGCGCACGTCGCCGCGCACGACGCGCACGGGTGCGGGCCGGCCGGGTGCGGGCGCGCCGACACGGCGGCGCAGCTCGGCCAGCGAGACGAGTTCAAGCCGGCCCATGGCGTGGCGCCGGCCGGTGACGACGTTGACGAGGTCGCCACCCGCGACGCGCAGCCGCGCCTGCGTGCCGGCATGGTCGGCTTCCTCAGGGAAGCCGGTGATGCGTTCGAACCAGTCCATCGATCGACAGTGCTCCAGCCAGTCAGGGGGTATGTCTGCGCCAGCCGCCGCGTCCTGGGTGAAGATGGGCGATTCAATTCAATACGGGACACGGGCCCTGCACCCGTGCCTACCATGCATCAGGATCTGGCCAGCGGCGCACCCGACATCATCGGCGACATCCACGGCGAACTGGAGGCCCTGCATGCTGTCCTGCACACACTCGGCTACGACGCAACCGGCCGGCACCCGGCAGGCCGCACCCTGGTCTTCGTCGGCGATCTGGTCGACCGCGGGCCGGACAGCCCGGGCGTCGTGGCGCTGGTGCGCCGGCTCGTGCACGCGGGGCGGGCCCAGGCCATCCTGGGCAACCACGAGGTCAACCTGCTGCGCGCGGCGCGCAAGCACGGCAATGGCTGGTTGTGGAACCTGCCGTCCACCCACGACGACCGATACCGGCCCTGGGTCACGACCGGCCAGGGCGAACAGGCGCTGATCCTGGACTTCCTGCGGACCCTGCCGCTGGCGCTGTCACGCGCCGACCTGCGCGTGGTGCATGCCGCCTGGCACGCGCCGTCGCTCGCTCGCCTGGCCGGCCTGGACGCCACCACCCCTCCCGGCGAACTGTTCACCCGGCTCGACCAGGAGGCCGGGGCGCAACTCGCCCGCGAGGGCTGGGCCGCACGTGCGGCATCGGAGAAATCGCACTGGCGGCAGCACTTCGCCGACCCGGCCAACCCCGTGCCGATGCTGGAGGGCATCGGCCGGCAGGACGCGATGCGCCAGATGCTCAATCCGCTGCGGGTGCTGACCTCGGGCGTGGAGCGCCCGGCCGCGGCGCCGTTCTTCGCCAGCGGCCAGTGGCGCTTCGCCGAGCGGGTGCGCTGGTGGGACGACTATGCCGACGAGGTGCCGGTGGTCGTGGGCCACTACTGGCGCCGGTTCCTGCCGGTGGACCGGGCCCGGCTGGGCAAGGGCGATCCGGACCTGTTCGAAGGCGTCGAGCCGCTCGCCTGGCTGGGGCGGCGCGGCCGCGTGTTCTGCATCGACTATTCGGTCGGCGGGCGCCACGAGGAGCGTCGCCATGGCAGCGGCGCCGGCCAGTTCCGCACCCGCCTGGCCGCCCTGCGCTGGCCCGAGCGCACCGTGGTGCTCGACAGTGGCCAGACGCTGCCGACCTCGGGCTACGCGGCCGGATGACACCGCGGCAGGTCGCCGCGGCCCTCAGGCGCGCGGCCTGAGCGCCAGCACCGACAGCCCCGCGGCGACGAAGGTCAGCCCCGCGCCCACGTTCAGCCCGGTGCCCACGCGCGGGTGGCGTGCCAGCCAGCCCGACAGGCGCGCCGCCGAACTGCCCAGCAGCGAGAAGATGGCGGTGGTCAGCAGCGCGAAGATGGCGCCGTAAACCAGCATCTGCGTGGCCACGTCGCCGCGCGCGGCGCTGACGAACTGCGGGATGAAGGCCAGCACGAACAGCCCGGGCTTGGGGTTGAGCACGTTGGACAGCAGCCCGGTCAGGAAGACCTTGCGCAGCGACTGGCTGTTGTCCGGCCCCGGCGCGATGACGACGAGCAGGACGGCGGCGAGGTAGGCGAGCAGGGTCTCGAGCGGGCACACGGTCGGCGCCGTGGGGCGGCGTGGTGCAGGCGGTGGTCGCGCAGCATACACAGGGGCAGGCCGGGCGCCAGGGCACCCGGCCGCACCCGGCAGCGCCCGGCCGGCACCCGGCCGCGCGGTCCGGTTCAGCCGAAACGCTGCCGGTACTCGCCGGGCGTCACGCCCAGCTCGGCCTTGAAGGCGCGGCGCAGGTTGTACTCGTCGCCGAAGCCGCTGCGCAGCGCGATCTGCTTGATGGCCGGCGCCGGCTGGTCGAGCAGCCGGCAGGCCGCCTCGACACGCATGCGCCTGAGCAGCGCGGCCGGTGTCAACCCTGTCTGCGCCAGGGTCAGGCGGTGCAGGCTGCGCGGCGACAGCGCCATGGCGGCGGCCATGTCGTCCACCGTGTGCGGCTGCGCCAGGCGGGTGGCCAGCCACTGGTGCAGCCGCTCGGCCAGGCTGCCGGGGTCGGCCTGGGCGCGCAGCGCGGTGCTGTACTGGCGCTGGCCGCCCGGGCGCTCGAGGTAGACCACCAGCCGGCGCGCCACGGCCAGGGCGAAGGCACGGCCGTGGTCCTCCTCCAGCAGGCTGAGCGCCAGGTCGATGCCGGCGCTGATGCCGGCCGAGGTGTAGACGCCGCCGTCGCGCACGTGCAGCGCGTCGTCCTGCACCTGCACCTGCGGAAAGCGGCGCTGCAGCTCGGCCGCGTCCAGCCAGTGCGTGGTGGCGCGCCGGCCGTCCAGCGCACCCGCGCCGGCCAGCAGGAAGGCGCCGGTGCACACCGAGCACAGCCGCGCCAGCTGCGGCCGCACGGCCTGCAGCCAGGCGCCCAGGTCGGGCCGGGCCAGCGCGGCCTCCACGCCGGGGCCGCCCGCGACCAGCAGCGTGCCGCCGGCCAGGCTGGCCGGCTCGGGCAGCGGCGCGGCCTGCAGCGCCAGGCCGGACGACGAGGCGACGAGCCGCCCCGCGGCGCCCTCGCCACCGCTGTAGCCACCGCTGTCGCCATCGCCCGGCGCCCCGCTGGCGGGCGCGACGATGTGCAGCCGATAGGCCGGCGGCGCCCCGGCGTCGCGCCGCTCGTCATTGGCGCTGGCGTAGACCTGCGCCGGGCCGGTCAGGTCCAGCAGCAGGAAGTCATCGAAGGCCAGCAGGTGGATGGGACGCGGCACCGGGCCGGCGGACGGGGGATGCATCTGGCAGATTTTCACCGTGGGCTGGCAGAGCTGCCAAGGCCGGTCTGCCCACACTGCGGGCTGTGCACCCGACCGCCGTGCAGGCATCCACCGAGTACCCGCTCATGAGCACCACATCCTTGGCCCGTTCCGTCCCCGCTGGCGTCGCCGCGCGCACCCGCCAGGTCGCCATCCTGCTGTTCGACGACATCGAGGTGCTGGACTTCGCCGGCCCCTACGAGGTCTTCACCACCGCCAGCCGGGTGCATGGCAATTGGCGCCGGGCTGCGGCTGCAGCGGCTGGAGAGCACCAGGCCCCGCCGGATGCCGAGTGCGCGCCTTTTGCCGTGTGCACCGTCGCCGCGCGGCCGGGCCCGGTGCGTGCGCGCGCCGGCCTGGTCGTGCTGCCCGACCATGGCCTGCACGACCACCCGGCGCCCGACCTGCTGATCGTGCCCGGCGGCGTGGTCGACGCCGCGCTGCTGGATGACGCGCTGGTCGCCTGGATCACCCGCACGGCCGCCAGCGCCGAGGTGGTCGCCTCGGTCTGCACCGGCGCCTTCCTGCTCGGGCGCGCCGGCCTGCTGCATGGCCGCAGCGTCACCACCCACTGGGAGGACGTGGGCGAACTGCGCGCCCGCCACCCCGGCCTGCAGGTGCACACCGACCGGCGCTGGGTGGACGAGGGCCGTGTCGTCAGCTCCGCCGGCATCTCGGCCGGCCTGGACATGAGTCTGCATCTGGTGGCGCGCCTGGCCGGTGCCGCGCTGGCCCGCGCCACCGCGCGGCAGATGGACTACGAGTGGCGCGAGGCCGAGGCGTGACGCCGGGGGCTCAGCGCCGCCGCCCCATCAGCAGCAGCACCACGCCGCCCAGCACCACAGCCGCGGCCAGCCATTCGTGGCCGCTGATCTGCTCGCCCGCCAGGCCCACGCCCAGCAGCATGGCGATCACCGGGTTGACGAAGGAGTAGCTCGACGCCACGGCGGCCGGCGTCTCGGCCAGCAGCACCATGTAGGCGTTGAAGGCCACCAGCGAGCCGAACACGACGAGATAGAGCCAGGCCCCGACCGCCAGCGGCTGCAGCGGCAGCACGATGGTCTCGCCCTGCGACAGGCTGATCAGCATCAGCACCGCGCCGCCGGCCAGCATCTCGCTGGCAAAACCCATGGCGCCGGGCGCGAGCGGCAGCAGGCGCTGCGACAGCACGCTGCCGCTGGCCCAGCACAGCGTGGCGGTCAGGATGGCCGCCAGCCCGCCGGGCGAGGCGCCGAAGCCCTGGCCGCGCGTGAGCAGCAGCACGCCGGCCAGGCCCAGCGCGATGCCGGCCAGCTCCAGCGGCCGCGGCACGACCTTCCACAGCAGGTTGAGCGCCGCGATCATGAGCGGCGACACGGCGATGAAGGCCACCACCAGGCCCGAGCCCACGGTCTGCTCGGCCACCGCCGTGCCGCCCATGCCGCCGCCCAGCATCAGGCTGCCGATCACCAGCGCGTGCACCCACTGGCGCGCCGTGGGCCACGGTGCAGCGCGGCGCCAGCGCATCCACACCGCCAGGATCACGCCGGCGGTGAGGAATCGGCTGCCCATCTGCACGAAGGGCGGAAAACTCGGCAGCGCGAACTTGATCGCCAGGTAGGTCGAGCCCCACACCAGCCAGGTCGCGGCCAGGCAGGCCAGCACGCGCCGGCTCGGCCCCTTGCGCGGCGCCGCCGGTGCAAGGGGCGCCGGGGTGGCCGCGGCTGCCGGGGCATCAGGGGAGGTGGGGGTGTCCAGCGACGCGGTGCTCATGCCGCGATGCTAGGCGGCGCGATGCCACCCGTTGATGACGTTGCGGCATGGCAGTGATGCCGGCTGCGCCACCGATGCGTCATAGACTGACCACAGGCGACGAACGTGTCGTGCTACCCGTCAGCAAATACCCATGGATACGGAGACAACCGACATGACGATCACTCCCCCGACCATCCCTGTTGCCGTCATCACCGGTGGCGCCCGCGGCATCGGCCTGGCGATCGCGCACTGGTTCCTGGCGCGCGAGCATCGCGTGGCCTTGTGGGATGTGGACGCCATCACCCTCGCGGCCACCGCCGAGACGCTGGGCGCCAGCCACCCCGGGCGCGTGCTGGCCATCCACTGCGACGTGTCGCAGCCCGATCAGGTCGACCTGGCCACCGAGCGCACGCTCGCCACCTTCGGCCGCGTCGACGCCCTGGTCAACAACGCCGGCGTGGCGGTGTTCAAGCCGGTGCTGGAGACCACCTTCACCGAATGGCGCACCGTCATGGCGACCAATCTGGACGGCGCCTTCCTGTGCACCCAGGCCATTGCGCCCCACATGCTCAGGAACGCCCAGGGCGAGGTGAGCGGCCACCGCGGCGCCATCGTCAACATCGCGTCCATCTCGGGCCTGCGCGCCTCCACCTTGCGCGTGGCGTATGGCAGCAGCAAGGCCGCGCTCATCCACCTGACCAGGCAGCACGCCGCCGAGCTGGGCTGCCAGGGCATCCGTGTCAACGCCATCGCCCCCGGCCCGGTCGAGACCGAGATGGCCAGGCTGGTGCACGACACGGCCATCCGGCGCGACTACTTCGCCACCATCCCGCTGGAGCGTTACGGCTCGACCGAGGAGATCGCCAACGCCGTGGGTTTCCTGTGCAGCCGCGAGGCCGGCTACGTGAACGGCCAGGTGCTGGCGGTCGACGGCGGCTTCGACGCGTCGGGCGTGGGCCTGCCCACGCTGCGCGAGCGCCAGCGCCAGGCGAGCTGAGCCCGGCCGTGTCGAGCAGGAGCCCGGCATGAACGATCTCACCGCCGTCGCCACCGCTGTCATCCCGCCCGAGGCCGTGCTGTTCCTCGCCCCCGCAGCGCTGGACGGCCAGCCCCAGCGCCACATCCGCCACCCCGGCACGCCGGACCCCACGGTGGACGTGACGCCCTGCCGGCTGCGCCGCGTCGTGCTCGATGGCCTGCCCACCGGCCTGCCGCTCATCGAGGCGCTGAGCCAGGCGCTGGCCGCCCACGGCGTGAGCAGCGCCGTGCTGCGTCTGCCCGAGCCGGGCAACCTGCAGCTCGAACCGTTTGCCTACGTGCTGCCGGCGCTCTCGCGCGACCCGGCGCATGCGGTGTATTTCAGCGAACGGCACCAGGCGCCCGGGCGGGTGCAGTTGCTGGCCGGCGCCATCACGGTCGGCCGGCGTGGTGATCAGCCCTGGCTGCACGGCCACCTGGACTGGATCGATCTTGGTGCCGAAGACGGCCAGCCGACCGGCACGCGCGGCTGCGGCCATGTGCTGCCGCACGAGGCCATCGTCGTGCACGCCGACCCGCCCGTCGAGGCCTGGGCGCTTGAAGGCGCTGGTTTCGAGGTCGTGCCCGACGAGTTCACGCGCTTTTCGCTCTTCAAGCCGCTGGCCGTCGAGCCGCCCTCACCCTCGGGTGATCACGCGCACACCCGGCCGGCTCTGGCCCTGCGTGTGCCGCCCAATGTCGACCTGTGCCTGGCGCTGGAGGCCGTGTGCCGCGAGCGCGGCATCCGCGCTGCCACCGTGCGCGGCGGCGTGGGCAGCACGGTGGGCGTGGTGTTTGAGGATGGTCGCAAGGTCGAGCCCTTCGTCACCGAAACACTGGTCAACCAGGGCCGGGTGGTGAGTGACGCCGCCACTGGCGCTCTGCGCGCCGAGATCGACGTGACCCTGATCGACTACCAGGGCGGCCGTCACCAGGGCCGCCTGGCGCGGGGGCGCAACCCGGTGCTGGTGACCTTCGAGCTGGTGCTGGAACTGGGCCTGGCCTGAGGGTCGACGGCGCCGGGCTACAACACCTGCGCCACGCCCGGCACGCGCCGCAGCGCCGCGCCCAGCGCCAGGCTGAGCGCCAACGCCAGCGGCGCCACCACGGCGAACTTCAGCAGCGCCGGGGCGCCCCAGCCGCGCAGCGCCAGGCTGGTGGCCACCAGCACCGGTGCGTGCAGCACGAAGGCGGCGTAGGCCAGCGGGGTGAGGGTGTCCCAGCGCGGCTGGGGCTGGTTGTGGCGCAGGCGAAAGCGTTGCAGCAGCGCAGCGATCAGCCCCCAGGCGACCAGCGGCTCCCAGAAGGCGTAGACCAGCGCGGGCAGCGACCAGCCACCGTCGAAGTGCAGCTGCGCGCCCTGCAGTGCGCCCAGCGCCAGGCCGGTGAGCGGCAGCAGGGGCAGGGCCCAGCGAGTGACCAGGCGCCAGTGCCGCACCTGCGCAGCCGGCAGGCGCTCCAGCCAGCGCCCTGGCCAGGCCCGGCAGCCCAGGGCGAAGAGAAAGACGTAGGACGCGAAGTAGCCCCACTGCATGCTGCCCAGCGTGGCCGTGCCGGTGGGCCAGGCCAGACGAAGGGCAAAAGCCACGGCGCCGACGGCCAGGGCGGCGGCCCACCAGGTCCAGGGCGCGGGCAGGGCCGTGCGGTCGGTTGCTGCCGAAGGTGTCGACGCGGCCGGTACATCCGCCGCTGCTGCCGGGTGCACCAACGCCGCCCGCAGCACCCGCCACAGCACCGCGCCCAGCGCGAACAGCAGCAGCGCCTGGCAGAACCATAGCGGGCCGGGTTCGTAGCGGTGCTCGGCCAGCTGGGCGGCCCAGCGCTCCCGCAGCGGCAGGCCCCGCGCCGTGCCGGCCAGGGCGAGGGTGAATGGGCCGATGACGAAGCCGAACAGCAGCAGCGGCAGGCCGAGCCGCCTCAGGCGGTCCGCCAGGTAGCGCCACGGCCCCTTGCGTTCGAGTGCCGCTGGCGTGAGGTAACCCGCAATCAGGAAGAACAGGCCCATGACGAAGGCCTGGTTGACCGAGCAGAACAGGGTCAGCGCGATGCTGCTGGCGCTGCTGCCCGAGGTCGGCAGTTCACGGTAGAACCAGCCGCCGCTGCCGCCATAGGTGATGGCCGTGTGGTGCGCCACCACCAGCCCCGTCATCACCAGGCGCAGGCGGGCGAGGTAGAGGGTGGGGGCTGGTGCGGGCGCGGGTGCAATCAAGGTGTCACAACACGGCCGTCGAGATCTGCGGCACCGCCGCGATGACGATCATGCCCACGATGAGCGCGGCGATGTAAGGCCAGATCGCCCCCATGGCTTCATCGGGCGACACGTTGCCGATGCGGCAGGCGATGTAGAAGCCCACGCCGATGGGCGGCATCATGAGGCCGATGTTCATGGCCACCACCACCACCATGGCGTAGTGCACGTCGTTCACGCCCAGGGCGCGGGCGATGGGGAACATCAGCGGCGCCATGAGCAGCAGGGCCGGCAGGCCTTCGAGCACACAGCCCAGGAAGAGGAAGATCACCATGGTGACCGCCATGAAGCCGACCACGCCGCCGGGCAGGCCCTTCATGAACACGGCGATCTGCTGCGCCACGCCCGACTGGGTGATGACCCAGGCCATGGCCAGCGCCGTGCCCAAAATCATCAGCACCGCGCCGCTGAGTGCCGCGGTCTCGACCAGCATGGCGTAGATCTTCTTCACGCCGATGCCGCCGTACATCACCATGCCGACGATCATGGCGTAGAGCACCGCCAGGGTGGAGACCTCGGTGGCCGTGGCCACGCCGCCGCCCACCGCGCCGCGGATGAGGAAGGGCAGCACCAGGGCCGGGCCGGCCACCAGCACGGTGCGGCCCACGGTGGCCAGGCTGGCGCGTTTCACCTGCAGCATCACCTCGCTGCGCGCCTTCCAGCGCGCCAGCGCGGCCAGGGCGACCAGCAGCACCATGGCCACGGTCACGCCGGCCTGGAACAACCCGGCGATCGACACCCCCGCCACCGCACCCAGCACGATGAGCACGATGCTCGGCGGCACGGTATCCGCCATGGCCGCGCCGGTGGAAAGCAGCGCGATCATCTCCTTGGGCTTCTGGCCGCGCCGTTTCATCTCGGGGAAGAGCGCGGGCGCGACGGTCGCCATGTCCGACACCTTGGAGCCCGAGATGCCCGAGACGATGAAGAGCGAGCCCAGCAGCACATAACTCATGCCGCCCTTCACGTGGCCGATCAGCGAGGCGAGGAAGTCGATGATGGCCTTGCCCATGCCGGTGGCGTCGAGCACACAACCCAGCAGCACGAAGACCGGCACCGACACCAGCACCAGGCTGGACATGCCCTCGTCCATGCGCCCGATCATCACGCCCATGGGCGTGCTGGTGGTGAAGGCCAGGTAGCTCAGCGCGCCGATGCCGAAGCAGAAGGTGATGGGCACACCGGCCGCCAGGCTCACCACCACGAAGCCGATCAGGAATATCGCGATGTTGAGGTGGCCGAGCGTCTTGAGCGCCGGCATGCCCAGGAAGCAGGCCAGGCCGAAGGCGCCCGCCACGGCCGCGCCGACCAGCAGTTCGCTCAAGCGGCTGCTGCGCCAGGCATGCACCAGCACCACGACCAGCATGGCGACGAAGCCGAAGGCGATGGAGGCCACGCGCCAGCTGTTGGGCAACTCCAGCGCCGGCGTGGTGACGAAGGCCTCGGACTCCACGTAGTCGAAGGCCGGCTTGAGCAGCGTGGCCAGGAAGGCCACCACCACCATGTGGCCGAAGGCGTTCACGTAGCCCTGCGCGTGCTCGGGCAGCGCGTTCACCACCACGGTGAGGCGCAGGTGCTCGCCGCGGTGGATGGCGATGGCCGAGCCCAGCATGGCCAGCCAGACGAAGGCGATGGACACCGCCTCGTCCACCCACACCAGCGGCGCACCGAACAGGTAGCGCGAGGCCACGCCCGCCAGCAGCATGAGCATGATGGCCGCCATGAAGGCGGCGGACACCACCTCGATCGGCCACATCAGGCGCGAGCGCTCGACCGTGGCCTCCACATCGGGCGGCAGGCTGAATTCGGTCGTCGAGGCTGCGGCGGCAGTGGCGCTGGCGCTGGCGCTGGCGGCGGATGAGGTCATGAGGGTGCGGGCAGAAGAAACAGGTGCGGGGCACACCAGCCGGATGACCGGGCCGGCGCGCCCCGCCAGGGGAACGTCGAGAAGGTCAGACCAGCTTGCCGGTGTACTTTTCCAGCACGGCCCAGGCCTCGTCGCCGAACTTCTTGTGCCATTCGGCGTAGAAGCCGGCGGCGCGCAGCTTGGTGCGGAAGAGTTCGGCGTCGGTGGCGTTGAAGGCCATGCCCTTGGCCTTGAGGTCGCCCATCAGGCCGTCGTTGAGCTTCTTGACGTCGTCACGTTCCAGCAAGGCGGCCTTGTTGACGTTGCGGGTGACGATCTCCTGCAGGTCGGCCGGCAGGCGGGCGAAGCTCTGCTTGTTGGCCAGGAACCAGAAGCCGTCCCACATGTGGTTGGTGATGGAGCAGAACTGCTGCACCTCGTTGAGCTTGGCCGTGGCGATGATGGCCAGCGGGTTCTCCTGGCCGTCGACCACTTTCGTCTGCAGGGCGGTGTAGACCTCGGCGAAGTTGATGGTGGCCGGGCTGGCCTCGAAGGCCTTGAACATCGACACCCAGAAGGGGCTGGGCGGCACGCGCATCTTCATGCCCTTCAAGTCCTCGGGCCTCGTGATGGCACGCGCGCTGCTGGTCATCTGGCGGTAGCCGTTGTCCCAGATCCTGTCGAAGGCGAAGACGCTGGACTTGGCGGCGATCTCCTTGCGCACATGGGCGCCGAGCTCGCCGTCCATCGCCGCCCAGACCTGGTCGTAGTTCTTGAAGGCGAAGCCCACGCCGCTGATCTGGGCCGAGGGCACGAGGTTGCCCAGGATGAGCGGCGACAGGGTGAAGAAGTCCACCGCGCCCTGGCGCACCTGGCTCAGGGTGTCGGTGTCGTTGCCCAGCTGGCTGCTGGGGAACACCTTGATCTCCAGCCGGCCCTTGCTCTCGGCCAGGATGGCCGCCGCCATCTCGTTGGCGCGGATGTTCATCGGGTGCGTGACCGGCAGGTTGTTGGCGTACTTCAGGCTGAATTCGGGCGGCTTGCCCTGGGCCAGCACGCTGGTGGCGACGGTGGGCAGGGCGAGGGCGCCGGTGCTGGCGATGATCTGGCGGCGGGTGATGCTCATGATGGGGGTGTCTCCAGGGGTGATGAACAAGCGGTGGGTCACCGCTGGGGGTCAGCAGGGGGATGGTCGCAGCCCGCCAGGGCGCGCGCCATCGGGGGATACGGTGAGCTGATGTCGCGACGTCCGTCAGCTCGCTTCAACGGGCGCGATCTCGCCACGTTCCAGCAGCAGGGCGCGCACGTCCTTCTTGGTGATCTTGCCGTAGCCCGATTTGGGTAACGAGTCCCAGAAGAAGAACTGGCGCGGCCAGCGGTAGCGGGCGAGCTTGCCGTCGATGAAGGCGAGCAGCTCGTCGGCGCTCACCTCGGGCGCATGACCCGGGCGACGCACGACCACGGCCACGCCCACCTCGCCCCAGTGGCGATCGGGCACACCCAGCACGGCCACCTCGGCCACGCCGGGGTGGGTGAGCAGCAGTTCCTCGCACTCGCGCGGGTAGACGTTGCTGCCGCCCGAGATGTACATGTCCGATTCGCGCCCGGTGATGTAGAGCAGGCCGCGCGCATCGAGCCGGCCCAGGTCGCCGGTGTGGAACCAGCCGCCGCGCAGCGCCTTGGCGGTGGCCTCGGCGTTGCCGTGGTAGCCGGCGAACACGGCCGGGCCGCGCACGCAGATCTCGCCGATCTCGCCGGTGGGCAGATGCTGCAGATCCGTGCCGAGGATGGCCACCTCCATGCCTGTGCGTGGCCGCCCGCAGGAGCCGATGTGGGCGTTCGGGTCGGCGTCGTCGGCCGAATGCATGTGCGCCGGCAACACGGTGATGTTGCCGGTCACCTCGCCCAGGCCGAAGTACTGCACCAGCACCGGCCCGAGTTTCTGCAGCGCGAGTCGCTGGTCGGCGCGGTACATGGGCGCGCCGGCGTAGATCACAAAGCGCAGGCTGCTGTGGTCGTAGGCATCGACGGCCGGGTGCTCGACCAGCAGCTTGACGATGGTGGGCACGGTGAAGAGGTTGCTCACCCGGTGGCGCTCGACCAGCTGCCACACCAGCTCGGGGTCGAGCTTCTCGCTCGGCAGCAGCACGGTCGCGGCGCCGCGCGCCACGTTCATGAGTGCATGCACGCCCGCGCCGTGCGAGAGCGGGGCGACGGCGATGGACACGTCCGTCTCGCGCGTGCCGGGGATGAGGTCGGCCAGGTGGTTCGTCACCACGAAGCCCATCTGCCCGTGGGTGAGGATGCCGGCCTTGGGCTTGCCCGTGGTGCCCGAGGTGTAGAAGAACCACAGCGGGTCGTCCCAGGCGACGGTGGCTTCGAAAGGCGCGTCGGCCACGCCACGGTGCTGCGCGATGAGCGCCTCGTAGGTGAGCGCGCCGGCTGGCGCATCGGCGCCTATCCACACCGTGTGCTCCAGCGTGGGCGACGCGGCCTGCACCGCCTCGGCATGGCCGGCGAACACGGTCTCGACCAGCATCAGCTTGGCGCCGCTGGATTCACCCAGATACCCCACCTCGGCGGCGGTGAGCCGGAAGTTGGTCGGCACCCACACGCAGCCCATGCGCCACGCCGCCCAGGCGGCCTCGAACATGGCCAGGTTGTTGCGGCTTTGCTGCAGGATGCGGTCGCCGTGCCGCAGGCCGAGCGCGCGGAAGGCGGCGACGAGGGCATCGACGCGGCCGTCGATCTCGGCCCAGGTCCAGCTCTGCTCGCCCTGGATCAAGCCGACGCGATCCGGAAACTGCCGCGCCGTCTGCCTCAGCAGCTGCGCCAGGTTGCAGACCTGGGCCGCATTCATGCGCCGGCTCCGGTCCGAGCGTCCACGCTTTCAAGAATGCTCAGGTAGTTCGCCACCGCCGCGCCGCCCATGTTGAACACCGCGCCGCGGCTGGCCCGGCCGACCTGCATGGCACCCGCCGTGCCGCTGAGCTGCATGGCGGCCATCACGTGCTGCGACACGCCGGTGGCGCCGATGGGGTGGCCGCGCGACTTCAGGCCGCCGGACGGGTTGACCGGCAGCTTGCCATCCTTGCGCGACACACCGTCCAGGATGACGCGGGCGCCCTGGCCGTGTGGCGCCAGGCCCATGGCCTCGTACTCCAGCAGCTCGGCCACGGTGAAGCAGTCGTGCGTCTCGACGAAGTGCAGGTCGTCCAGCGTGCAGCCCGCATCGGCCAGGCCGCGCTGCCAGGCCATCGCCGCGCCCTCGAACTTCGTCGGGTCGCGCCGGCCCAGCGGCAGGAAGTCGTTCACCTGGGTGCGCGAGCGCCAGCGCACCGCCGGGTTGGCGGCGCCGGCGATGGGCTCGTTGCTGATCACCAGCGCCGCGGCGCCGTCCGACACCAGCGAGCAATCGGAGCGCTTGAGCGGCCCGGCGACGTAGGGGTTCTTGTCCGACGGTGTGCGGCAGAAATCAAAACCCAGGTCGCGCTGCATGTGCGCCAGCGGGTTGTGCACGCCGTTGGCGTGGTTCTTGGCGAAGATGCCTGCCATTTCGGCCAGCGTGCCCGGACGGTTGTAGAGTTCCGCGCGCAGCCGCCCCACGGCGCCG
>JBJOKY010000343.1:0-5040 GCA_046045865.1 Pseudomonadota bacterium | reverse complement strand
AGGCGGACTGCGCGGTGCGGAAGTCCGCCGCGCTGTCGAGCAGCAGGACTCGGGTGCCGTTGCTGTCCATGGGGTGATTGCCGTTGCGGGCCGGTTCAGCACCGGTCGGGGATGACGGGCACGGGCACGGCGCGTGCGCCGCTGCCGGCGGGCGTGGCGCTGCCGGGCGCGTAGCCGGGCGGCGGCGCGGGCGGGCCTTCGCCGCCCTGCACGGCCACGGCCATCAGCTCGGGCAGCTGGTAATCAGCCAGTGGCAAGGCGGCCTGCGGCAGGGCGGCCTGGTCCGCGAGTTCGCGCCAGGCGTTGGTGGTGCCGGGGGCAGCGTCCAGGTCCAGGAAGAACAGGCGCACGGCGTTGACCGCCAGCACGCCGTCGACCCGGCCGGCCTGGGTGCGCAGCTCGTTGAGGTCGATGGCGCGGCCGAGCGGCCAGCCCGCACCGCGCGGGCCGTGCGGCGGCAGGGCCCACAGGTAGTGCAGCAGCGCCAGCTCGACCGCCTTGAACACGGTCTGCTCGTTGGCCGGGTCGACCACCTCGACCGCCAGCGCCAGCGACACGGGCTGGAACTGCGGCGCCAGCACGTAGAGCTCGGTGCCCAGCAGGGTGCGTGCGCCGAGGTAGTCGTACACGTCGCGCAGCGCACCGGCGCTGGGGCGCGGTGCGGCGGCCAACGCGGGCGCCTGCTCGGGCAGGATGAACACGCTGATCACGCCGGGCAGCTGGCGCCGCACAGCCTTCAGGCTGGCGCCGGGGAAGAAGCCGGCCACGGCGTCGGCGCGGGCGATGGGGCGCAGCGGGTTGTCCCGCGCCAGCACGGCAAAGTCGTCGGCTGTGACGGCGCGGTCGCGGTGGGTCAGGAAGGCGGGGATGCGTCGCTCGGCGGCGTCGACCGATTCGGCATCGACGCCACCGCGCGTGGCCCATTCATGGCGCAGCTGCAGGCGGCTGGCGCCCTGGGCGAGCGCCTTGATGCCGCCGGCCGGCAGGTTGCCGGCGCTGCCGCCGCCGTGGCGGTAGCTGGCGGCGCGGATGCGTGCGCCCACCGGCGGGCGCTTGCCGCGCACGCCGTCGCCGAAACGCACCGTGGCCGCTTCGGCATCGACCAGGTAGACGCGGTCGTCCGGCCCGCTGGCGTGGAAATGCGCCACCGCCTGCCAGGGCACGAAGCGCCCGGCTTCCTCGACGTCGAGCTGCAGGCTGGTGTCGTCGACGTCGGCATGCGGCAGGGCCAGCAGCTGGTCGGGCCGACCGGTGCCGGCGCCCAGCATCAGGTCGCGCGCCACGCCCTGGCCGATCACGTCCACGCCGTTCACGCCCAGGTAGCCGAGCTGCAGGTCGTCGCCGTCGCGGCTGGTCACGCGCAGCCAGCACAGCAGCTGGCCGGGGGCCAGGTCGGCGGGTGGCTCGGGCGGCGTGTCGCCCATGCCGGCGTATTGCGGATCGAGCGCCGTGCTGGCGCGCAGGAAGCTGACGTCGCGCGGCAGGCGCAGGCGCACCGTGCCGGTGACGCGGGCGCCGTGCGAGCTGTCGGCCACCTGCTCCAGCGGCAGGTACTGCACCTCGTCGGGGCGGGTGTCGGGCGCCGGCCACCAGGCCAGCTCCCAGGCCAGGCGGCGCGGTGCCTGGCTGGCGGCCAGGTCGCCGTCGGCCTCGCTGTCCGGCGCGACGGCGATGTTGAGCACCACGCCGGCCAGCAGCTGGCGCAGCGCGTCGGCATGCGCCGCCAGCGGCCTGGGCAGCACCAGGGCCAGGTGCAGGGCGGCGTCCAGGCTGGGGCGGGTGTCGAGCCGGTCGCGCCCGGGCACCAGGCTGGTGGGGCGGAAGGCCGCCGGCTCGACGCCGTACTGCTCGCGCAGCTGCTGCAGCGAGATGCCTTCGTCGTGCAGCTGGGTGTTGCTCAGCCGCGTCTTGACCAGCACGCGCAGCTGCAGCGGCGTAGGCTGCAGCTCGCCCACGGTGGTGAAGCTCGCACCCGGGCCGCCGAGCAGCGCGCTTTCGGCCGCCAGCAGCGGCGGCAGGCTGCGCCGGTCGGTCGGCAGGGCATCGATGCAGACCACGCCGCGCGCCGGGCGGGCCGGCCGGCGCGGCAGCTGCAGCAGGTTGAGGAAGGCCAGGCGCTGGCGTTCGGGGATGCGGTTGGCGCGGTACAGCACCGTCTCGGTCAGCCAGGCGAACAGGTCGACCAGGGCGTGGGCCGGGTCGCCTGGCGCGAGCCGGGTGAGTTCGGGCAGCTGGCGCTGCAGGCGTTCGCCCAGCTCGACGACCAGATCGTCGAAGCGGCGGTCGTCCAGATCGGGGATGGGCAGCGGCATGGTGGTGGTTCCGGACGGAGGGCGGTCGTTCAGCGCGCGGGCGCGCCCAGCTCGATCGCCAGGTCGAAGCTGTCGCGGCTGCCGTCGCTGTGCACGCGGTAACGGATGGCGATGTGGATGTGCGACAGGCGCTGGGCGTCGGGCACGACGCGCACCTCTTCCACCGCCACACGCGGCTCCCAGCGCGCCAGGGCGCGTTGCGTGGCGTCGGCGATCAGGGCGCGCGTGGTCTCGTTGTTGGGCTGGTGGATGAAGTTGCGGATGCCGGCGCCGAACTCGGGCCGCATCAGCCGTTCACCCGGGCGGGTGAGCAGGATGTTGAGCATGACCTCGCGGATGCTCCTGTTGCCCTGCTGCCAGGCCAGGGCGCCGCGGGCGTCGACGCCGTCGAAGAGCGGGAAGCTGGCCAGGGCGGGGCCGCGGACGGCGCCGTTGCTGCGGGGGGAGGTGGGCATGGCGCTCAGTCCTCCTTGAGCAGCTTGCCGCACCAGCGCGGCAGGGCCAGGAGGGCCCAGGGCAACCAGCCGAAGATCAGGTTCAGCAGGTTGATGAGGATCATCAGGATGATCATGGCGCACAGGGTCACGACCGGGATGCTCAGGCTCACCATCCAGCACAGCTGGCAGCGGTTGCCCGGGCCGTCGCTGCCCGGCGGCATGGCCGGCGAGATCTTGCGCAGCTGGTCGGCCAGCGATTTCGGCGCCAGCAGGGCCACGCCGCGTGCCGCCCCGCGCTTGAGGTCGTCCAGCCGCGGCAGGATGATGGCCTGCGGGCGCTGGAAATCGGGGTCGAGCGGCGAGGCGACGCGGAACTTCAGGCTGCCCTGCGGCGCCCAGGTGATGCGTTCGCAGCCGCAGTCGTCGGTCCAGCGCACGAAGGCGTGCAGCTCGAACAGGTCGTCGTCGCCTTGCGGGTAGCGCGGCATGGCCAGGCCCAGGTCGTTGCGCGCCATGGCGGCCTGGGCGCGGCTGGCCAGCAGCTCGCGCAGGCTGGCCGCCTGCTCGGCAGTGATGACCAGATCGAACGGTGCCGTGCCGCCGCCCGGCCAGGGCAGCCTGCTGGTCGACAGGCTGGTGCGGTGGTTGGTGATACCGCTCAGCCAGGCGTCGGCCGCGTCGCCCGTGCCGATCAGCCATTGCAGCAGGTCGAGGTTGCCGGTGCCGGCCACCGGCGCGGCGTAGCGGTCGTAGGGCTGCGGCGGATGCGGCACGGGCGGCGGATAGAACCGGATCTGCTGCAGCAGGACGCGCAGCGGGGTGTTGTCGCTGTCGTGCTCGTCGGCGACACGGCTGCGCAGCAGCTGCTCCAGCAGCTCCTGGAAGGCGAGGTTGGCCTGGCCCTGCAGCACGGGGCGGCTGTCGCTGGCCTGCCAGGGGCGTGCGCCGCGGCTGCCGTAGGGCCAGCTGAGCTCGGCCTGCAGGGCGCTGCCCAGCGCGGCAGCCTCGGAGGGGCTCAGCGGGGCGGGCTCGGCGACGCGGTAGCTGCCGCCCAGCGGCAGGTAGCCCCACAGCAGGGTGTGGTTGCGCAGCTGGCCGGCGCCATCGCGCACGCGCACCAGCAGCGGGTGCATGGGATGGGTCTCCTCGCCGCTGTAGGGCGGCTCGGGCTGGCGCGGCTGGATCAGGCCGCGTGCCAGGTAGCGGCGGTAGTCGTCGGGCTCGATCCGGCCGGCGTCGGCCGGCAGCGGCTGCCAGCCCAGCGCCTCGCCCTCGCGCAGCAGCCAGCGCTGGGTCTGCGCGCCCTTGGCCGGGTCCGGCGGCGGCACACGCCGCACCACCAGGCCGGCGGACGTCACCCTGGCCGGGTCGAAGGCCGGCTGGCCGAAGGTGTTGCAGGCCACCTCGACGCTGGCCACGTAGAAGGCACGGTGCATGGGCAGGCGCAGCAGCGGCGCGTCCTTGTGGCGGCCGACCTTGTCGGCGTCGTACCAGCCCTGGGCGAGGGTGCCCTGCAGCCGCCCGGCCTGGGCGTCCTGGATGAAGCGGGGCACGAACTGCTCGTCCAGGTAGCGGTGCAGGCACACGGTCTCGTCCTTGCCGGCGAACCAGGGCGGGCGCATCAGCGGCACGTGGCGGGCCGTGGCAGGCGCGCGGCTGCGGCGCGCCGGTGCCGGCACGGTGGGCGGGGCCGAGGTGGACGCGGACGCGGTGTTCACCATATGTTCCCCGCGCCGGGCGTGTAGCTGCTCGACACGACCGCGTTGCTGATGAGCGTGTCGCACTGCACCACGCCCGAGAACTTGCTCATGCCCGCGTCGACCTTGACCATGCCGGCCGAGACCTCGACCGTGCTGGCGTTCACCTTGACCTTGGCCGCGCTGGTGATGGTGATGCCGGCCGAGGCCATCTCGATCTTCTCGCTGCCCTTCTCGACCGTGATGGTGCCCGCGCCCTGATCGTCGATGGTGAGCCTGTAGCCGGCCGGCGTTTCCAGCTCGATGCGTGGCGCGGCGTCGTCCAGCAGCACCTTCAGGCCGGCGGGGGTCTGGATCAGGTAGCGCTCGTCGACCGGCGCGGCGTCGGCGGGTGTGCTGCTGTTGCCACTCCACAGCGCGCCCAGCACCAGCGGCAGGTCGGCGCTGGCGAAGCCGACCACGACCACCTCGCCCACGCGCGGCAGCAGGCTCACGCCGTAGCCGCTGCCGGCGCTGGCGACGATGACGGCGGCCCAGGCCTCCAGCCCGGTGGCGGCCAGGCGCAGGCGGATGCGCCCGCGCGACTGCGGGTCG
>JBJOKY010000342.1:0-5049 GCA_046045865.1 Pseudomonadota bacterium | reverse complement strand
GGATGCAGGTGCGTCGCAGCCGGGTAGCGCGCCACCTGCCGCCACGCGCACGGCCCGGCCGCCGCGCTACGTGATCGCGATGCGCTGGACGGCGCTGGACCCGGACGCCTCGCCGATCGAAGCGGGCCTGGCCTTCAACCGGGCCCGCACGGTGACCGAGTTCATCAACGCCAGTGCCGACTACGTCGCCCCGATGCAGAACATGGTGGTGGCCGACGCAGAAGGCCCGTACGGCCACATCGCGTTCGTCGCCGCCGGCCGCGTGCCGCTGCGCAAGCCCGCCAACGACCTGCAGGGTCTGGTGCCCGCGCCCGGCTGGGAGGCGCGCTACGACTGGCAGGATTTCCTTGATCCCACGCTCACGCCACGTGAACGCGATCCGCAGCGTGGCTGGATCGCCACCGCCAATCAGCGCATCCACGCGGCGGACTATCCGCACTACATCGGCAGCGAATGGGCGCCGCCGTACCGGCAGCAACGCATCGAGCAGCTGCTGGCCGCCCGGCCGCGCCACGACCTGCAGAGCCTGGGCGCGATCCAGGGCGACATCCTGTCGCTGGGCGCGCAGCGCCTGCTGCCGTACTTCCGCAAGGCGCTGAGCGAACATCCGCTGGCCGGACGTCTGGCCGACCAGATCACCACCTTCGACGGCCTGATGGCGCCCGACAGGGCGACGCCGGCGATCTTCCACGCCTGGGCGCGCCACCTGACGCAGCTCGTGTTCGCCGACGACCTGGGGACGCTGTGGGTGCGCGAGTTCGGTGAGCGCCGCAGCTTCCGCGACGCGCTGGACAACGTCATGGAGCGCCAGGACACCAGCTGGTGCGACAACCGCCAGACCCGCGAGCCCGAGACCTGCACCGAACTGGCCAACGAGGCGCTCAACCGCGCCCTGGGTGAACTGCAGGCCGTACTGGGGGACGACCCCGGCCAGTGGCGCTGGGGCGATCTGCACCAGGCCCGCGCCGAGCACCGGCCCTTCAGCAAGGTCGGCACGCTGTCGTGGATGTTCGAGCTGCGCACGCCGGTGGGCGGTGACAGCCACACGGTCAATGTCTCGCGCGTGGGCCTCAAGCCTGAGGCAAGCACGGGCGAGCTCTACCTGAGCGAGCACGGGCCCAGCCTGCGTGCGCTTTACGACGTGGCCGACCCGGCGAAGTCGCGCTTCATCTATTCCAGCGGCCAGTCGGGCATCGTGATGTCGCCGCTGTTCCGGCGCTTCCTGCCGCGCTGGGCTGCCAACCTCACCGTGTCGCTGTGGCCGGCGCCAGGCAGCGGCAGCGACGTGCTGACGCTGGTGCCGGGCACGGCACCGTAGCGCGCCGGCACTCAGCTGACGCTGCCAGGCTCGCCTGGGGGCAGACGCCCTGGCCCGCGCCTGGCCTTGCGCCTGGTGTCCGGGGCTGCAATGGGCTGGTCCGGTGCAGTGGCTGTGACGTCAACGGCGGTGGTAGTGGTAGTGGTAGTGGTGGATGCGGTGGCGGTGGCGGCCGCCAGGCTGGCAAATGCAGCCCTGATCGCCGTGGCCTCGGCCTGCGCGACCGCCGCGGCGGTGGCTGCCTGCTCCGAGGCCTGACGGCCGTCATCGACCTGACGGCGCAGCACGGCCTGTTCGGCCATGGCGGCCTCCAGCTGCGCGACCAGCCGGTCTTCGCGCAGACCGGCCGCATGGGCCAGCGCCTGCAGTTGCAGCTGCGCCTGGCGGTGCGCATCGTCCAGCCGCTGGGCGGCCGCCTGGCGGTCGCGTTCCAGCTGCGTCTCGGTCTGCTCGACGCGGCGTTCAGCCCTGGTGCGCAAGGTGCGTTCTCGGTCGAGCTCCAGCGCCACACGGCGGTCGGCCGCGTCGGCGCGTGCCAGCGCGGCGGCGAGTTGCTGACGCAGGTCGGCCAGGGCCTCGGCTTCGCGCGCCTCCTGGCGCTGCAGGCGCGCACCCACGGCGGCGATGGCTGCGCCTGCGTCTTCCAGCCGGGCCGTGCGGGCAGCCAGATCCTGCTGCAGGCTGGTGACAAGTTCCTGCGACTGCTCGAACTGCCGCGCCATGATGTCGCGCTCCTGTGCCGCATGGCGGGCCAGGGCCAGCGCGGTGTCGATCTCCTGGCGCGCTGCGGCGATGGCGGCATCTGCATCGGCACGGGCCTGGCGGGCGGATTCGGCGGCTTCGTCCCGGGCCTGGCGGGCCAGCATGGCAGCTTCCTGGCGGGCTTGGGCCAGGGCGGTCTGCCAGAGCTGGGCTGCAGCCTGGCTCACCGGGTCGGGCACGTCGGCCGGCGCCACCTGGGCGCCTGCCGAAGGTGGCTCCTGCAGGCGCTGGCCGAGCCGGCGGAACCAGCCCTCCAGGTGCGGACTGACCGTGTTGGGCGAGCCCCGGCCGATAGTCATGCGCACGCGTTCGATGGTCGGACGCAGGCCCTGCATCAGCAACTCGTCGGCGGCCTTGCATACGTCGTGTTCGGTGATTCCGCGGCTCATGGCAGTGTTCCCGGGTGAGATTGGTGGGTTGTCGATGCATGAGCCGGCGTCTCCCCCGGTTTCATGCATGTTAGTCACGATAATTAATACTTATCGTCGGTTGACACGGTGATTTGTATGAAATCAAATGTCATACATATCTTGTACAACAATTTTACACACCTACCCGACATGCCTTCCGCCTCCACGCGCAGCAAGCGCGCCTTGCCCGGCCAGGTCACGCTGACCACGGTCACGCCGCTGGACGTGCCGCTCGATCCGGCCCGGCTGGCACCGCACACCGAAAGCGCCATGGGCGCCCTGCTGGCCGAAGGTGAATCCGAGAACACGGTGCGCAGCTACCAGACGGCGATCCGCTACTGGGCCGCCTGGTTCGAGTTGCGCTACGGCCAGCCCATCGCGCTGCCGGTGCCGGTGGCCGCCGTGGTGCAGTTCATCGTCGACCATGCCCAGCGCAAGTCCGGCACCACGCTGGTGTGCGAGCTGCCCGAGGCCATTGATCACGCGCTGGTCGCGGCCGGCCACAAGGCCGAGCCAGGCGCGCCGGCACTGTCCACGCTGGTGCACCGCATCAGCGTGTTGTCCAAGGCGCACCAGCTCGCCGGCCAGGCCAACCCCTGCATGGACGCCAAGGTGCGCGAGCTGATGTCGCGCACCCGGCGTGCCTACGCCAAGCGCGGCGTGGTGCAGGACAAGAAGGCCGCGCTCACGCGCGAGCCGCTGCAGGCCCTGCTCGACACCTGCGACGATTCATTGCGTGGGGTGCGCGACCGCGCGCTCATCCTGTTCGCGTGGTCGAGCGGCGGACGCCGCCGCTCGGAGGTGACCTCGGCCACGCTGGACAACGTGCGCAAGGTGGCCGAGCGCACCTGGGTCTACGCCCTGCACCACAGCAAGACCAACCAGGCTGGCTGGACCAACAAGAACACCGACAAGCCCATCGTGGGCCCGGCGGCGGACGCGCTCGAGGCCTGGCTGGCTCGCAGCGGCGTGAAGGACGGTGCGATCTTCCGGCGCATCCGCAAGGGCGGCCAGGTGGCCGAGCCGCTGTCGCCGGCCGCCGTGCGCGACATCATCAAGGCGCGCAGCCTGCTGGCCGGCCTGCCCGAGGACTATTCGGCGCACTCGGTGCGCTCGGGCTTCGTCACCGAGGCGGCGCGCCAGCAGGTCTCGATCGGCGAGACCATGGCGCTCACCGGCCATGCCTCGGTGGCCTCGGTGGTGGGTTACTTCAGGACGGCAGCGGCCACCGACAGCAAGGCCGCGCGCCTGTTCGAATCGGAGGATGGCAAGGACAAGAAGCGCTGAGCCGCTAGCCGACGCAGCGCCCTGCCCTGTCGCGCGGCCATTCAGGCCAGCAGGCGCGAGCGCGCGGCCTGGTATTCCGCCCTGAGTTGCGCCACCAGCGCACCGGCCGGCTGCACCTTGTCGATGGCGCCGATGCCCTGGCCGCAGCCCCAGATGTCCTTCCAGGCCTTCTTGGCATCACCGCCGAAGTTCATCTTCGACGGGTCGCTTTCGGGCAGGTTGTCCGGGTCCAGGCCGGCGGCGCGGATGCTGGGCTTCAAGTAGTTGCCGTGCACGCCGGTGAACAGGTTGCTGTAGACGATGTCGTCGCTGCTGCCGTCCACGATGGCCTGCTTGTAGGCGTCCGCCGCACGGGCCTCGTCCGTGGCGATGAAGGCCGAGCCGATGTAGGCGAAATCCGCCCCCATGGCCTGCGCCGCCAGCACTGCACTGCCGCTGGCGATGGCGCCCGACAGCGCCACCGGGCCGTCGAACCACTGGCGGATCTCCTGGATCAGCGCGAAGGGGCTCTTCACCCCGGCGTGGCCCCCTGCCCCGGCGGCCACGGCGATCAGGCCATCGGCGCCCTTCTCGATCGCCTTCTTCGCGAAGCTGTTGTTGATGATGTCATGCAGCACCACGCCGCCCCAGCCGTGCACCGCCTCGTTCACGTCGGTACGCGCGCCCAGGCTGGTGATGATGATGGGCACCTTGTACTTGGCGCACATCGCCATGTCGTGGTCGAGCCGGTCATTGCTCTTGTGCACGATCTGGTTGATGGCGAAGGGCACGGCCGGCGCATCCGGATGCGCGGCGTTCCAGGCCGCCAGCGTCTCGGTGATCTCGGCCAGCCAGTCGTCCAACTGTTCGGCCGGCCGGGCGTTGAGCGCAGGCATGGAGCCCACCACACCGGCGATGCACTGCGCGATCACCAGCTTGGGGTTGCTGATGATGAACAGCGGTGAGCCGATGATGGGCAGCGGCAGATGCGCCAGGGCACCGGGCAGTTGACGGGTGCCGCGGCTCATCAGAAGGCCTCCAGGGCCAGGGCGACGGCGGACTCGGCGCCTTCGACGATGGCGTCGCGCAGGCCCGGCACCTTGGCCAGGATGTGGTCGCCGTAGAAGCGCGCGGTGGCCACCTTGGCGTTCATGAAGGCGACGTCCTCGCCTTCGTTGATGGCGTCCTCGGCGGCGATGAGCGCACGGCCCATCTGCCAGCCGGCCATCAGGTTGCCCGCCAGCATCAGGTAGGGCACCGAGCCGGCGTAGGCGGCGTTGGGGTTGCTGCGGC